>QBVU01000019.1 GCA_003284275.1 Pelagibacteraceae bacterium AG-313-A04 | reverse complement strand
TCAATATAAGTAACAGAAATACCTGGAAAATTTTTTTTTAAGTCACCCATTAATTTTTCAATTGAGTCTATTTTTTTAACACTTATCATATAAGTCACTTCAATGTTATCCTCTTTTGTATCAAATCTTCTTAAGTCAAAATTATCGACCTCATTTAAAATAATCTTATTTATTTTTTTTAATAAATTTTCTTGATCCTTAATTTTTGCTGTATTTAACTCAAGCGATATAAACATATTTTTTTCAATTGCTGATTTTCTAAAGATTTTAAATAAAGTCATAAATAACAAAATCAAAATTACAGAAGTTAAAGTTATGAGAGTTTGATTAGCTCCAAACCCAAGGCCAGCAGCTATACAAATAAATAAATATGAAAGCTCCTCTGGTTCTTTAATCGGAGTTCTAAATCTGACAATAGATAACGCACCAACTAAACCAAGCGATAAAGCTAACGAGGATTTTACTATTGTTATAACAAGAGTAGTCGTTAATAAAATAAAGGGGAAAATATTACTAAATTCCTCTCGATTACTTATTGTTGAGCCGTATTTTTTGTAATGAATTTTTAAAAGAATAGACACAATTGCGCCAATGCCTAAATTTATGAATAGCGAAGTAAAAGATATTGGTGCGGACTCTGTTAATTGAAAATTTTCTAACATAACTTTTTATACATTATAAAAATATAAATATCGATAATTTAAATTTTAATTCTTTTATGAAGTTTCTTTGATTAATTGCTCTAGTTTAATCTTTTTATTCAAACTCTTATTTTTATCATACAAAAGGTTAAACTTGATTTTATGTTTAACTGTAATTGATATAGTTTTTGCGTTTCTTACTTCAATATTGTCTGCAACAGCACTTATTGGTCTTTTAATTGGATTTAAATTATTTATTAAAATTTTAGACTTGTCAGATACAATTTTTCCTTTCCATCTTCTAGGTCTAAAAGGGCTAATTGGTGCAATAGAAATTTTCTTTGAATTTAAATTTAGTATAGGTCCATGAACAGATAAATTGTAAGCTGTGCTACCCGCAGGTGTAGAAACTAGAACACCATCCGAGACAAGATTCTTAATCAAAAATTTGTTTCCAATTTTTAAAGATATTGAAGTAGCCTGTCTTGTTTGTCTTAAAATTGAAACTTCATTAATTGCTAAACTTTTTTTAACTTTGTTTTTAATATTTTTTACTTTCATTTCTAAAGGAGAAATTTTTATAAGTTTAGATTGATTGATATTTTTTAAAATATTCTTATTAGAAAATTTGTTCATCAAAAAACCATAATTTCCAGAATTTATTCCATAAAATAATTTGTTTATATTTTTGTTTCTTTTTAAAGTTTGAAGCATGAAACCATCACCACCAATTACAATGATAACATTTATCATTTTTAAATTTTGTTTCTTTAAACTTTTTAGTAATTTTTTTTTAATAATTAAAGATTTTGAATTCTTATCGGATATTATTAGGTTTTTATTCATCATTTAAGTGGTGCCCTCGGCCAGACTCGAACTGGCACTCCCAAAAGGGCAAGGATTTTAAGTCCTTTGTGTCTACCAATTTCACCACGAGGGCTCCTAGATTTTACATTGTTATAACTGTATTTATTTATAACTCAAGTTATCAAACAACTGCAAGTTATGTTTTGTGTGGCCAGTGTGTGACTTTCTATTATCCAATGGATTATAGATAAAAGTGAAATAAGCTTTGTTATTAAAAGGTCGTATACCTTTATTATATAAAGAGACCCATTAATCTAAATATTCTCGATTAAATCTACTCTAATCTTTAAATTTTTTTCTTTCTTATCATTTTTTTTTGAATTTTTAGCACTTGAATTCATAATTTTTTCATACGGCTCATCCACATTGTAAAGACAATTTTTACATAAAGTTCCATCTAAATTATTTTCTAAATGTTTTTTTCTAAGATTAATTATATCGCTAGAATTAAATTGATCTTTTATTGACTCATCTTTTTCAAATTTTTTATAAACTAAGCTATTTTCATAATCGACACAGCACCCTGTAAAAAAACCTTCTGAAGTTAGATGCAATCTATTCCATAACATTTCACATGGTGGTTCAAAATTTGTCCTTGAATTATTTTCACTTATTTCATTGATTTTTTTTGTAATTCTAGAGGATCTTTCTAAAGTATGGCCACCTTGATTTCCGGCTTTAAAAAATGAGATATCTTCAAATAAATAACCATA
>QBVU01000018.1 GCA_003284275.1 Pelagibacteraceae bacterium AG-313-A04 | reverse complement strand
CCAAATAATAAGCTTTCAGTTTTTATTAAACAAACAGATTCAACAGGTACAATTTTAACAGCCACCCAAACGGGAGACAAAAAAGAGTTTAATTTTAAACAACTTATCAAAAATTTTTTTAAATATCCTTTAATGACAATTAAAATTATTAGTTCGATACATTATGAAGCATTACTTTTGTGGAAAAAAGGAGCAATATTCAGAAAGAGAAAAGTAAAATTTAAAAATAATTTAAGTTACGAGGAATATTAATGAGCTTATTTAAAATTTCAGAAAAATTTGTTCTAAATAAATTAAAAAATATTACACAAGGTAATTTAAAATTAATTAATTATGATGGAAAAGTTTTTCATTTTGGTGATCTAGAAAGTAAATTATCCTCAGATATAAAAGTAAATAATCCCCAATTTTATTTTAATGTTGTGATGGGTGGAAGTTCGTCTTTGGGTGAGGCACATATGAAAAAAGATTTTTACACTACTAATCTTACAAATCTAATAGAATTAACGGCAAGAAATATAAAATTAGTTTATTCATTTTCAGGTAGTTTAAGAATTCAAAAAATTAAGAACTTTTTCAAAAACATCTTTGCTTCTAACACTAAATCAAAAAGCTTAAAATATATTTCTAAACATTATGATTTAGGCAATAGTTTTTTTTCTCAATGGCTAGATAAATCTCTTACTTATTCCAGTGCAGTTTATCAAAATTCCAATGATAGCTTGGAACAAGCTCAACAAAATAAATATCAAAAACTTATTGATTTATTAAAAGTAAAAGATGGAGATAAAGTTTTAGAAATAGGTTGCGGCTGGGGAGGCTTTTCTGAATACTTTGCTAAAAATTATAATGTCACTATCGACTGTATAACTATATCCAAAAAACAATTTGAGTTTACAAAAAATAGAATAAACAATGCAGGCTTAAACAACAAAGTAAACGTAATGTTTTTAGATTATCGAGATTTAAAAGAAAAATATGACAAAATAGCATCAATTGAAATGATTGAAGCTGTAGGTGAAAAATATTTAAATAAATATTTTGAGACTATTAAAAGATCTCTTAATGCAAATGGTTTAGCTGCAATACAAGGGATAACCATCAGAGATGACTTGTTCGAGAGATATAGAAATAGCGAAGATTTTATTCAAAAGTATATTTTTCCAGGAGGATTTTTGCCTTCACTAAGTTTTATGAAATCATTAATCAAAAAAAATAATCTAGGTCTTTTAAAGGTTAACTCTTACTCAGATGACTATGCTAAAACCCTAGCAATATGGAGAGAAAATTTTCTTAAAGTGTGGAGCGATATTGCTCCTTTAGGATTTGATGAAACTTTTAAGAGAATGTGGGAATTTTATCTCTCTTATTGCGAAGCGGGATTTAAGTCTAAAAACATCAACTTGATTCAATTTTCAATGTCGAATAAGTAAGTAAAAGTAATGAAGAAAATATTTGGATTTTTTATATTATTAATATTAACTGGGTGTGCAAATACAATGAAACCAACAGATTTTAAAGATCAAAAACCAAGATTAATTATTGAAGACTATTTATCAGGAAATGTGAAAGCATGGGGCGTTCTTCAAAACAGATCAGGAAAAGTAACCAGGCAGTTTAAGGCTGATTTAGATGGCAAATGGGATGGTTCGAAGCTAATTTTAGATGAAGTCTTTAATTGGACAGATGGGGAAAAACAGACTCGACAGTGGACAATTACTAAAATAGATGAACATAACTACGAGGGTACTGCATCAGACGTGGTTGGTAAAGCTAAAGGATATTCATATGGACCAGCTTTTAAGTTTGAATATGTTTTGTTGGTGCCAGTAAAAGGAAAGAATATTAAGATTACTTTTGATGATTGGATTTTCATGCAAGATGAGCGTGTGGCAATAAACAGGGCGACTATGACTAAGTTTGGAATTAAAGTTGCCGAATTAACTGTAATGTTCGTAAAAGATTAATATGTTTGAACTTCCTAAATTAGATTACGCTAACTCAGCTCTTTCTCCAATAATGTCAGAGCAAACGTTAGATTTACATCATGGCAAACATCATCAAACTTATATTACCAATCTTAATAATTTTATAAAAGGGTCTGAATACGAAAAATTATCATTAGAGGAAACAATTAAAAAATCATCAGATGATAAAAAAGCAGGAATATTTAATAATGCAAGCCAACATTGGAATCACAATCTCTTTTGGAAATGCATGAAACCTAATGGTGGAGGAAAAGTTCCATCTAAACTAGAGAATAAGATTAAACAAGACTTTGGAAGTTTTGAAAAATTTAGAGAAGAATTCATCAATGCTGGAGTTACTCAGTTTGGATCTGGATGGTGTTGGTTATCTTTAAAAGAAGACAAGTTAGTGGTGACTAAATCACCTAATGCAGAAAATCCCATAATTCATAATATGAAACCAATATTAGGGTGTGACGTATGGGAGCATTCGTATTATTTAGATTATAGAAATAAAAGACCAGCTTATTTAGAAAATTTTTTTGATAAGCTTATTAATTGGGAATTCGTTGACTCTCTTCTTTAATTATCGTTTCACAAGTTTGTCTACTAAAAATAAATAAAGTCTATAAGGTAATATTCTTAAAAATTTTAAAGTCAAAGTTAATCCTTTTGGGAAATGAATTTCAAAAGCATTTCCTTTTACCAAGCCATTATATATTTTGTCTGCAGCGTATTTAGGAGTTTTTAAAAATGGCATAGGAAACTTATTTTTATCGGTCAAAGGAGTTTTGATGAAACCTGGTGATACAACTGAGACCCTAACTCCAAATTTTTTAAAATCAAAGTAAATACTTTCACTAAAATTAGTTAAAGCAGCTTTTGAGGGGCCATAACCACTAGAATTTGGCAGACCTCTGTAACCTGCAATTGAGGAAACTATCGAAACGTGTCCAGACTTCTTATTTTTAAAATAATCCTCAACAACTTTTACACAATCAATAACCCCTAAAAAATTAACATTAATCACATTTTTTATTTTATCTGGATCTATGCTTTGCTCGTCTTTGGGCTCATATGTTCCGCTTGAAAACAAACATATGTCTAAATCACCGAATTCATTTAAAATATTTTTAAACGTATTATTTATTTGAGATCTATCAGTAACGTCTAAAGGAAAGGAGGAAATATTTTCATTTTCGGCCAACTCATCCAACAATTCTTTTCTTCTAGCTGAAACTGCAACTTTCCAACCTTCTTTT
>QBVU01000017.1 GCA_003284275.1 Pelagibacteraceae bacterium AG-313-A04 | reverse complement strand
GTCCACCTAATTGCGCTTTACCACCTAAGGGTTGTTGTGTGACTAAACTATACGGACCTGTTGATCTAGCGTGAATTTTATCTTCAACTAAATGGTTTAGTTTTAACATGTAAATTATTCCTACTGTAACTGGTCTGTCAAATCTTTCTCCTGTTTGGCCATTCCATAAATAGGTTTGTCCAGAATTTGGCAGCATAGCGAGATCTAACATTTTTGTAATATCTTCAGTACTCGCACCATCGAAAACAGGAGTGGCAATTGGAACACCGTTAGATAAATTTTGAACTAATTCTGAAATTTCTTTATTAGTTAATTTTGAAACGACATCTTCATAGTAAGTCTTTCCGTATATTTCTTTTAATTTTTCCTTTACTTTTTCAATTTCTTTTTCAAAATTTTTTAAGTATCTTTTTATTTGATCACCGAGCTCGGAACATGACCAACCTAGATGAGTTTCAAGAATCTGACCTACATTCATACGACTTGGTACTCCTAAAGGATTTAAAACAATGTCAACGGGCTTACCATTTTCCATATAAGGCATATCTTCAACTGGTACGATTTTACTGACAACACCTTTATTTCCATGTCTTCCAGCCATTTTATCACCTGGCATTAATCTTCTTTTTACAGCAACAAAGACTTTTACCACTTTCATAACTGTGGGTAATAAATCATCTCCTTGTTGTATTTTGGTAACTTTATCTTCAAATCTTAACCTTATATCTTCGGATGCATTTTCAAATTGGTTTTTAAGTTTTTCAAGATCGTTATTTAATTCTTGTTTTTGTAAAGGGATTTTCCAAAGATCTTTTAGAGTTAGATTTTCAAAATCGTTTTGATTTAAAGTTGTTCCTGGTTTTAAATCTTTAAATTGTTTATTTATGGCTTGGCCATTAAGTAAATCAATAGCTCTTAATTTGATATTTCTATTAAGAATTTCCTCCTCTACCTTTTTATCTTCTTGAACCGATTCTATTTCAGCTCTCTCGATTGCAATAGATCTCTCATCTTTTTCAATACCATGTCTATTAAATACTCTAACATCAATTACCACACCGGTACTTCCAGAGGGTAATTTTAATGAGGAGTCTCTTACATCAGTGGCTTTTTCTCCAAATATTGATCTTAACAATTTTTCTTCTGGGCTTGAAGATGTTTCACTTTTAGGAGTTACTTTACCAACTAAAATATCACCAGGTTTTACTTCGGCACCCACATAAACAATTCCAGACTCGTCAAGATTTCTTAAACTTTCTTCGCTTACATTGGGTATATCCCTGGTAATTTCTTCTGCACCAAGTTTCGTATCTCTCGCCATTGACTCATATTCTTCTATGTGGATAGAAGTAAATACATCATCTGTAACACATCTTTCTGAAATTAAAATTGAGTCTTCAAAGTTGTATCCTTGCCAAGGCATAAATGCGACGGTAACGTTTTTTCCTAAGGCTAGCTCACCGAGTTTTGTAGCAGGGCCATCAGCTATAATGTCTCCTTTTTTTATTTTATCCCCTACTTTAACCAAAGGTTTTTGATTTATACATGTGTTCTGATTAGATCTTTGAAATTTTGATAAATTATAAATATCTACAGCGGATTGAGATAAATCTGTTACATCGGTAACTTTAACTACAATTCTTTTTCCGTCAATCTTATCTACTAAACCGTTTCTTCTAGCTACTATAGTTACGCCTGAATCAAGAGCAACATCAGACTCAATTCCAGTTCCAACTAAAGGAGACTCTGGTTTTAATAAAGGCACAGCTTGTCTCATCATATTTGATCCCATGAGCGCTCTGTTAGCATCATCGTTTTCTAAAAAAGGTATTAATGCAGCTGCAACTGATACCAATTGTTTTGGTGAAACGTCTATATAATCTATATTTTCTCTTGTAGATAATTCAAAATTTAAATTTTTTCTGCAGGCAACTAGTTCCTCAACAAAGGATCCGTCTTTATTTAATACTGAGTTTGCTTGAGCTATAGTAAATTTTTCTTCCTCGATTGCTGAAAGATATTTTATTTCAGACGTTACTTTACCATTTACAACTTTTTTATAAGGACTTTCAATATAACCAAATTTATTCACTCGACAGTATGTGGCTAGACTATTTATTAATCCTATATTTGGACCTTCTGGCGTTTCTATTGGACAAATTCTTCCATAATGCGTTGGATGTACATCTCTTACTTCAAAACCAGCCCTTTCCCTAGTTAAGCCTCCTGGGCCAAGAGCAGAGACTCTTCTCTTATGAGTAATTTCAGATAATGGATTAGTTTGATCCATAAATTGAGAAAGTTGTGAAGTAGCAAAAAAATCTTTTAATGATGTTGTAATAGGTTTTGCGTTGATTAAATCTTGAGGCATTGCAGACTCTATTTCTAAAAAAGTTGACATTTTTTCTTTGACTGTTCTTTCCATTCTTAAAAGTCCAATTCTGAATTGATTTTCTACTAATTCTCCAACTGAACGAACTCTTCGGTTACCCAGATGGTCAATATCATCAACGTCTCCTTTACCATCTCTTAAGTCTAACATGAATTTTATAATCGCAACTATATCGGTTGTTTCTAGGACAGTTTTTTTTGCACTAGTCTCTAAGTTCAATTTTGAGTTAAGTTTAACACGACCAACTTCGGATAAGTCGTATCTTTCTTTTTTAAAGTACAGGTTATTAAATATTTCTTCCGCTATTTCTGCAGACGGTGCTTCGCCTGGTCTTAAAACTTTGTAAATATCGCTTAAAGCGTCATTTTTATTTAAATTTTTATCAATTTTAAGACTTTCTAAAATGTAAGGTCCTTTATTTATTGGATCTATATTAACTATGATTAAGTCTTTTACATCTTGAGAAATAATTTTTTCTAGTTGCTCTTCCGTTATATCAAAACCAGCACCTACCACTATATCCCCATTTTTATCTTTTATATCGCTTCCAATGTACTTTCCTACTATTTGCTCATTAGGAATTGAAATTGTATTTAGTCCTTTTTCATTAAGTTTTTTAGCAATTACAACGTTTATTTTTTCTCCTTTACCTAAAACTTTTTTATTATTTTTTGCATCTATTAAATCATACGAAAGCTTAATTGGCCTTTTATAATTTTCCAAATTAAAATCTGTAATCCAACTTTTGGTTTCTTTATTATAAGAATATTTATTTGTAGAGTAAAAATTATCTATAATTTTATTTTTGGTGAAACCTAATGCAAATAAAAAAGTTGTAATAGGAAGTTTTTTCTTTCTATCAATTCGAAAGTATAGAATATCTTTTGGATCAAATTCAAAATCTAACCACGATCCTCTTCCGGGAATTATTCTACAATTAAATAAAAGCTTGCCACTAGCATGTGTTTTTCCTTTGTCATGATCAAAAAATACTCCAGGGCTTCTATGCATTTGGTTAACTACTACTCTTTCTACCCCGTTAGTTATAAAAGTAGCGCTTGGTGTCATCAAAGGAAGATCTCCTATAAACACTTCTTGTTCTTTTGCTGAGAGAATTTGTTTAGTGTTAGTCTCTGTATCAATATCGTAAACAACTAATCTTAATGTTGCTTTAAGTGCAGCTGAATAAGATAGACTTCTTTGCTTACACTCAATTACATCAAATTTAGGTTTTTCTAATTTATAAGATATATATTCTAATGTAGATTTATCGTTTCCATCCTCTATTGGAAATATACTTTTGAATACTTTATCTATTCCCTTTGATAAATCACTTAATTGATCATTTAATGATTTTGA
>QBVU01000016.1 GCA_003284275.1 Pelagibacteraceae bacterium AG-313-A04 | reverse complement strand
TTAGTTTTCATATTTTTTGGAATCATAGCAGGCGATACTGGAATGTTTAGTGCATACGGAATTTTAAATTTTTTAGATGTTTCAGCTAATCTAGGAATTATAGCCATTGCTGCTGCGATGTTAATGATTGGCGGAGAATTTGATTTATCTATTGGATCAATGATTGGTTTTGCTGGAATTTGTATAGCAATTCCTGCAATTTATTGGGGCTGGCCTTTATGGATGAGTATAATATTTGCCTTTTCAATGGCAGTTTTAGTTGGATACTTTAATGGAATTCTAGTTGTTAAAACAGGTTTGCCCTCTTTTATAGTTACTTTAGCAATGTTATTCATTTTAAGAGGAGCTACATTAGCATTAACAAGATTAATTACAGGACGGACTCAAGTTCCTGGATTGCGTGTTTTAATTGAGAATGATCCTATAGCTTGGATTTTCGCAACAGATACATTCAAATGGGTTTTTACATGGTTAGGTTCAATGAATTTAATAGCTTTGAGAACCGACGGGTCTCCTTTAGCAACAGGTATACCTCCATCAGTGATATGGTTTATCGCTTTAGCAATCTTAACTACTTGGATACTAATGAAAACCAGGTATGGAAATTGGATATTTGCATCTGGTGGAGATAAAAATGGAGCTAATAATGTAGGTGTTCCAGTTGGTAGAGTAAAAATAAGTTTATTTATTGGAACGGCAGTAGCAGCGACAATCTTTGCGACCATCCAGGTATTAGATGCGGGATCTGCAGATACTATGCGGGGAACTTTAAAAGAATTAGAGGCTATTGCAGCTGCTGTAGTAGGTGGATGTTTGCTTACAGGAGGATATGGTTCGGCTATTGGTGCAGCATTTGGAGCAATAATATTTGGTACTGTATCAATGGGAATCTTTTATACAGATGTAGACACTGATTGGTTTAAAGTCTTTTTGGGAGCAATGATGTTAGTTGCAGTAATATTTAATAATTATATAAGAAAAAAAGTAACAGAGAGTAAATAATGTCCGATTATCTTGTCGAGTTTAATAATATCAGTAAATTTTTTGGAAAAGTAATTGCTTTGAAAGATGTAACAATGAAGCTTAAGAAAGGTGAGATTATGTGTTTACTGGGTGATAACGGAGCTGGAAAATCAACTCTTATCAAAACTTTAGCCGGTGTACATAAGCCTGATGAGGGTGAAATAATTGTAGATGGAAAAAAAACAATATTTGACAACCCAAAAGATGCGTTAGATATGGGTATTGCTACAGTCTACCAAGACTTAGCACTAGTATCATTGATGAGTATAACTAGGAATTTTTTTATGGGCAGAGAACCTTTAAAAGGTCCACTTTTTTTTAAAACTTTTGATATTGAAAAAGCAAATAAGATTGCAGCAGAAAGAATGGGACAAATAGGAATTGACGTTAGAGACCCGTCTCAAGCTGTAGGAACTATGTCGGGAGGTGAAAGACAATGTTTAGCAATAAGTAGAGCAATTTATTTTGGTGCTAAAGTATTAGTATTAGATGAACCCACTTCTGCATTAGGTGTACATCAAGCATCTGTAGTTTTAAAATATATTGTCAAAGCTGCTTCTCAAGGATTAGCGGTTATTTTAATTACTCATAATGTTCATCATGCTTACCCTGTAGGCAACAGTTTTACAGTTTTAAATAGAGGTAAAAGCTTAGGAACGTATGAAAAAAAGAATATTACAAGAGAAAAACTTTTAAGTATGATGGCAGGCGGTGAAGAATTAGATAAGTTAGAAGTTGAATTAAAAGAAATGAATAGACTTTCAACAAATTAATTATTTCATAATTGAATTGATTTCTTTATTGGTAAAAGATTTTGGTTTTTCACACTTAACAGTTATTTTTTGAGCTTTATTTTTCTTTGCAGAAACATGAATTGCTTCAATGATATTTAGAACATGAAGTGATAAATTACCATTGCATTTATTAATTTTCTTATTTTGTATAGAAAATATCATTTCAGACAGTCCAACTCCTCTATAATTTGCGTTAGTTGGCGATTCATTGGCTCTTGAGCTTTGAGATCTAATATTAATTTTTCCTAATTTCATATTATTAGTTTTATAAGTTTTCCAAGAACTACCTAACTTATTATTTATTAAAACTGATCCTCCAAACATATTAGGGTCGGGTACTATCATTGATCCCTTTTCTCCATATAGCTCTATATGATTTCTTAGATGTGAAATTACGTCAAAAGATAATGTAACTCTTATTATTGAACCATTTTTAAATTTAATCGTTGAGAAATAAGTAGTAGGGCATTGAACTTTAAAACTTTTTCCTTTTTTTGGTCCTATGCCTATAACTCTTTTATCTACACCTTTAGCTGAAATGCTTCTAACTTCTTCAGCGGGTCCTAATAGATTTACTAATGCAGTTAAATAATAAGGACCCATATCAATTACAGGGCCGCCTTCTTTATTTGCGAACCAAGGTTCAGGATTCGGGTGATAAGATTGAACCCCTGGAAAAGCAAAGATAGCGTTTCCAAATTTAACTTTACCAATTATTTTTTTATCTAGTAGTTCTTTTGCTTTTTGATTGCCACCACCTAAAAAAGTGTCAGGTGCATTTCCAATATATAGTTTTTTTCTTTTTGCTATTTTAATAAGTTCTTTTCCGTCTTTTAAGCTTACAGCCAAAGGTTTTTCTGAATAAACATGTTTATTATTTAGTAAAGATTTTTTTGCAATAATATAATGAGCTTTAGGAATAGTAAGATTAAGTATAACTTTTATATCTTTATCTTTAAGTAATTCATTGACTGAAACAGATCTGATTTTATTAATTTTTGCACACTTATCAGCTGCCTTTTTATTGATATCAGCACATTTTATAATTCTTAAATTATTAAAGTATTTATGTGCTCTAAAATAAGTCTCTGCTATATGACCACAGCCAATTAATCCCACATTAAAAACTTTAGACATGTAATTTAAACACCTTTTCTTTGTTTCTTTTTTCCTTCAAGGTGTTCTTTGAGTGATTTCTTATTTTCTTCTGTTGCTGGTATACCCAATGTAGGGCTCTCCCAGTAAGCAGATCCCTCTAACCATTGATATCCATCAGTCTGAATTGATATAACATAAGTATTTTTTGATCTCTTCGCCCTTTTAAAAGCTTCCTCTAGTTCAGAAATAGAATTGACTTGTTCACCATCTGCACCCATACTTTTAGCATGGGCAGCAAAATTAACTGGAACTAAATTAGGAGTTTTTGAACTTTTAAATAGACAATTAAATTCTTTTCCGCCTTTGTATAATTGAAGTCTATTTATGACTGCATGACCTCCATTATCACATACAATTATTATTAATTTGTTATTAGTAATGACGGAGCTGTAAATATCAGAATTATATAAGAGGTAAGATCCATCTCCAACAAATGATACAACTTCTTTATCTGGATTTGCCATTTTAATTCCAAGTGCGCCTGAAATTTCATAACCCATACAACTAAAACCCCATTCAGTTTCATGAGTGTTTAGTTCCCTCGGTTTCCACACTTGTATTACTTCTCCAACAAGTCCACCAGCTGCTGTTACAGCTATATCAGACGGATCTGAGTTTCTATAGCAAGCTCCTATGACTTGAGCATAACTAGGCAGTTTTTGATTAGTAGGACCGCTATGTTTTTCTACATAAGTGTCCCAATCTTTAAGCTCTACTCTAGATTTTTTGTACCAGCTATCATCTGATTTCCAGCTTCCGAGAGCCTGGGACAGTTCAATTAATGAAACTTTAGCATCACCAACAATAGCCTGGGCCATATGTTTGTTTGCATCAAATCTAGCTGCATTTATAGAAACTAATTTAAAATCAGGATTTTCAAAATTTGCCCACGAGCCAGTAGTAAAATCTGCTAATTTAGTTCCTATAGCTATAGCTGTGTCAGTTTCTTTGCTTAAATTATTAGCGGCTTTACTTCCTAGTCCTCCAATAGCACCTAAATAATGGGAATGATCTTTTTTAAGAGAAGAATAACCCATAACCGTCTGAGTAACCGGTATATTATGTTTTTTTGCAAAGTCACTTAATTCATCTGTTGCATCAGAATATAAGACTCCACCACCAGCAATAATGATTGGTTTTTTTGATTTTTTTATTAATTCTGCTGCCTCTTTAATTTGAAAATCATCTGGTTTTGGTCTTCTTATTGTATGAATTCTCTCTTTAAAAAATTCTTCAGGATAATCATAAACTTCACCTTGGACATCTTGGCTTAAAGAAATACAGGCAGGGCCACAGTCAGCAGGGTCAAGCATTACTTGAATTGCTTGTTGTAAACTAGATATTATTTGTTCGGGTCTTGTTATCCTATCAAAGTATCTTACCACTGGTTTAAACCCATCATTTTGTGTAATTCCTGGATTATTAAAATGTTCAACTTGTTGCAATACAGGATCCGGCATTCTATTTGCAAAAGTATCTCCAGGTAAAAATAAAATTGGAAGTCTATTGCTCATTGCAACAGCTGCTGCTGTAATCATATTAGTTGATCCTGGTCCTACTGAAGAAGTTGCAATAAAAATTTGTTTTCTTCTTT
>QBVU01000015.1 GCA_003284275.1 Pelagibacteraceae bacterium AG-313-A04 | reverse complement strand
GAAGTTTAGAACATTGTACTTAGGTGAGTATTTGAATCCTGAAAATATTCCTTGGCATTATTTTTTTGTTTGGTTTTTGTCCACCACACCAACTATATTTATTTTAATAATTTTAAGTGGAATATTTTTGTTTATTAAAAAGTACATTATCTTTTTTCTAGAAATAGAATTTAATAAAAATTTGAAATTATGGAAGGACAAAGACCAAATGATTAATCTATTTATCTTTTTATGTTTTTTTATTCCAATATTTTTTGTTGTAACTTTAAATTCAACTTTATATAATGGGTGGAGACACCTTTATTTTATTTATCCATTTTTAATATATCTATCATTATTTGGATTAATTAGTTTGTTAAATAAAAAAAAGGTTAAGATTATTTACTTCATTTTGATATTACAAATTATAAGCAACTTCGTTTTTATTTACAATTCTCACCCTGTGCAAAATATTTATTTTAATTTTATATCAAAACCTTTTATAGAGGGAAAATTACCAGTTGATTATTGGGGTTCTGGCAATAAGAAAACAATTGATTATCTAATCTCGAATAAAAATAATTTTTCTATATCTACATCAAGTTTCACTCCATTAATAAATCTAAGATATTCAGACGGGAAAATTCCTTACTCTCAAAATATTAATTTTTATGGAACTCAAAAAAATAAAAAACATAATTCTGATTTTATTTTTACAAACTACTATTATAACAGAGATCCTCGTAATGAGGAAAAATATAAAATACCTAAAGATTATAAAAGTTATTATAAGTTGATAATAAATGGTATTACTGTTAATGAGGTATTTGCAAAGTAATTTATGAAAATTTTTCTCTTAAAAAGTGCTATAATATTTTTATTTTGTTTATTATTGTTCAGATTTACAGTCGTTTCACTTACAAATAAATATGAAAATAAATTAAACGATTTTGCGTCTTCATCCAATTTTAAGGAAATTAAAAAAGATCTTTTTGAAACGCTTGAAGAAAATAACGAAAAAGATCAAATTTTAGATCCTTCAGATGCAGTAATACTAAGTACTTTTATTAAGAAAGTTTTAAAGGAATTAAACATACGCTAATAGTGTTAAAAATTCTTTGTATTTAATCCTTTTTTTTTGTAAATATATTTAAGGGAAGAGTGGGTGAGTGGTTGAAACCAGTTGGTTGCTAACTAACCGTACGAGTAACATCGTACCGAGAGTTCGAATCTCTCCTCTTCCGCCAGAATTAATTAAAATAACTGTCTATTTGAACAGGTTCACTTCTTAAAATATATTTGTAAACATTAATATTCTCCAGTACCCTTTGCACGTAATTTCTAGTCTCTTTAAATCTTATTTGTTCGATCCAATTAATATATGAAACTTGTCCTTTAGATGGATCACCATTAATTCTTCTCCAGGTCTTTACTCTGTTAGGGCCAGCGTTGTAAGCTGCAATTGCAAAAGGAAAAACTCCGTTATAATCTTCCAACAATCCATTAAAGTAATAGGATCCGAGCTTAATGTTATATTCTGGATCTGTTGTTAGACCACTTATACTATAAGGAAGCTTAGCTTGTTTTGCTACGATTTTTGCAGTTGGTTTCATTAGTTGCATCATGCCCCTTGCACCTGCCCAGCTATTAGCTTTTTTATCAAATTCACTTTCTTGTCTGATTATAGCTAAAACAATTTCTTGTTTAGGCATCACTTTATTATTTACAGTTTTAGGGGTAGAGATAATTGGATAGTTATATTTATTATAAAATCTTTTTTGATAAGATGCCTTTTTGGATATTTGTATCGCAAAATCATATCTTTCAAGACTTGTGGCAAGATCAGCAGCTAAAACTTCACTTCCTTTTTCAATATTTAATTCTGCTAAATGTTTAAAAATATCCTTGCCTAACTGAGTTGCATCCAATTCATGTAAAATTTTCAAATGTCTTATAAGTTTATTCTTTTTAAAATCTTTTTCATATTCGTTACTAAATACGGATTGATCATTTAATTCAAAATTTCCTCCAGGATTTATTTTATTAAATGCTAACTGACCATAATATGTCATTGGAAACTTTGCTGCCTTAGAGTAAAAATTATTTGCTAGTTCTATCTCATTTAAATTTTCATAAGATTGCCCTAACCAATATGCTCCCCTTGCCAAACTGATAGGATAACTCACATTATTGTAAAAGTTCTGAAAATGATTGATAGCATATTCAGGTGAATTTAAAAAAGTTATTGCTATCCATCCGGACAACCATTCAGCCTCTGCAAACGATGGTCCTGCAGATAAAGCATGTTCACTTGAAATTTTATAAGCTGTCTTATATCTTTTTTTATAAATTAAACTTCTTACAACACTCTCTCTTTGTTCCCACCACTTATCAGGTCGAACCATCTGAGTTTCCGTTTTCAAAGAATTTCGATATAATATTTCAAGCGATCCTTCCAACCTTCCTCTTCTATTTCTCCACCTAAGCCTATCAAATTCTAAGCCTGGATCTTGTTTTAAATATCCAGGTACTTTTGAAATAGCATTATCAACACCATAAGAATTGCTCATTAGTATTTGACGAGCATTATATAAAGCTTTTTGATCTTTAGGGAGGTACTTTAACATTCTTTTTAAATCCCAATATTTTTTTTCCCAAGCCAGATAGTCAGCTCTCTTTATATGATCATCTGAACTAATAAACTTTTTAAATTTAGCTCTATAATAACCTAAATCATTTTTTCTAATTTGAGCTGTAATCCATCCATCTTTTATTAATTCTTCAACTTTATCAAATTTTTTTTGTTCTAAAAATGCTTCAGCCAATTTAATTTTTCCTAGACCACCTAAAGGAGGGTGTTTTTCAAACCAGTTGATTACGGAAGTTGGTGAATTGTCTCTTAAATAAATTTTCTCCTCTGCAAGATATTTTATCCTATTAATTCTTGGATAGTCCTCATTTTGTTCAATAAATTTTTTATACTCATTAAAGGATGCTCCATTTCTTGAAGTTTTTAGATACATCCATGTAATTAAAGTTTTAAATTCTTTATCTTTAATTTTAGCACTACTTTTAAGAGCACTATTCCATTTCTTTTGTTTGATATAATCAACAGTTTTTTTTGCTTGTTCAAAGTCCTTCTGTTTTAATATTGATGATTTTTTCAACTCTTTAGTACTAGCCTTATATACAGAAGGCTTCTTTTGAGGAAACACAAATCCGATTTTTAATTTTTTTTCTTTTTTTTTGGTTAATTCTTCTTTTGGCTTAATTTCTTTTTCTACACTTGATTTTTGATTTTCTAATACCTGTTTTTCCTGACCTTCATCAGATTGAATAACTGGTTTTTTTTGAGGTAAATCATTCTGAGCTTGTTGATTTATAGTATTGTTTTTCTCTTTAAAAATAGAGGGCTTCTTCTGAGGATATATAAATTGATTGTCCGAATAACTATAACCAATTAACAGAAAAAATGTTAAAATAACTAGACTAATTAATTTATTGAACATAAGTTAAGAATTATCTATCTTATATTATTATATGCTTAAAGGATCAATTGTAGCTTTAATCACACCATTTAAAGATGAAAATTTAAGTGAGGGCGAATATATAAAATTAATCAACTACCATTTAGCAAATGGAACAAATGGGGTAGTTCCAGGTGGAACTACAGGCGAGTCCCCAACTTTATCTCACAATGAACACAAAAAGATAATCGAAATAGCTGTGAAAGAATGCAAAGGAAAAATTCCAGTTATTGCAGGAACTGGATCAAATTCAACCCAGGAGGCAATAGAATTATCTAAATTTGCAGAAAAAGCCGGATCAGATGCTTTGTTAGTTGTTACACCTTATTATAACAAACCAACTCAAGAAGGTTTATATCAGCACTACAAAAAAATTAATGATAGTGTGGGAATCCCAATAATTATTTACAATATACCTTCTAGATCAGTCATTAATATGGAAGTGGATACAATGGCTAAGCTTTATGAGTTAAAAAATATCAAAGGTGTTAAAGATGCTACTGGTGATCTTAATAGAGTTGATCAACAATTAAAAGCCATGGGAAAAGAATTTATTCAATTAACTGGTAACGATGATAATGCTCTAGAATTTAATAAGCGGGGTGGAGTTGGTGCAATAGGCGTCACCGCCAACATTGCAGCTAAACTTGCCTCTGATTTTCAAAAAGCATGTAAGGAAAATTTAAATAAAGCAGCAGAATTGGATAAATTACTCCAACCACTACATACAGCTTTATTTATTGAAAGTAATCCTTCTCCTGTTAAATATGGAGCTTCTTTATTAGGAATGTGTAAACCAACCGTAAGATTACCTTTAGTTGAAATTAGAGAAGAAACTAAAAAAAAGGTTACTGATGCACTTAAAGCAGCTAAGCTACTCTAATGAAACAAAAAGTAGGTACTGGGCAAAAAATTATTTGTCTAAACAGAAAAGCAAGTTTTAATTATTTTTTTATTGAACTATTAGAAGCAGGTATTGTTTTAAAAGGCTCAGAGGTTAAGTCTTTGCGAGATGGAAAAGGAAGTATAGCTGACTCCTATGCTGTAGATAATAATGGTGAATTATATTTAATCAATTCACATATCCCGCTATATAGACAATCTTCGTATAATAATCACAATCCAAAAGGAGAGAGGAAACTATTATTAAATAAAAAAGAAATAAATAAACTTATTGGAAGAATTAATCAAGATGGTTTAACTTTGATACCAACCAAGTTATATTTTTTAAAAGGGAAAGTTAAAGTTGAAATTGCTGTGGCTAAAGGAAAAAAATTATATGATAAAAGACAGGTTAAAAAAACT
>QBVU01000014.1 GCA_003284275.1 Pelagibacteraceae bacterium AG-313-A04 | reverse complement strand
TTTTCTGAAATATTACTTGAGCAAAGAAAGTATTTGCACCCGTATATTTATAATGAGTATTTGAAATATCATTTGCTAATGAGTTTTTTTGTTTTTGTGAGAGATTAAAATTAGAATATTTTACCGTGTAAGTTGGCATTACAGATTATTTTTTGATATTTAAAACTCTTCCAGCAACATTTTGTAATTTCTTTATTGTCTTTTTTGTTCTTAATTTTGGGTCTGTTATTATAGCAACATCTAGACAATTATTAGCAGGATCCTTTTTAACTGAATGCTCTTTAAAAGTTTTAATAATTTCTTTAATCATATTTTGTGCATTAGCTGCATTTCTCATTAATGTTTGAATTACCATGTTTACATCAACCTCATCATGATCGGGGTGCCAACAATCATAATCAGTAACCATTGCAACAGTACTGTATCTGATTTCTGCCTCTCTTGCTAATTTAGCCTCGGGCATATTAGTCATACCAATTACATCTGCCCCCCAAGATCTGTATAAATTTGACTCTGCCAAAGAAGAAAATTGAGGCCCTTCCATAACCACATAAGTACCTCCAACCTGGTAACTTATATCCAATTTATTTAATGCAGCTTCACAGCAGGCTGATAGCCCTGGACTTGTGGGTTTTGCCATTGAAACATGGGCTACTATTTCCTCATCAAAAAATGTTTTTACTCTTGAAAATGTACGATCTATAAATTGATCAACTATAACAAATTTACCCGGCTCTAAATCCTCTTTTAATGATCCAACTGCAGAAACTGAAATAATATCTGTAACTTCTAATTGTTTCATCGCATCAATATTTGCCCTAAAATTAATATTAGTTGGGTTGATCTTGTGTCCTCTCGAGTGTCTGGGTATAAAACAGATTTCCTCTTTACCTAATTTTGCAATTAAGATTTCATCAGATGGTTTTCCCCAGGGTGTATTTATTTTCTTCCATTTAGTTTTTTCAAAACCTTCCATTTTATAAAGTCCACTACCACCAATTATCCCGAGCTTTCTTTTTTTCATCATTTAATTATTAATGCTTTTTTGTTAGAACTTGAAGCAAATAATGGATCTAAAAAAACACATTCGCTCTATTCCCGATTATCCAAAAAAAGGAATATTATTTCGTGATATTACAACTCTTATTAAAGATGCGAAAGCTTTCAAGTTTGCCAATGATAAAATAATTGAATTGGCGAGAAAGATGAATTTTGATAAAGTTGCAGCAATAGAATCTAGAGGCTTTGTTTTTGCCTCTGCTGTTTCATATCAATTAGAAAAGCCTTTTATTCTTTTGAGAAAAAAAAATAAACTTCCTGCAGAAGTTCATTCGGTAGATTTTGAATTAGAGTATGGAAAAGCCACTATTGAAGTACATAAAGATTCCATAGAAAAAGGTGAGAGAATACTCATTATTGACGACTTAATTGCTACCGGGGGTACAGCTGAGGCAGCTGCAAAAATAATCGAAATCTCTGGAGGTTCTGTTGCAGGTTTTATATTTGTTATAAATTTATTTGATCTACCAGGAAATAATTTACTTAAAAAAAAAGGCTACAAGACTGAGAGCTTAGTTGAATTTCCTGGTCACTGACTAATTTTTTTTAATAAAGTTTTTGATATAATCTTTTAAATTTACTTTACCGTAATATTTATAAATCTTATTTGACAAATTTTTATTTGTAAGTGCGGAAGCATATCTCTCACCTGGTCTTTTAGGTAAATATTTTATTTTTGTATTAAACATTTTAGCAACTGTTAAAAGCGAATAGGTTTTTTTATTTGCTATACTATAATGTTTGCATGAATTTTTTTTCCAAGCTAAATAACAAACATTAACGGTATCATCTATGTGTGTAAATCTTCTTGTTTGAGTCCCTGGTTTTACAATTGGTAATGGTTTTCTTTTTTTGTAATGATCTTCAAATATTCCTATCACAGTGGACATCTCTCCTTTGCATATTTGATGTGGACCGTAAACATTATAAAAATAAATCACCTCATATTTAAAATTAAACCATCTTTTTAAATTCTCTAGTAGTTCTAAATTTTTTGATTTGGAAAAAGCATATGGAGATAAATTTTTATCTTTTCCCTTGTTGCCTAATGAGGCTGATGTTGCTGAGTAAATTAGTTTAATTTTATTCTTTAAACAAAAATTAAATACTGCACTAGATCCTGTAGAGTTTGAGTCGATGCATTCATTCATTTTGAGAAAGCTTTGATAAATCCTCGCAAATTCACCGAAATGAAAAACTGATTTAATTTTTGATGGATTTTTAATTAAATGATTTATATCAACTGTTTTTCCTTTAATATATTTAATCCGATGACTTTTAACATGGTTGACTTTATTTCCTGAAGAATAATTGTCTAAACTTATAATATTAAATTTTGTTTTTTTTAAAAATAATTTAATGAGGTTAGTTCCAACGAACCCGGCACCACCGGTTACTAAAATAATATTTTTTTTTACCATTTGGTTTTTTATCTTTTAATACAAATTAAATCAATCTAGTGAGGGTCTATACCATGATTTTTTTCCAATTACTGAATTAATAATGCCATTCAATCTAAAGTAATAAATATCTCTTTTTTTTTTATTAAATGTAATAGTAAAGAAAATAACTTTAATTAAAGATGAAATCATCTTAGGTAAAATAATAGAAAGTGCAAATAGGTATCCTCGATGTTTTTTGTAAAAATAAAAAGTAGACCACATCCAGTGCCAATTTCGATTTTTCTCTAATTCGAAATCACTTATATTATCAACGGATCTTGCTCCGTTGTGTTTGATAATAATTTTAGGATCTAAGTAAATTTTGCCATGAAAGTTTTTTACTTTTTTACAAAGATCGATTTCTTCGAAATAAAGAAAATAATTTTCGTCGAAAAAATCATTATTGAATTTGGATAAATTAAAAAAAATAGCAAACCCTTTTATATTATTTACCTCTAGAAGATCTTCCTTATTAAAGTTTAGCTCAACCATTTGATCGTTACCAGGACCCATTAACCAGAACTGTTCATTTTTTCTTGCCCTATCCAAAAAATTTTCAATAGCTTTTTCATTGATAACAGTATCTGGGTTTAAAACTAAAGCATATTTGGTATTAGCGTTTTTTAAACCTATGTTATTTGCAATCGAATAACCCATGTTACCTCCGGTCAAAATACACTTTAAATTTTGATATTGATTTTCAAGTTTTTTTTTAAAGGACTCATTATTCGAGTTTTCGACGATTATGATTTTCACTTCTTTTGGTATTGATTTTAAACAATCATAAATTTTTGACTCACTATTAAAAGTTACGATTATTATAGTAAGATCAGCCGACTCCATTTAATAATAATAATTGATTTTGAGAGATAATTCTTTTACTAATTTAACACTTTAAGCTTAAATTTCTTTATTTAGATGAAAAAAATCATTGTTACAGGTGGATCAGGGTTTATAGGCAGTAATCTAGTAAACTATTTGATTAAAAAAAAATTTTTTGTAATTAATTTAGATAAGCTTACATATTCATCAAATAAATTTGATGATAAAATAAGAAATAAATATAATTACAAATTAATAAAAATTGATATCAATAATAAAAAAAAATTAATAAAAATTTTTAAAAAATTTAGACCTTTGGCTATATTTAATTTAGCTGCTGAAACACATGTAGATAGATCTATTGATAGTCCCGAAAGTTTTATAAGAACTAATGTTAATGGAACTTTTAATCTCTTAGAATCTCTAAGAATTTTACAGAAGAAAAAAATTCAACCAAAATTAATTCATATATCTACCGATGAAGTTTACGGTGATATTATAAAAGGAAGATCTAACGAAAATTATCAATATCAACCAAGTTCTCCGTATTCAGCATCTAAAGCTAGTGCTGATCACTTGGTGAAATCTTATATAAGAACTTATAAATTAGAGGCAGTTATCTCAAATTGCTGTAATAATTATGGTCCTTATCAATTTCCAGAAAAATTAATACCAAAAATGATTACAAATATTTTTAAAAACAAAGAATTGCCGATTTATGCAAGAGGTCAAAACTCAAGGGAGTGGATACATGTTTTAGATCATTGCGAGGCCTTATTCACGCTATATTTAAAAGGTAAGAGTGGAGAAAGTTATAATGTAGGCACTAGTGTGAATTTAAAAAATATCGATCTGATAAAAAAATTACTAAAAATTTGTAAAAAAATGGGAATTAAAATCGGTAAAAAAACTAAAATTAAATTTGTAAAAGATAGACCAGGTCATGATTTTAGATATGCTTTAGATAATAAAAAAATATTTAAAAAATTAAAATGGAAACCTAAAATAAAATTTGAGACAGGTCTGATGCAAACAGTAGATTGGTACTTTAATAATAAAAGGTTTCTGAAAGACATCTCTAATAGAAGTTATCAAAAAAGATTGGGCTTGAAATTATGATAAGAAAAGCGATTATTTTAGCTGGTGGTATGGGGACTAGAATGAGTCCTCTTACAAAGGCAGTTAATAAACAATTATTACCTCTGTATGATAAACCTTTAATCTATTATCCTTTATCGGTTTTAATGTTGGCGGGTATTAAAGAAATTCTAATAATAGTCAATAAAGGACAATTAAGTCAGTTTCAGAAAATTTTACCAAAACATAATAGTCTAGGATTAAAAATAAAATATAAAGAGCAGGATAAACCAAGAGGGTTACCCGATGCATTTATACTTGGTGAAGACTTTATCGGGAAAGATAATGTTGCACTCATATTGGGCGATAACTTCTTTTACGGTCAGAGCTTCACAATGAAATTAAGAGATAGCATAAAATTAAAAAAAGGTTCTACTGTATTTGTTCATCCTGTTAAAAATCCTAACTTATATGGAGTAGCTAAAGTTAATAATAAATATAAAATTACGAACGTAATAGAAAAACCAAAGAAATTTATTTCGAATTTGGCAGTTACGGGACTCTACTTTTTTGATAATAATGTAATTAAATACAGTAAGACTTTAAAACCATCAAAAAGAAAAGAAATTGAAATCACAGATTTATTAAATATTTATAGAAAGAAAAATCAATTAAATGCAAAATTATTAGGTAGAGGCGGTGTATGGTTAGATACAGGTAGTATTGAGGATTTTTATAGCGCCTCAAACTTCATTTCAACTATAGAAAATAGACAAGGATTTAAAATTGCGTGTCTTGAAGAGATAGCTTTAAATAATAAATGGATTAAAAAAATAGATTTAATTAAGCAAATATCTTTCTATGGAAATTGTGAATACTCAAAATATTTAAAGAATCTAATTAAATGAAGTCTCAAATTAAAAAAATAAAAGGGCTTAAAATCTTTAAAGGTAAAAACTTTTACGACTCTAGAGGTTTTTTTAGAGAAATATTTATGAAAAAAAAAGTAAAAGAACACAAACCTATTTTTTGGTGCACATCTAAATCAAAAAAAAATGTTTTACGCGGTTTGCATTTGCAAACAAAAAATAGTCAGGAAAAATATGTATCAGTGCTTAAAGGTAAAATATTAGATGTGGTTGTTGACTTAAGGAGAAAATCTAAAACATTTGGAAAACATTTTAAAATAATCATATCTGAAAGAAATGCTCAATCAATTCTTATACCATCTGGTTGTGCTCATGGATTTTTAGGCCTAGATAAAGAAAATATTGTTATTTATAGCAATAATAATTATAGATCAAAAAATAGTGAAGCTGGGTTAATTTGGAACGATAAAGATTTAAAAATTAGATGGCCAAAAAAGAGTTTAATAATTTCCAAGAAAGACAAAAGTAATTTAAGTTTTAAAGATTTTTGTCTTAAATATAAAATTTAAATGAACAATTTTCACATGTATTGTTTAAGTTTAAATGAAAATGACTACTCTAATATTAAAAAATTAAATTATATTCCAGTGGGACTAGGTAGGCAGAATTTTAATCCTAACTGGTTAAGGGATAACACGGAAGATAATATATC
Source organism: Pelagibacteraceae bacterium AG-313-A04 (assembly GCA_003284275.1). Taxonomy (GTDB): domain Bacteria; phylum Pseudomonadota; class Alphaproteobacteria; order Pelagibacterales; family Pelagibacteraceae; genus Pelagilacustribacter. The sequence continues at coordinate 1,340 of QBVU01000014.1, read as the reverse complement.
TGATAAAAACAATTTTTATGGCGAATATACTTTTCATTATTGGTTATGGAAAAATCAATTAAATAACATTAATGATGATACATGGATAGGTTTTTGCGCTTACAGAAGATTTTGGACTAATTCCGATACTTTGTTTGAAATTAAAACACGATCAGATTTTTTAAGCACAATTCCTAAGGATTGGAATAATTATGATGTAATTTTAGGTCAGAATATTTTTATGGATGGATGGTCCAAAATGAAAATGTTAAAACATGGCTTAAAATCATTAGTATTTAATCCAAAATATTTTTTTAAAAAAAACCAAAATTTAAAATTACATTTTGACTCATTTCATGGGTATGGAAACTTAGATAAAGCAATTGAACTATTAGATGTTAATGACAAAGAAGACTTTAAATTATTTATGGAAAGACAAAACTATTACAATCGAGGAAATATGTTTATTACGAAAAATAAAAAAATAATGAATAATTTTTATAAAACTATTTTTCCATGGTTGGAGCGTTGTGAGGAAATATTTGGATTTAAAAAAAGAGATTATGGCAATACAAGAATTTATGCTTTTTTAATGGAGAGATTTATTTCATATTGGTTTAATAAATACGCAAAAGTTAGAATATGGCCAATTGCTTTTTATAATATTAATGAAATGGATTAAAAAAAATAATGCGTTGTAAAGTTACAAATAAAAAAATTAAAACTATAATGTCTTTTGGTAAAATGCCGATGGCTAATGGTTTTTTACAAAAAAAAGATTTCAAAAAAGAATTTTTTTATGATTTAAAAGTTGGTTTTAACGAAAAGAATTTTCTATTTCAAGTAGGAGATCATCCAAAATCGACAAAAATTTTTAATAATAAATATCCTTTTTTTACTCACAAATCTAAATTTATGGTTAAGCATTTTGAAAAATTTTTTGAGTGGCTTGAGAAAAACTATTTAATTAAAAATAGTAAAGTTATTGAGGTTGGATCTAATGATGGAACTTTTATGTCTTATTTCAAAAAAAAAAATTATGCTATTTCAGGATACGAACCCTCTTTAAATGTAGCTAAGATAGCTAGAGCCAAAGGTTTCAAGGTTTTCTCTAATTTTTTTAATTACAAAAATATTTCAAAAAATAAAAAAATAAAAAAACAAATAAGTCTTATCTGTGCAGCTAATGTTATATGCCATATTCCAAATTTAAAAGACCTAATTAAAAGTATTGATTTTGCTTTAAATGACAATGGATTATTTATTTTTGAAGAGCCGTATCTTGGCTCCATGTTTAAAAAAGTATCATATGATCAAATATATGATGCTCATGTATTTATATTCTCACTGCATTCAGTAAA
>QBVU01000013.1 GCA_003284275.1 Pelagibacteraceae bacterium AG-313-A04 | reverse complement strand
TCAATTGATCAGGAATGGGAGGGAGCAAAAATAAATTTGATGACAATGCATGCCGCCAAAGGTTTAGAATTTGATGTTGTATTTCTACCTGGGTGGGAAGAGGGCTTATTTCCTCATCAAAAATCTCTTGAAGAAAAAGGAGATTTTGCGTTAGAGGAGGAAAGACGCCTTGCTTATGTTGGTATCACTAGAGCTAAAAAAGAAGCATACTTATCATTCGCAATGAAAAGAGCTTACCACGGTGATTGGATGGACGCATTACCATCAAGATTTATAAATGAAATACCTGATGAAAGTGTAGAAAAAAATGAAATAGATTTAAACAATAGTGATGACTTTGATTTCAACCAAGATAATTCAATTGAATTTGATGATGAATATAGAAGTCCTGGATGGGATCGGTATAAAAAAAATAAAATGCTTAAATGGAAAAAATAGATAAATTAAAAAAGTTTTTTAAAAGAGAGAAGATAGATGGATATATCATTCCTAAAAATGATGAATTTTTTGGTGAATATGTTCCAGAATGCAACGATAGGCTAAATTTTATTTCTGGTTTCTCTGGTTCTTATGGTTTTGCTTTAGTGCTTAAAGATAAAAATTATTTATTTGTTGACGGAAGATATATTTTACAAGCTAATAATCAGAGTGGAAAGATATTTAAGATTATTACAATTCCAGATAAAATGCCATGTGATATTCTTAAAGGTAAAAAATTATCAATTGGTTTTGATCCTAATTTATTTACAGAAAGATCGTTATTTATTTTTTTTGGAAAAAATAAGTTTAACTTAAAGCCTATTTCTCAAAATTTAATTGATGCAATTTGGAAAAGAAAGATAATAAAAAATAATAATAAATTTTATTTACTACCAAATAAAGTTATAGATGAAAATTATCAATTAAAAATTAATAAAATTTCTAAATTTTTAAAGAAAAAAAAATCTGATTTTTTATTAGTTACTGCAAGTGAAAATAATGCCTGGTTACTAAATATAAGAGGTAGAGATACAAAGTATACCCCAATACCCCATAGTTATATCTTAATTGATAAAGATAGAAATATTAATTTTTTTTGTGATTTAAAAAAAATATCTTCATCTTTAAGAATAAGGTTTAAAAAGATGAAATTTTTAGATATCAAAGTTTGTGCTAGAACACTTTTAGGAATAAAAAAGAAAAAATTTATAATAGATAGTAATACTTGCTCTATCTTTTATAAGTACATTATTGATAAAAATAACAAAATACTTAATTTACAAGATCCTATCTATTTTTTAAAAGCTATCAAAGGAAAGCGAGAAATAGAGAATATTAAAAAAGCACATATTTATGATGGAGTTGCATTAACTAAATATCTATTCTGGCTTAAAAAAAACTTTTATAAAAAAAATATAACTGAAATAACTGCATCACAAAAATTATTAGAATTTAGAAAAAAAAATAAAAAATTTAAATTCTTGAGTTTTCCAACAATATCAGGAACAGGACCTAATGGAGCAATTATTCATTATAAGGCTACCAAAAAAACAGATAGAAAATTAAGAAAAGGGGATATTTATTTAGTTGACTCTGGCGGGCAATACGAATTTGGTACAACAGATGTTACTCGAACTATTTCTTTAAAAAATTCAAATATCAGGATTAAAGATATTTTTACAAGAGTTCTTAAAGGGCATATTGCTGTCTCAAATTTTAAACTTAGAAAAAAAACCTCTGGGGCAGAAATTGATTCTAAAGCTAGGAAGTATCTCAAACAAGTCGGTTTAAATTATGCGCATGGAACAGGTCATGGTGTAGGATATTTTTTAAATGTACATGAGGGTCCACATGCAATATCAAAAAGAAACAAAATTAATTTTCAAAAAGGCATGATTGTCTCAAATGAGCCAGGGTACTATGAAAAGAATAAATTTGGCATCAGGATTGAAAATCTTATTTATGTAAAAGAAAATAGAAGAAGAATAGCTTTTGAAAATTTAACAATGGCACCTATTGAAAAAGATTTAATAATTCAAGAAAAGCTAAATAAAAAAGAGAAAAGTTGGCTTAATAACTATCACAAAACCGTTTTTAAAAATTTAAGAAAATCTATGAATAAAACTGAGGTTATAGAACTAGAAAAAGCTTGTTCAGCTATTTAAAATTTTATTCCAATCTTTTTCTAAAATTATTTTAATATTAAGTTGCTTGGCTTGCTCAATTTTACTTTTTGTAGGTTTAGAGTCACCGACTACCAGATAGTCAAGTTTTTTAGATATAGACCCTAGCACTTTGCCTCCATTATTCTCTGCAATCTCTTTTGCTTCTGATCTACTCATGTCCTTAAAACCACCAGTAAACATTAATTTTTTGTTTGAAAATTTTCCATCACTGTTTTGTGCTACATAATCCTTAATATTAAGTTTAGTTATCAAATTTTCAATTATCCTAGTATTTGTCTTATTTAAGAAAAAATTTTCAATAGATTGAATTTGAGTTTCACCTATCCCGTCTAAATCAACCAAATTAATTAGAATTTTTTTTCTATTTTTAATGTCAAATAATTTTGAAAATTCTTTGATAGAACTGAAAAAACCTGCCAAAATTTTTGCATTTTCTTGTCCTATATGTCTAATTCCTATTGAATAAATAAATTTATCCAAAGAGACTATCTGAGATTTCTTTATAGCTTTCTTTAAATTATTGATTGATAGCTCACCCCACCCTTCTAAGTTTTTAATTTTGTTATAGTTTAAATCAAAAATATTTGATGGCTCTTTTATAAAATTTAAATCCCAGAATTGTTCAATTACTTTTTTTCCTAATCCATCTATATTAAAAGCTTCTTTTGATACAATATGTTTTAATTTCTCTTTTGCAGTAAAAATACAATCGTAGCCTCTGGTGCACCTTCTTACAGCATCATGTTTTCTTGTGCTTTTACTAAGCTCTTTTTTAGTCTCTGCGCCGCAAAGACATTTTTTTGGAAATATATATTTTTTTGAATTTTTATGTCTTTTAGAAATATCCACTGAAACGACTTGAGGTATAACATCGCCAGCTCTCTGGATTTTAATTGTGTCTCCAATTCGAATATCTTTTCTGCTAATTTCATCTTCATTATGCAAAGTGGCGTTAGACACTACTACACCTCCAACCGTTACTGGTTCCACTTTAGCAACAGGTGTAATTGCACCAGTTCTTCCAACCTGAATAACTATATCTTTAATTTTTGTTACTGCCTTTTCAGCAGAGAATTTATATGCAATTGCCCATCTTGGAGAGTTAGAGGTGTTACCAAGCCTTTTTTGTAAAGACAAATTGTTAACTTTGTAGACTAACCCATCAATATCATAATCTAAAGACGATCTTAATAATTCCATTTGCTTATGTTTTGTTTCTATGTCTTCTAAATTATTTACTGCTTCTGACAACGGATTAATTGTAAAATTCCATTTTTTAATTTTCTGAAGAAATTCTTCTTGTGTCGTGAACTTCATTGGTAAAACTTTTCCAAATCCATAAGCAAAATATTTTAGCGGAACCTTAGAGGTTTCTTTTGGATTTTTTTGTCTTAGAGAGCCTCCCGCAGCATTTCGTGGGTTTGCAAATTTGTCTGACAACTTTGTAAAATCTTTTTTTCCTATAAAAATCTCACAACGTATTTCTATAATACTAGGCACATCTTTGGATTGAATTTTTTGTGGTAGATTATGAATTGTTTTTAAATTTTCTAAAATATCCTCACCAACCTTACCGTCACCTCTGGACAGTCCTCTAGTGAGTATACCTTTTTCATATATTAAAGTAGCTGATATCCCATCAATTTTTGGCTCACAAAATAATGTAAGTTTTTTATCATTCTGATTTAAAAAATTATTAATTTTTTTTAAAAAGTCGCTCATGTCTTCTAAGGAGAAAGCGTTTGCTAAAGAAAGCATGGGGGACAAATGATCAATTTTCTTAAATTTATTTGAGGGTTTCGCGCCTACAATATCATTAATTGATTTGTCCTTTTTTAAAAAAGGATATTTTTTTTCTAATTCTAAAAGATCTTGTTTAATTTTGTCATATTCAAAATCAGAAATTTTAGGGGAGTCTTTTGTATAATAAAGTTTATTATGTTTTGTTATTTCATTAAATTTTTTTTTGTAAAGTAACTTAATTTTGGAATTATCAGTCATCTATATTAATAATTTCAATTATTTTATTTAAAAAACTTTTCTTTTTTTTCTCTTTGTTTTTAATTGTCGGAAATTTATATTTTTTATTGAAAATTTTGTAAGCTGATTTGTACCATTCACTCGAGTTATAATTATATCCCAATAGGCTAGCGTATTGTTGTGCTTCATCTTCTAGACCAAGGTAATAATGTATTTCAACTAACCTGAACAAGGCTTCTTCTATAAATATTGTTTTTTCATATTCCTGAATAATTTTTTTCAATCTTGAAATTGCAGGTATCCATTTTTGAGTTTCAATATAATGCTTAGCTACAAACATCTCTTTTGCAGCTAATTGATTGCGAATTAAATCTTTTTTAAATTTTAAATCCAAAGCATAATCAGTGTTTGGATATTTTTCTATAAATAAATTAATTTTTTCCAATGATTTTATTAAAGGCTTTAAATCCCTTTTCTCATCACTAATTTGTTCAAAATAAATAATTGCCTCTAGATAATGTGCATATATTAAATAATTATCAGCTGGATAAAGTTTAAAATATCTCTCTAAATTATCTAAAGCCTCTGCATAAAAGTTTATACCGTATAAACAAAATATAGACATGATAGCAGATTTCGCTGCTAAATTTATATCAGTAAAATTTAACTCCGCTTCCTCAAACTTTTTGTTAGCAAAAAAATAATCATTTTGTTTCATTGCATTTACTCCCTCACTGTATATTTGAAAAGGGTTTATTCGTTCTGAAGGTTTGTAAATTAGTTCGTCTTTCTTTGAACAACTAATTATAGACAAGACTATTACAATGGAGGATAAAAATCTTAACATAATATAAATTTATTAATATCAGATTAAAATTTGATTTAATAACCTAAATATAGATAAAATTTTATGCGTTTACAGCTAATTTATGAGAATGATTAAATTTGATTTCTTTAGAGATATATACGCTATCTAACTCTGTGAATTTTAATAGTGATTTTCTCTCAAATATTTTATGAAGTAATAGATTTGTTAGCTCATGACCACCATGATAACAGTATACTTTTCCTAGTATTCTATACCCTGATAATAAAAAATCTCCAGATAGATCTAGAATTTTATGATTAACAAATTCCTTTTTATTTCTTAGACCGTCCTCATTTAAAATTTTATCCTCATCAACAACTACAGCGTTATCTAAGGAACCACCCTTAGCAAGTCCAATCTTTTTAATTTTTTCAATGTCACTATAAAGACAGAAGGTTCTGGAGTTAATTACATCTCTTAAATTATCTTTTTGAAAGTCCACAGTATTTTTTTGCTTACCAATAACTTTATTTTTATAATCTAGCTGAAAACTTACTTCTAAAGATGTATCATTAGGTTGAATAGAAATTTCTCTCTTTCCATCTTTTAATTCTATTTTTTCTTTAACTTTTAAGTATTTTCTTTTTTTGTTTTGTTTTTTAAGTCCTCTTTTTTTAATATTGTCCAAAAACTCCTTCGCCGAACCATCCATTATTGGCAATTCCTCACCGCTAATCTCTATAATAGCATTATCAATTCCAGAAATATAAATTGCAGCAAGTAAATGCTCTACTGTTGATACTTTAACACCATGGGTATTTTCAAGAGTTGTGCATAATTTTGTCGATGTCACATTTAAAAAATTGGCTTTAATGATATTGTTATTTTCCAAATCAACTCTTTTAAAAATAATGCCTGTGTCTTCGTTTGCTGGCAGTATTTTTACAGTTGAGATTTTCCCAGAGTGTAGACCAATACCTTCAAAGGTTATATTTTCTGAGACTGTTTTTTGAAAAATTTCTAACATTTGGCTTTTATACTTGAATGAAACAAATTGTTTAAAACAACTAATGTTTCTAAAAAAAACAATTATTGATTAAAAACTTTCTCAAAAAGCCTTGAAAATAATGATTTTTTCGTCTGTGTCACTGGAATTGCCTCTTTTTTCCAACCAAAATGGACAATCTTACATGCAGCCTCGATCATTTCCTCTGTTTCAAATTTTTTAATAAATTTTACGTCTAATTTGTTTTTTTTTGAAAAATAATCTTTGTAGATTTTTTTAAAACAATTGAAATTAGATTCATCAGCAGTTTCTAAGAAAATTATCTTTATTTTTTTTAATGAGCCTTGAAAATTAATATTCTTGTAAAATATTATTTCACACAACTCCTTAATTCTTGCTTCTGCAATTTCTGTAATTAGTTTTTTTTTAACCTTTCTGTATCTTCCTTCTTCAAAATAATCATTTTCTAATAGATCACCCTCTATAACATTTTCCAAATTTTGGTTATTTCTAATAAACTTTGTTACCTCTGTGATGTCCAAAGAAGTAATTTTTGAAATATCGCTAGCAATAATATCTGTTCCAAATTTAAATTTTTGCTCAAATTTTATAGAGTCATTTTCTACATAAAAAACCTTAGTATTTTTTTCGTTAAGTTGAATATGAAGAAAAGTATCGATCATAGAATTTCTATCGCTCAGGATTGATCCTTTAACAAAACTATCAATTAAAATTTTTTTTACATTCAAATTACATCTTGTAAAAATATTTTCTAAATTCTTAAAATCATTTTTATCAATTAAATTAAAAGATAACTCATGAGAATAAAAATCACCAAACAAACCAATAGGCAAATTATCAAGTTTCTTTTTATCTAAACAATAATAGGAATTAAATATGTGTAAAACTTTTTTATTTTCTTCGAATTCATTAATATATGATTTTAAGGAATTTAAAATATAAGTAATATTTTCTTTGGAGATTTGGGTCCCATTTAATTTTTTGAAACCACTTAAATTTAAAAAGGAGATATCTAAATTATTTAAAATTATTATTATATCTTTAAAAGTGTAATTAACTTTTTGTTCAATTAATAAAATATTTTTTTTAATTAAATTAGTAATCTTTTCTAGATCTGAAATTTTGTTTTCACTTATTCCAGTAATGGGTAAATTTAATTTTTCTATAAAATGAAAATTATTTTGTTCTTCTATATATCCAGCAATTAAAAAAATTTCTGAATTATCAATTTTAATGAATAATTCTGGAGAATGCTTCATAATATCTTATTTTAAAATCAATTGATTATTAAGTCTATAATCAAAAATTTTATATTTATCAAAATTTTTATTTTTATTGATTTTTAAAAAATTTTTTAAACTTGTATTGTAATTCTTCACAGGTAATTTAATTATTTTTTTATCCTTCATTTGAATATCCCATCTATTTGAGCTTATCAAAAAATATTTTTGAATGTTTTCAACAGGAAAACTAATTTTTTTTAAATTTGAGATTAAGGATTGAAAGTTTTCTCGATCGCCAAAAATAGTAGGTAAATTTTTATATTTAGGTATTTTTCTATACTCAATTAAGTCATACTTTTTTCCAATAAAAAATTTTTTGTTTTTATCGATTAATATTGCTATGGGCTCTTTTTCAAAAATTCTGATAATTAATTTATTAGGATAAATTTTTTTTACCTCTAATCTCTTGATAAAACTTTTTTTCTCAATTTTTTTCTTTATTTCATAGGAGTTTAAAAAGATCATACTTTTATTATATAAAAATGATAAGTCTTCAATCAATTCAAATTCCTTTAAAATTTTATTATTTTCAAATTTTATTTCCTGTACTTTAAATTTGTT
>QBVU01000012.1 GCA_003284275.1 Pelagibacteraceae bacterium AG-313-A04 | reverse complement strand
CAGCTGCTTCAAGTTTTTTCTTAAATTCTTCAGCATCTTTTTTAGCTACACCGCCTTTTACTTCTTTTGGAGCAGCTTCTACTAAATCCTTAGCTTCTTTCAAACCCAAACCAGTTATTGCTCTTACTTCTTTAATTACATTAATTTTTTTATCACCCGCTGAGGCTAAAAAAATTGAAAATTCAGATTTTTCTTCACCCGCTGGAGCTGGTGCACCACCTGCTGGTGCTGCTGAAACCGGTGCTGCCGCTGTAACACCCCATTTTTCCTCTAATTGTTTAGACAACTCTGCAGCTTCAACAACGGTTAAAGTAGAAAGTTCATCTATAATTTTATTTAAGTCTGCCATTTTTAATCCTGTGATTTAATTTTTTAAACTCTTTGCGCGCGCTAAATTAGCAATTTTTGAGCCAGGTGCAAGTAAAATACTTACTAATTTTTGAGCTGGAGTGGCCAAAATTCCTATAATTTTAGCTCTTGCCTCCTCTAGTGAAGGTAGTGTGGCAATTACAGACACCTCTTTTTCATCCAAAACCTTACCATCCATGAAACCAGCTATTATTTTTAGTTTATCATTTGATTTTGAAAATTTTGTTAAAATTTTTGCAGTAGATATAGGATCAGATGAAATAGCTGCTGCTGTTGGTCCTGTAAAATATTTCTCCAAATCTTTTTTTGAAGTTTCTTTTAAAGCTAGCTTTGTAATTTTGTTCTTTGTAATTTTAAATAAAATACCTTTGTCCCTCAACTCTTTTCTTAAAGAGTCTAATTCATTTACGTTTAGTCCTTGATATTGGGCAATCATAACCGACTCGTTTTCGGTAAAATTTTTTTTCATTTCTTCAACATAATTTTTCTTAGCTTCTTTAGACATCATAATTTTATTTAGCTCCCACTTTATAAGATATGCCCATCGTAGAGGTTAAAAATATATTTTTAATCAACTCACCTTTAATAGTATCAGGTTTCTCTTTTTTAATACTTTCAATGAAATAATTATAATTTTCTATTAATTTTTCAGTAGAAAAACTTTTTCTTCCAATTGTTGATGCAAGATTACCATCTTTGTCATTTCTTATTTCAACTAATCCAGTTTTAATATCTTTAACTGCTTTAGATAAATCAGTTGCTACTGTTCCTAATTTAGGATTTGGCATTAATCCTTTTGGTCCTAAAACCTTTCCGTGTTTGCCAATTTTACCCATCATAGCTGGTGTACAAACCAACTTTGTAAAATTTAATTTTCCTGCTGCAATTTTTTCGATTAGATCATCAGATCCAACAACATCAGCGCCAGTTTTTTTCGCTTCATCTATTTTTTCTGCCTCACATAAAACTGCAACTTTATATTTTTTTCCAGAACCGTTTGGTAGATTAACTATTGTTCTTAAACTTAGGTCACCACCTTTTGATTGCTTTAAATTAATTTTTAAAGATATATCAATAGATTCGTCGAATTTAGTTGATGAATTTTTCTTAACGAGATCCAAAGCCTCATTAGGACTGATTTTTTTATCTTTAATTTTGTTTTTTAAAATCTCTTTGTATCTTTTTGATTTTTTTTTCATAGTTATTCTTTTACTTCAATTCCCATTGATCTAGCTGAACCACAGATAATTTTTGTTGCTTCTTTTATATCGAAGGCGTTTAAATCTTTCATTTTTTCTTTTGCTATGGCTTCCGCTTGTTTCATTGTAATTGATCCAGCTACAACTCTTCCTGGTTCGCTAGATCCGCTCTTTAGTTTTGCTGCTTCTCTTATAAAGTGAGAAGCTGGTGGTGACTTAATAATAAAATCAAATTTTTTATCTTTATAAACAGTTATGACTACAGGAACTGGTTTTCCCATAAAAGCTTTAGTCTTTTCATTAAATGCTTTACAAAATTCCATAATGTTAATTCCTCTTTGACCTAAAGCGGGACCAACTGGTGGGGCTGGATTAGCCTGACCACCTTTAATTTGTAATTTTACGTAACCTGTAATTTCTTTTGCCATTAATTTTTCTCCACCTGATTAAATTCTAAATCTACTGGTGTTGGTCTACCAAATATAGAAACTGACACTTTAAGTCTAGATTTTTCTTCGTCAATTTCCTCAATTAATCCATTAAATGAGGCAAATGGACCGTCACATACCTTAACTTTTTCACCAATTTCAAAACTAATACCTGCTTTTTGAGAAACAGCAGTTTCAGAAACCTGTCCAAGAATTCTTTTAATTTCACTATCAGATATAGGAGTTGGTTTATCTGCTGAACCTAGAAATCCACTTACTTTTTGAAGATTTTTTATCATGTGATATATTTGTTTAGTAAGATCAATTTTAATTAATACATAACCAGGAAAAAACTTTTTTTCTTTTTTTGTTCTTTTTCCTTTTTTTACTTCTGTTACTTGATGGGTTGGAACTAGTATATCTTCTAATTTTTCAGATAATTTATTTTTTTTTAGCTCATCTTTAATAGTATCGACAACTTTTTTCTCAAAACCAGAATAAGCTTGAACGATATACCAATTCATTTTTCTAAAAATTAATTGTTAAAACTAAATTTAATAAAAATCTTAAAATTTGATCCAATATTAAAAAGAAAATTGCCGCAATAGAAGCCAGTGCAAAAACCATTACAGCACCCATCATTGTTTCTTTTTTTGTAGGCCAAGTTATTCTAAAAGTTTCTTGTTTAACCTCTTGAATAAATTTTAAAGGATTTTTCATAACTTTTTCTAAGTTTGGCAGGAGCGGAGGGACTCGAACCCACAACCTCCGGTTTTGGAGACCGGCGCTCTACCAATTGAACTACGCTCCTAAGCGTTACTTAATTATTTTAGTTACTACTCCAGCTCCAACTGTTTTTCCACCCTCTCTAATTGCGAAATTCAAATTTTCGTTCATAGCGATTGGTGTAATTAATTTAACTGTGAATTTTCCATCATCTCCTGGCATAACCATTTCTGTGCCGGATGGTAATGTTACTTCTCCAGTTACGTCTGTAGTTCTAAAATAAAATTGAGGTCTGTATTTTGTAAAGAAAGGTGTATGTCTTCCGCCTTCCTCTTTCTTTAAAATATAAGCCTGACATTCGAACTCTGTATGTGGAGTAATTGAACCTGGTTTGCATAGAACCTGACCTCTTTCAACGTCTGTTCTTTCTACTCCTCTTAAAAGAGCTCCAATATTATCACCTGCTTCACCGCTGTCTAAAAGTTTTCTAAACATTTCAACACCAGTACAAACTGATTTTTTTGTATCTCTTATTCCTACTATTTCAATTTCTTCACCAACTTTAATAACACCAGACTCTACTCTTCCAGTTACTACTGTACCTCTTCCGGAGATTGAGAATACGTCTTCAACCGGCATCAAGAAAGGCTTATCTTTTGGTCTGTCAGGTTGAGGAATTGTCTCATCAACTGCTTTCATTAATTCCATGATAGCATTTTTTCCAGTGGCTTCATCTTTTCCTTCTACAGCATTTAATGCAGAACCTTTTACAATAGGGATTTTATCTCCAGGAAATTTATACGAAGTCAGCAATTCTCTAATTTCTTCTTCAACAAGATCAACTAATTCTTTATCTTTAACTGTATCAATCTTATTTAAAAATACCACAATTGCCGGAACTCCAACTTGACGAGCTAAAAGAATGTGTTCTCTAGTTTGTGGCATTGGACCATCAGCTGCATTAACTACTAAAATTGCTCCATCCATCTGAGCTGCACCTGTAATCATGTTTTTTACATAGTCAGCGTGTCCTGGACAGTCTACGTGAGCATAGTGTCTTTTTTCAGTTTCATATTCAACGTGTGCTGTTGAAATTGTAATTCCTCTTTCTTTTTCCTCTGGAGCTTTATCAATCTGATCGTATGCTACAAAGTTTGCTGAACTTGTTCCACCTGCTTCAGATAACACTTTCGTTATGGCAGCAGTTAACGTTGTCTTACCATGGTCTACGTGTCCGATTGTACCGATGTTACAATGCGGTTTATTTCGGTTAAACTTTTCTTTCGACATCTATTTTTCCTCACTTTATATTTAATTTTAATTTTGGAGCGGGTAAAGGGAATCGAACCCTTACATCCAGCTTGGAAGGCTAGCGTTCTACCATTGAACTACACCCGCAAAATCCAAACTTATCACGCCCTTTATTATTAAAAGTTTTTAAGTTTGGTGGAGGGGGAAAGATTCGAACTTTCGAAGACCGAAGTCAACGGGTTTACAGCCCGCCCCATTTGACCGCTCTGGAACCCCTCCTAAAAACTAGGGGTTATCCACTAACTTAAAAAGCGTTTAACAACAAGCGTTTTATAAGCATTTATGTAATAATTGCAATAAATCATTTTACCTTAAAATATGCTAATAAATCGAGTATTGAGCCTGTAAAAACATGAAAAAAACAACCTTTTTAATTGTAGGAAAACACGCAGTTTTAGAGGCATTAAAAAATCCACATAGAAAAATTGAAAGAGTTTTTTTAACTGAAGATGCTCAAAGGAAACTTAATAGAGAAAATCAAAACTTAAATTTATTTAAAAAAACTTCTGTATTTTACAAATCCAGAAGAGAATTAGACAATCTTTGCGGTAGAGATGAAACAGCACACCAAGGATTGGTGGCTGAGGCAGAACAACTTGAGGAAATTTCTTTAAAAGAATTTGTTATTGAAAATACAAAAAATAACATAAATTTAATCGCACTTGAGGAGGTGACAGATCCAAGAAATATTGGATCAATTATAAGAAGCGCAGTAGCATTTAATATTGATGGTATTATAGTTAAAGAAAGATCTTTTCCTTCAAAAAGTAAACTTATGTATAAAAGCGCCAGTGGAGGTACAGAGCACATTAAAATTTTTAAAGTGGCTAATATAAATACAGCTTTAAAGTTTTTAAAAACAAAAGAATTTTGGGTCAGCGCATTTGATATCAGCGCAAAAAAAGACTTCACAAAACATGACTGGAAAGGAAAAAACATTTTACTTTTTGGATCAGAAGGATTTGGAATTAAAGCAAAAACTTTAGAAAATTCAGATTTTAGATTTAAAGTACAAATGAACGATAATATTGAAAGTTTAAATATATCAAATACTGTTTCAATTGTATGTCAATATTTATTCAATACTAGAAAAAAATGAAATAAGTAATGTTTCTCAACTTAAAATATAATTATGGTAATACGATTTTTAAAATAATTATTTTTTTACCTGTAATTAGTTTTTTTTTGGGCTTTTATCTTGATGAAAACTCTGCGGGAGCTGGCGGATATAATGGTGATATAAAGTGGATAAAATCTAATATTAATATTTTTTTAGATAATGATTTACGAGCTGCAGTTTTGCATCCTGATTTTTTTGGGAATAGAACCCCATTAATTTATATTTTACAAAAAATATTTAATCCTTTTTTTAATAATTATGAAGCTTATAGAGTTACAAGTTTTTTTGTATCTTTGATAGGGCCAATCATATTTTATCAACTCCTAAGAAAAAAATATTTTAATGTTGAGAAAGAAATTCTATTTTTGATAGCATCATTGATTTATTTAAGCCCATACTATAGAACAAGCGCTTTCTGGGGTCTAAATGAAAACTATGGTTTAATAACTGCCATTACAAGTTTTTATTTTTTGTATAAGGTTTTACACATAAGTAATTTTAAATTTTTAGACCTTATATTGTTAATTTTTTTTAGTTCATTATCAGTTTATTTCGACCTTAAGTTAGCTTTTGTTCCACTTGTTAGTTTCTTGGTAATTATGTTTTCTCAAAATAATTTTAAAATAAAATTCATTATTCTTTTAATTTACATTATTTTATCTATACCCTATTTAGCTTTAATAATTTATTGGGAAGGTATAGTTCCAATAAAAACTCAGATAGCTAATCAAAATACTATTACTGCTGTTGAGGACTTTAATAAAATTTATTTTATCCACTTAGGATACGCGGCAACTTTAATTAGTTTTTATATTTTACCCATATTATTATTTACTAATAAAAATCTAGCTAAAGATTTAAAAGAAGTTTTTCAAAAAAAAGAAACTTATATTTTTTTGTTTTTTATTTTGTCACTTGTTTTTAGCTTATTTTATTTATTTGATTTTGAAAAATTTACTGTAAAAGACTATTGGATAGGATTAGGCGTTGTTCACAAACTTTCAATTTTAATTACAGATAATTTGCTCTTCAGAGAAATCATAACTTATATTTTTTTCTTTTTTTCCTTTTGCCTAATTTATTTCTTTTATACTCGCAATAAAGTGGATGTTGTCTATTTATTATATTTTTTTTTATTGTCTTTATTGCTTTGGCCATTAATGCAAGAATATTTTGACCCAATTATTTTGATTTTAGTTTTTTCTTTATTTAAATCAGTAAAATATTTCACTAAAACTAGGGCTTTACTAATCTTTGCTTATTTTTCAATTTTTTTATCAATTGCTAATTTTTATTATAATTAATTTTTTTTTAGAACAACTGATCTATTGAGCGCGAATATTCTTGGAAAAATTTTAATTAAAACCCAGTCGACTAGATCTAAAATTTTTAATAAAGGATAATTCAAAGATATTTTAAAAATGTCTGAGTTTACACCACCCGAATTTATAAAAATTAGAAATTCAGATAATTCATTTTTAAGTATATCATACTCTGGAAAGTAATTTTTAAATTTAATTTTATCCCTAAAAAGGAGTTCAGCTGTTGCGGTATTCGAAAACCATGGATCTTTGTCTTCGGGTGTTTCTTTTTTATTAACCTTAAAAATATTTTTTTTATAGGACCAACCCTCGTCACGTGTAATAATTTGAATTAATTTCAGAAAAAATGAAGTTTCTGGTTCATTGATTAAAATACATCCATTCTTTTTAAGATATTTATAAAGTTTTTTTAAACATTTAGCTGGATTAGAAGAGTGATGTAATGCGTGATTGATTATAAAAATATCTACTTTATTCTTATATTTTTTTTCCAGATTTACTTTTGTCATATCAATTTTTTTATCAATCCATGGATATTTTATTATATCTGTTAAAAGAATTTTTTTATCATTTAAGATTTTTTTGATGCATCCGCTGCCAGACCCTAATTCAATTATTATTTGATCTTTTTTTTTAAAATATTTTTTCATCCAATAAAATCTTTTTTGTAATAAATAATTTAAATTTTTATCATTAGTTTTGAAAATTTTATGCCTTACTTCATTTTCAAAAAAAATTTTCTTTTTTTTAGATTTGTATACTTCCGGTAAAAACATTTAGTGATTGAATTCTTAACAATATATATTATAAAACCATAGTATAAATTAGTTGAAGATTGTGTAAATATATCTTAAATAGAGTTTTTTTTGCCCTCATAGCTCAATTGGTAGAGCAATTGATTTGTAATCAATAGGTTCGCGGTTCGAGTCCGTGTGAGGGCACCACTATTCAATAAATATAATACTTTTCTAAACATACTCTTTAAAATTTTTTAGAACATAGTTGATACAAAGCACTAACATTGAAGTGATTGTATTGTTTGTGTATTGTTCAGAAAATTATTTTAAAATTGGAACAAATGCTAATTTTATAAAATCCCTTCGAGAAATTCCTTTAGCAGATGTATCTTTTATGTCTTTTTTTTCTGGTAGTTCATCTTCATAAATAGAATTGATTATTAATTTTGCAGGACGCCACCATAAATAAATTAAACCTCCAACAGAGTACTTAGCGATAAGTTCAATTGTGTTTTGGGATGCTTGTGGTACTAAAGTTTCCATTACTTTATTAAACTCATCCTTAGTAATTTTATTTTTTTTATAAGCAACAAGGTATGGAAATAAGTTAAAACTTCCACTAGCCACTCCTCCTAAAGCAGGATTTATAATTAAATCACTGGCATCAAGTTTGCCGTTTATAAGATCTTGAGTTTTTTCTTTTGCTAATTGTGTTGTTTTCTCATTAGTTATACCTGCTGGAATAACTCTAGGATCATTAATTTGTTTAGCTACTTCATCTGAAACTATAAAAATAGTGTCAGGATTTTTTTCCATTTCTGTTTCAACATATGATTTGCTGAAGGTTGATTTTAATTGTACTTCTATCTTTTCTCCAGTTTCTGAATTAGTTAAAGTTATATCAGTTCCTGGATGGTTAATATCTGGATGAGCTTTAGCAGTCCAATCATCTCCGTCTGCATTTTCAGAAGTTACTTTCAAAACCTCAAAAAGCTTACCTTTAATATTTATATTTATTAATCTATTTAATGTTTCGGGTTCATAAGTCATCAGATGACTTCTAATTTGGTCTAGAGATGCATCAGGACCTAACTTTTCAGGAAAAGATAATCTTACAGCTTCAATGTATTTTTGACCCAGTGGACCTTTAAGAGATTCAAAATTTTTATCTAAAAGATGTGCCGTTGCAAGAACAGGAAAAACATCACCTCTTATCTCACTATTAGATGACTTAGGTAATTCAACATCGCCTGTAAAAAGTTTTACAATTTTTTTTCTAATTTTCTTAAATAATTCAGGAGGTTTATTTTTAACTAACTTAAGTTGATGTTTAGTTAGACTGTATGACTCTTTAAGAATATTATAAACCAATCTAATCGGTACTCTAAAACTACCCTTTTGTTTCATTTCTTTGAAACCAACTACAAACATTATTCCATAAATATTAGTGACTAGTAACTCAGCTGGTATCATGGGATTAAGCGGACCAGATATAGACGTAAATATACTAAAAAAAAATGAAAGCATTTCTTTAAACAAAACTAAAATCGAAATTAAAACTGTAGCAGCAGTTCCAAGGTATTTTAAAATGTTTTCTTTTTTAATTTGATGAAGTCCTAAATAATTTGCTATCGCAACAGCCATAGCAATCTCTAAAGAAATTGAAATATAAACTCCTACACCCATTTTTCCTGGTAATCCTGCAAGAACAGCATTTATAATAGCAACTGATGTGATAGTTCTGTAAACCTGCTCTTTGGATTTTGGAAAAGCTAAATTTTTTATTGGTGCAATTTCTTCTAATAAACTTTTTTGTAATGTTTCTAAAGATAATAACTTAGATGCAGTAGGAAAAAATCGTGTCCAAGATTTATCGTTTTTAATTTTTTTTTTCTCTTTAAATTTATCTTTTATAAATTCAAAGTTTTTTTTCATATTACAGTTATATTGTACTGTTCTTGTATTGTTCAAGAACTATATAAAAACTTATGTATTAAATTAACGTTTTAAATCCACGTTTATATTAACTAAACAATTTTATGCTTACTGATTTGTAATCAATAGGTTCGCGGTTCGAGTCCGTGTGAGGGCACCAGATTAATTTAAATCTTTTTTTTCTGCTAGTAACTTAATTTTGCGTCTACTTTTTAATAAGAATATTATCAATAGAAAGATAATTAAGAATATTACTGTAATTACTATATAAAATTTCTTCCACTTCACTAGAAAGAATTTTTCTCTAGCAAAATCTTTAAATTCTGACTCGAATTCTAAAGATAGACCTCTTTTATTATATTGAATTAAATTTTTAGGTAATATGTCATAATCTTCGATTGACGAATAATCACCCTTGATTAGCAAATTTTCTTTTAAAATATCTACCACCACAAAAGATGCTTTTGGATCACCATTTCCCATTCCTACAGAATAGGCTTCTAGATTTTCAATTTTATCACTCCAATAAATTAAATTTACATTTTGTTTGCCGTATGCAATTGACTCAACCAAATCTCTAAAATATTGTCTTTTTGAGTTACCTGCAAAAATATAATCAATCTTATCTTTTATAATTGGAAATATATCTTCAAAATAATAACTTTTATCATGCATGTAAGGTTTAGCGTCAATTATAGTATCATCCCAGACACGATGATGAGTTAATAAAATTGTTGGTCCATTTTGGAAATCATCTTTCAGATTTTTTTGCAAAAATTTAATTATATTTTCTTTACTATCTGAAGAATTTAACAGTATAAATTTAACATCCTTTTCGATAATTACTTTGTTTAGATATCCAACATTTGTTATATAATTTTCTTTTGAAATCCTTAATTCGTTATTGCCTGGTGAAAAGAATAATTTTGTATCTATAATTGTATTAAAATAATCAAAAATATCTTTATTTTGCAGATCTGAGTCGCCTAATAAAAAAACGTAATCAGCGTTATGTGAGTTTACTTTTTCTGCGAATTTATTGAGTTTCTTCTGATCTTTAGTTATAGGATATAAATGGCCAGCAACTATAAACTTGGTTCCAGCACTTATTTCTTGTGTGTATATTTTAGAAATATTAAAAAATAAAATTAATATTGTAATTGATATAAATTTAATGATTTTCATTTATTAATATTACATAAAATTTTTAAAATCGAAATCTACTGTTGGTATATCACGATTATCAACTTTTATGCTAGAACCTTTTTCTACTAAGTATTTTTGTTCACTATTGGAAACTAAGATATCACTAATAATAATTTTAGAGGGTCCATATTCATTTTTTTTCATATAGGACACTACTCCGTATCTAGTATTTGAAATTTTCACTTTGTTAGCATTAACATTAGAATTATCTTTGCTCGCTAAGCCGATGTTGCTATCAAATACTGAAATATCCTCTATGCTAATTTTACTTTTTTCACCAATACTTATTGCTTTATCGCCTGCGCCATAAACAACTATATCTTTTAGCTCAACATCGCTACCAGAAAAATCTAAAGCATCATTTCCTGTGTTTCTAAAATCTAATTTTGACATAATGCCTTTACTAAAATCAATATCTATAGCATCCGAATTAACGTCTTGAAAAATACAATTTTTAATTACAAAATTTGATCTTATTATATTTAGATAATCATCCCCTATAATATTTTCAGAAAATTTAGAATTTTTAATTCTCACATCAGATTGATAAAAATTTATTGATCCCAATAAACCTAATCCAGATAATTGATTTGGTGCAGACATTCTATGAAAAATAGTGTTCTCAATTTCTGAAACACCGTCAGCATTAATTACTACAATCCCATAACCGCTGTCTAATTTTTGATTATTTTGATTTAAATTTCCTGACCTGTATGACTGTAAATTTCCATCAAAATTGGATCTTACGATAATTGGTTTTTCCTCTACTCCTTTAAAAAAAATTGGTGATTTAGAAATTATATGCCCATTTTTAGAAAAAATTATTTCTGTTCCAGGATTGACCTCAACTTTAAAATCCGGAGGTATTAAAATAGGTTCGCTTATTTCAATGATGCCTGTATTGAAAATAATTTTATCATCACGAAATTTTAAAAAATTATTATTTCTAAAATTTTGAATATTTTTTTCATATAAATTAGAAAGATAACTATTTACTGTATTTGACCAGAAAGCTATTTCTGTTTCTCTTTTTTCATTTTGTCCTAAAATTTTATAGATTATTTTAATATTTTCTAAATTTTCTTTTTTACATAAATTTTCATTTTCGCAGTCTATTTTTATTAATTCAGGTTTAACTGCTTTGTTTAAAAGTTTTCCTTTTAAGTAAATTGACCTTTTAAATAGAACAGAATTTTTTCCAGTTTCTTGTATACCAATTATTTCTATAGGTAATCTTTGTAAGTTAGAAGCATTTAGGATAAGTGAATTTTGTTTAAATTCGATATAATTTAAATTTATACCTTGAATGGGATTTAGAGTTTTTTTAATCTCGTTTCTATATTTTTCAATATAATTATAAGAAAAAGTGTTCTGCCTCGGATAATTTTGATTTAATGCCTTTTTATATTCATTAAATTCTACTCCATTTTTCGCAATAACTCTTCTGACATAATTCTTGTTAGACATTCGGGATAAATCTTTTAAATATTTTTCAAAAAAAAGTTTATCTTCAAATAATAACGAAAGAAAATATCTTTGATCAGAAGAATGAACAAAATTTACAGGACTTAAATCAGCCCACCAAGTATTCATTTGAGACTGATTAAGATCTACATGAACCTCTCTGCCAATAGGTTCTAGTAGTTTTGTTAGAGGATTATAATAAAATTTTAAATCCCTCCAATCAAATTCTATTGATCCCATGATTGCTTTTGCAGCCATCAATTTCGATAATTGATCTAAATCAAAAATTTCTGAAAGTTTTTTTGAATTTTGTCTAAAACTCTCTAGTAAAGTAATTGCCTCATTCAAATACACTTCCTGCTCTGTATTCCTTTTGCTATCCTTAAATTGAACAGGTTTTATCTCTGCTCTCCAAAAAGAACCATCTAAGTTATTGATACTTAATTTGCTTACATTATTAGCTTCTTTAATCCATAAATTTTTATTGAAGCCAACAATTGGACCTTCACGTCTATTATTTGACTCTAAAAGCTCTTTGGAATGTTGTTCCTCTAAATTATATATTCCTAAATTATTCCCATTAAAGACTAAGTTCACAAATCTAGTTCTATGAGCAATTAATCCCTCCTCTTTTAAAACTTTCATAAAAAGCCATTCATGGAGATAACCTCTAGTTTTTGCATGCTGGAGTGAAAATCTCTTTAAATTAAATAATGTTTTATCTTCATTTTCATTTTCGTTCATTTTGATTTTAAAAGACCACTTCAAAGGATGTTTCCAATGATCTTCATGAACACCTTTTAATTTTGCTTGTATCTTAAAATCTTTTTCCTCATATTTAAGGTTAGCATTAACCCATTTATGCATATCTTCACTTGATCTAAATGATTTAAGACTTTCTTTTCTAGTATCTAAAATTTTTTGGTAATTTCTATAATTCATATCTATTATTAATCTATCTACTTCATAAAAATTAAAGAATAGTCTGTTAGAGATAGTTTCAGATATATCGTTAATAAAAATTTTTACTTTTTTATTATAGTCATATTTTTCAGACCAGGTACCTAGAAGAAAAAATAGTATGAAAGCTAAAATTAGAAATGAAGTATAGAAAATCTTATTTTTATTTGATATTATTTTTTTTTGTTTTTCATTTGACGATTTGGCTTTCATTTAAATTCCGCTCACACTTCTTATTGAATTAATATATTTAGAATTTCTGCTTATTCTAAATGGTAAAGATTTTAACATAGATTTAGACAAATCTATGTTATTTCTATGAAATTTGAATTCCACAACTATGTATTTTTGAATTAAAGCTTTATTAGTCAAATTGACCTTTTTTTTAAATCGTTGGTCAAAAATATTATGTGAAGTATCTATAGTAATTCTGAATTTGTGATTATAATTTTCATAGTATTCCCTTTTGTATTGGTTAATTATTTTTGGTTCACAATTACTTTCAAAGATTAATTGATCATAACCCGATAAATTTTGTTTTAAAACTTTTTTGAGATGATTTAATTTGAGTTTTGAGTCAATTTTTAAATTTGGAATTTTATATCTTTTTTTCCAACCAAAAATATTTCTTTTAAATTTAAATTCTAAATTACCACTTTTTTGGTCTTTAAAAT
>QBVU01000011.1 GCA_003284275.1 Pelagibacteraceae bacterium AG-313-A04 | reverse complement strand
GTATTGATTACAAGCCCTTTCTAACTACTTTAAAGAATAACAATTATGAGGGCTGGTTAGTGGTTGAAGCTGAACAAGATCCTGCTAAAGCTAATCCATTTGAATATGCCAAAATTGGCTATAACTATTTAAACAAGACGGCTAGAGAATGTGGTTTTGAAATTGCTTGTTAACGATAAGAAGAAACTAACTCGTTATTTCCTGCAGCTACGCAAGGCGATTTAACACATGTACCAATAACCCACTCGGATCCTGCATCAGATTCAAAATTACTTTCAGATACAAAAATTATTCCTTTGTCAGTTGACTGACCGGCTTTACCTTCTGCCTGAATTCTGGGATCTTGAGATATTTGTATAAGAGGTTTATTAATTTTATACGGATTATTAAGTTTTATATTGTTTAATATATAATTTACAATTTTTGATGAGTTCCACGTAGAGTTACAATCATCACCCCATGGTGTTTTGTTGCTCTCGTTAGAGCTACATTTATTTACTTGTTCATTAATGAATTCTACAACTAATTTGTGATTAGTTTTTATATCATTCGCTTTTTGTATGACAGCTGAACGTGTAGTAGCAGTCCAAATTAACATTAAAAAAACATAAGTTAATGAACTTAAAACTAATGCTTCAAGTGGGCCAAAATTTTTTAATTTTCTTTTTATTTCGATCATAGTTTTACTATCATTGCTTTATCTATTTTATTTTCAAAAAAATCAATAATATTTTTAGTTGTTTCTAAAGACATTCTTGATTTACACTCATTAGTGAATGTAGCTGAATGAGGACTTAACAAAACTTTTTTATTTTTTAATATAGGGTTATTCATGTCAACTGGCTCTTTATCAAAAACATCTAAACCCGCTCCAAATATAATATTTTTATTTATAGCTCTATCTAAATCTATTTCATTAATTACCCCTCCTCTTGATGTATTAATTATGATTGCATTTTTTTTCATTATACTAAGCTTAGAATAATCAATCATATCTTTCGTTTTTTCAGATAAAGGAACATGCAAAGATAAATAATCACATGTTTTTAAACCTTCATCTAAATTTTCAATTTTAGCTCCTCCTAAATTTTCAATTAAATCCTTTGACACAAATGGATCGAAAACTTTTACCTTCATATCAAAACCAAGACATCTCTTGATTAAGCTTTTTCCTATTCTTCCAAAGCCTAAAATTAAAATTTCTTTATTAAATAATTCAAATGTTTCAATGTTAGAAGTATTTTTTTTAAAATTTCCAGATCGTACTTCAGAGTCATATTGATTAATGCTTTTTGATATAGAGAGCATCATATAGATAACGTGTTCGGCTACAGCTATGGCATTAGCAGTTGCAGTTATTAAAAGTGTAATTTTTTTTCTTTTAATATAGTTTAAATCTACATTGTCATAACCAACACCATGTCTTGAAATAACTTTTAATTTTGGGCAATGTTTAAGAATGTTTTCATTTAGCTTTGAAACTCTTAACGTACAAGCATCAAATTCAGGAAGTTTTTTTATTAAATTTTCCTCAGATGTATCTGTAATTAGTTCGTAGTCGTAACCTTGATTTTTTTTTAATAATTCTAGACCATCATTATGAATTTTTTCTATAACAGCAATTTTTTTCATAAGATTTTTGGCGGTCCCAAGGGGAATCGAACCCCTCTTTGTTAGTTTAAATAAGGCTTATTATTAAATGATTTTAAAAAGTTAGGCAAGGACGGACTCTCTAGTGACACAATGTAAATAAAATGCTACTAAATAAGAATGAGTTTTATAGAGTCTATTACAGTTTGCTTTAAAAAATATTTTGATTTTAAAGGAAGAGCATCTAGATCAGAGTTTTGGTATTTTATGCTTTTTTACTATGGTGTTTCTTTTTTCTTAATCTTTATGTCAGGTATCTTAAATTCTGATGCGCTTGCAGGTTTAGGTTTACTATTTTATTTTATACTTGGCATGATACCAGCGCTTGCGGTTTGTGTTAGAAGGCTTCACGATATAAATAAGACTGGTTTTGCAGTTTTGGTTCAATTGATTCCTATCATTGGGATTATTATATTCATAGTTTGGGCTGTTACCGATGGAGATAAAAAAAAGAATTATTACGGACCTAGACCTAAAAAATAACTATCGTTGTCGTTGTTTATATTTAGGATGATCAAGCAAACAAGGAAATTGTGCCTTAGCCATAACTCTTTGTTTTGACACAGGGTTTTTTAAATCTTCTAAAAATTTTTCTGCGTTAGGATTATTTTTTGCTAAATTATTTACATAGCATTTACAATACTTGGTTGATAATTCTAAATTGTTTCTTAATTGTGCATCATCCATGCAGCCCTTATTTAATAAATCTTTATATTCTTGAGGAAGAGAAAAAACATTTTTAAACCAAAATGTTAAAATAAGAATTAATAATATTTTTTTCATGACGTACTGGTGACACAGTAAAAGAAAAATTTATAATTTACTAGTAAAGTTTATTTAAGGTTTTTGAAGTTTTTGGCGGTCCCAAGGGGAATCGAACCCCTCTTTGTTGGATGAAAACCAACTGTCCTAACCGATAGACGATGGGACCGTATTTTTGAGAGACTTAATAACAGAAATATCATCGATAATAAACTCTACATTTGATTGCCCCCTCCAATCATTTAGCGATAATTTTCCTGCAATATTAAATAATTTATTATTTTTTTTAAGTAGATACTCACCAAAATCTTTATCAACCGCGTTAAATGCTATTGATTTGATTGAACTACCATCCTTGCCTATAAGAATCGATTTAATATGTTTTTCACCTACAATTCTACCACTCAAAGTCTTCAAATCCTCAATAATGAATTTTGGCTCTGGGTTTCCCGAACCAAAAGGTGATAATATTTCTATTTTACTAAAAAAATCTTTATTTACGGCAGATGGAGCAATTATACTATCAAAATATAACGGTTTTTCACTTTTAAGATCTTTATTTATATTTAAAAATTTTCTGAAAATAAAATCTTTAAATTTATAAATATTTTCAACTTTAATAGAAAAACCGGCTGCCATTTTGTGCCCTCCTCCCTTTATAAGTAATTTTTCCTGTGATGCTGCAATTATTGCCGATCCAATATCAAAGCCTACTATGGATCTTGCCGATGCTTTTCCTATATCACCATCTATAGATATTAATATAACAGGTTTGTTAAATTTATCTTTTAATCTAGCTGCAACTATACCTATAACGCCCTCATGCCAATTTTCGCCACTCATGATTAATACTGGATCATTATAATTTTTTTTATTCTCATTTAAAATTTTTTTCAACAAATCACTCTCAAGCATTTGTCTTTCTTTATTATACTGATCTAGTTCTGAGGCTAATTTAAATGTATTTTTCGGGTCCTTATTTAATAATAGATTTGCACCGTGTGAACATTTTCCGACTCTTCCACCTGCGTTAATTCTAGGCCCAAGCATGAATCCTAAATGGTAAATTGAAGGATTGCTTTCAATTTTACAAATATCAAATAAAGTTTTTAATCCTAGATTTTTTTTAGACTTAATTATCTTTAGACCTTGTTTGACTATAGCTCTATTTAATCCAATTAATGGAACAACATCACACACAGTTCCAAGTGAGACTAAATCGAGATAATTTATTAAATTAGGTTCTTCTATATTGTTATTTTTAAACCATTTATTAATTCTTAATTGTTTGTTTAGAGATACTAGAAACATAAACGAGACTCCTGCTGCACATAGATATTCCAGGTTTGATTGATCATCAAATCTATTTGGATTAACTATCGAAAAAGCATTTGGTAATTTAATTTCTGATTGATGGTGATCTAATACAATTACATCAACTTTATTATCTCTTGCAAAATTTATAGCTTCAAAAGACAATGTTCCGCAGTCAACTGTAAAGATTAATTTTACTTTTTTATTTATTAGTTCTTGAAAACTTTTTATAGAAGGCCCATAACCTTCTCTTCTCCTATCTGGGATATAAATCTCATAATCTAGATTCAAATCTGAGAAATAATTACCCAGTAAAGCAGTCGATGTTGCCCCATCAACATCATAATCACCAAAGATTCCTATTTTATCTTTATTTGCTATAGCTTCAATAGTTCTTAAAGTTGATTTTTCCATATCTGTTAAACTATTAGGATTGGGCAATAAGTTTTTAATGGATGGATTTAAAAAAGATTCTACTTCCTCGTTTTTAATTTTTCTTATTGATAAGAGTTTTGATGTTATTTCATCTAAAGAAAAGTTATCTTTAAAAAAATTTAAATTTTCCTGACTATACTTTTTTAATACCCAATTTTTACCACTTACTGAAAGTGTGTTCATTTGTTGTAAATATTTGTGACAGACTTAATAATGTTTTGGCTTTTATGTAAAATAAATGTGTTTACCTCATATTCATTACCTAAATCTTTAACACCTCTTGCTAAATCACCATTTGTTACACCTGTTGCGCAAAAAATAACGTCACCTTTTACCATATCTTCAATGTTATATTTTTTGTTAAAATCCTTTATTCCAAGTTTTTTTGCTCTGACTTTTTCTTCACTATTAAGAACTAATCTGCCTTGAATTTGTCCGCCGTAACAAGAAAGTGCTGCAGCTACTACTACACCTTCAGGGGCCCCTCCTGTGCTATAGTAGATGTCGTTAACAGGTTTGTCTCCAATTACACTTAAAGCACCGGCTATATCTCCATCTGTTATATAATTAATTTTTACTTCCATTTTTTTTAATACTTTCACTATATGATCATGCCTTGGCCTTTTTAACACGCATGCTTTTAGCTCTGTAATTTTTTTACTCTTTGCTTCTGCTAATAATTTAATATTTTTTTCTACGCCATTATCTATATCCATTAAATTTTTCGGTAAATTTGACCCTATAACTATTTTTTCCATATACGTGTCTGGTGCAGATAATAAGCCTCCTTGTTCTGATATAGCTAAAACTGAAAAAGCATTTGGTTCTCCATTCGCCGTAAATTTAGTTCCTTCTAATGGATCCACTGCTATATCGAACTTAGGTCCATTAAGTGTGCCAAGCTTTTCTCCGATATAAAGCATTGGTGCTTCATCCATTTCTCCTTCTCCGATAACAACTGTTCCTTCCATATTAATCTTATTAAGTTCACGCCTCATAGGATCAACAGCACCCTTATCAGCTGCAATTTTATCCTTCTTACCAATAAATTTGAATGCACCAATAGCAGCCTTCTCAGTCACCCTTGAAAATAAATTTAAAAATTTTTTGTTAATTGACATTTAAATGTTATCAATTCTAATCAATTTAGGTTTACTTTTAATAAAACCTTTTCTTGAGATTTCTCTTATTATCTTTTTTAAATATTTATCTTTTGAATTGTGTGTGACAATAATTATCGAAGATGATTTTTTATTTTTATCAGGGTTTTGAACTAATCTTTTAATTGATACTCGATTTTTTGAAAAAATATTTGTGATGTTCGACAATACTCCCGGTTTATCAATAACCTCAAAACGGAGATAAGCAGAAAAAGGTCTATTATCGATTTTTTCAAATCTTATTTTTTTTCTTTTTTTACTCGAAATTGAGAATGGAAATTTTATATTACCTCTTAGAATTGAAGATATATCTGAAACAAGTGCTGACGTTGTAGCTGCAGGTCCTGCTCCCTCACCTTGAATTATGCTTTGGCCGACTGGTTTACCCTCAACAATCACAGCATTTAAAACACCATCAATACTTGCAACATAGGAGTTTTTTTTTATCAAAGTTGGATGTACTCTTTGATAAATCTTATTGTTTAAAAGTTCTGCAAATCCCAATAACTTTATCTTGTATCCTAATTTATTAGCATTATCTATATCAGTTTTATCGATATCTTTAATTCCTTCTACATAAATATCTTTGTTTAAAAACGAATTAAAACATAATGATGATAAAATTTTTAGTTTCGATGATACGTCATCACCATTTAAATCTGCTGATGGGTTTGACTCGGCGTACCCTAACATTTTTGCTTTTGTTAAAACTTCTTGGAAACTTTTATTTTCATTATCCATTGATGAAAGTATATAATTTGAAGTTCCATTAAAAATTCCGTATATTTTTGAAATTTTGTTTGCTATTAAACCTTCTTTTAAAGATCTTATAATAGGAACACCACCACAAACCGAAGCTTCAAATTCTAAATTAACTTTGTTTTTCTCTGCAATACGTGAAAGTTGATCTCCATATTTTGCAATAAGAGCTTTATTGGCTGTGACAACATGTTTTTTATTCTTTAAAGCATTAAATACAAGTTTTTTAGCCGCTCCATCTGACCCACCAATTAATTCTACTATTAAATCAACGTCTTTTAATTTTGTTGCATCTAGATAATTATTTAACCATTGTGATTTTTTAATTTTAATTTTTCTTTTTCTATTTTTATTTTTTGCTGAAACGTATTTGACAATAGGTTGGCAATTGTTCTTGTCTGCTAAAATTTTTTTATTATCGTTTAAATATTTAAATAAATGGCTGCCAATATTTCCTAATCCGATAATTGCGATATTAAGTCTTTTCATTGTAAGTTTATTGTTTTCTTGTTATTTCAGGGAATTTTCTACCTTTTTCTTGTTTTAATAAGTATTTTGATATTTCTTCAATATTACATTTATCTAAAATAGTACATACATCTAAATTATTGATGTTTCTCTTACTAACATTTTTCAAATTTTTTTTAGAATTAAGTTTTTTTTTATCTTTTGTGCTTTTTTTTTCTTTTTTAATTAATTTAATATCTTCAGATTTTTTGGCTATTTTTTTTTCTTTTTCTTTCTTCTTTATATTTTTCTTAATCTTATTAATTTCTTTATCAGATAAAGTTTTTAAGTCTTTATTAGTTGTTTTTTTGGACAAAACTTTAATTTCTCTTTTGCCATTTTCGTTGTTTTTCATATTCAGTTCGATTAAATTAATTTTTTTCTTAATCTTACTATTAATTACTTTAACTTCTAAAGAAAGATTTTCTTGAAAATACTGATTTGCCTCTGCTTTATTAACACACACATGATCGCCGCAAATTAAAACAACTTTTGGTTTATTACAGCTAGTTGTAAAAAAAATCATAAAAAGAATAATCAATAATTTCATCTTAAACCTAATCCTTCAGGAAATTTGTATATAATATTCATGTTTTGTATTGCTTGTCCTGATGCTCCTTTAACTAAATTATCTATAGCTGAGAAAATAACAAATTTATTTTTGACTCTTGTTTCACAAACTGAAATTTCACAATTGTTTGTATTTAAAACATTTCCTGATCCTATTGGAGTATTGATTTTTAATATTTTTATAAATTTTGATTTTTTATAGTATTTCGCCAAAAAATTTCTTAAAAAATTAGCAGATATTCCTTTTCTAGACTTTATGTAAATTGAAGATAAAATGCCCCTAAATGTCGGTAATAAATGAGGATTAAAAGTAAAATCAACTTTTTTCTTTGTGTATTTTAATAATTCTTGTTCCGTTTCAAAAATATGTCTATGCTTCTTTGTGCTATATGCAAATGTTGATGAATATAAATTCTTATGTGTAAATTTTTTTTCTAGATATTTACCTGCACCTGAATAGCCAGATTTGGAGTCTATAGTGATGTCATGATGGTTAATTAAATTTTTTTTAATTAATGGAATCAAAGGTATTTGTATTGATGTAGGATAACATCCCGGATTGGAAATTATTCTAAAATTTTTTATCTCATTTTTGCTAAATTCAGGTATTGAATAAAGAGAATTTTTAATTAAGCTTTTTGCATTATGTTTTAATCCGTAAACTTTTTCATAAGTTTTTGCATTATTGATCCTAAAATCTGCAGATAGATCAATAAATTTTAATTTGGAATTTTTTTTGTAATAAAATCTTATAATTTTTTGTGCTTCACCATTTGGCAAAGATAAGAATACAAGATCTAAATTATCCCAATCAATTTTTTTTATTGATGATATTTTTGGTAATTTTTTTTTGATTCTTTTATCAAAAAATTGAATTTTTTTTCCAAAATTTTTGGATGCACAAAGACTCTTAATTCTAACTTTAGAATGTTTGGACAACATTAATATTAGATCTAAACCTGTATAACCAGTAGCACCGATTACAGCTATATTTATTTTATTTTGTATAGACATAATTACTTATATCACCGTCTTAAATAATAGTTAAATTTAAATGATTATCTTTTAGAAAACTGAAAACTTCTTCTAGCTTTCCTATGACCGTATTTTTTACGCTCAACCACTCTTGAGTCACGGGTGGTAAGTTTGTCTCTCTTAAGATTCTTTTTTAAGTTTTCATCGTGAGAAATTAGAGCTTTTGATATCCCTAGAATAATTGCACCGGCTTGACCAGATAATCCACCACCTTTTACCGAACACTTAACATCGTAATTTGAAGCTACCTCAGATATCTCTAAAGGTCTTGTTACTATAATCTGATGTACTGGCCTTTTAAAATATTCGTTCATTTTTAATCCATTTACGTGAATGTTTCCTGAACCTTTTTTCACCCACACTTTAGCTATTGATCTTTTTCTTCTTCCAGTAGCATATTTACTATCTTTAAAATCTAATTTAATTTTTTTTGATTTAACTGTTTCTAGGCTAGTTTCGTTCATTATTTAATAATATTCTGTTTGTTGAGTTTTTCAAAATCTATTAATTTTGGTTCTTGGACTTCGTGTGGATGCTTATCACCGTTGTAAATTTTTAGTTTTGTTAATTGTTTTTTTGCTAAAGGTCCGCCTGGCAGCATTCTCTTTACAGCTAATTTTAAAATTTCTGCGGTTTTATTTTTTTTCTTAAGTTCAGATGGAGTAGTCTCTTTTATACCACCTGGATGTCCTGTGTGTTTATAATATTTCTTATTTTCAAATTTTTTTCCGGTAAATTTTATCTTGTCAATATTTGTAACAACTACAAAATCACCGTTATCAATGTGTGGATTAAAAGTAGGTTTATTTTTTCCTCTTAATACTATTGATATAAAAGCTGCTAGTCTTCCTACTGCAGCGTCTTGTGCATTTATGAGATACCAGTCTTGTTTAATGTCTTTCTTTTTAATAAATGGTGTCATAATAATGGGCGATAGATACAAAGATTAACAAATAATGTCAATTTAATTTGCTTTGAAATAATACAGGTTTACTGCGCTAAATACTAATAACACACCTAATATTTGATGAGCTGAAGCAATATATATATTAAGGCCACTTATTAATGTAACAACACCAAAAGTTATTTGTAAAATTAAGACAAAAAGCAAAATAATCATTGGCTTATAAAGTTTGTAAATTTTTTTTTTATAAATATTTAATGATAAAATAAAAGAGTATAAAATAATAAAATAAGCTATATTGCGATGATAAAATTGCACTAAAGAATGATTTTTAAAATCGAAGAGAAAACTAAAATTTGACAGCAAAATATCACTTGGAAAATAAGTGTTACCCATTAATGGCCATGTTTGATAAATCCTACCAGCATCTAATCCTGAAACAAAAGCACCAATTATAATTTGAAAAAAAATAATGATTATTAAAAATTGAAAAGGAAAATAATGTTTCGAAAATTTAAAAAATATTTTGTCTTTTTTATTATAAATATTTAATAGTAACCAAAAAATCATCGAAATTATTGTGATAGCAACTATAAGATGCATAGATAATCTGTAATGACTTACTGTCACATCATTAACTAAACCACTCTTTACCATATACCATCCAATTATACCTTGAAAAACTATTAAAGAAAAAATTACATAACAAATATTCAAATAATTTTTTTTAATTTTTTTTGAGCAATAGAAAAATATTAAAGGAAGAAAAAAAAATAAGCCAATTAATCTGGCAAGTATTCGGTGAATGTATTCCCAGTAAAATATAATTTTGAACTCAGATAAATTCATGTTTGAATTAATCAATTCATATTGTGGTATTGTTTTATATTTTTCAAAATATAAATTCCATGCTTGATCATTCAATGGTGGTAAAATTCCCCTAAATAATTCCCATTCAATAATAGAGAGGCCAGAATTAGTTAATCTTGTAAGCCCGCCAACAATTATAATAGTAAAGGTGAGTAATAGAGATGTTTTTAGCCAATATAAAAATAAGGTATTTATTTTTGTTTCTTGTGATAGCATTTTAATAATATATATTTTATTAATAATTCTAAAATTTTAAAATTGTCGCGATGGTAAATAAAAATATACTAAAAATTAGAAAAGAATTAGATAAATTAGACAATAGATTTCTTGATATAGTTAAAAAAAGGACAAAACTAGTTGATATTGTTATAAAAAACAAAAAATTTAAAAATCAAATAGTAGATAAAAAACGAATTTCAGTAATATTAAATAATATTAAAAAAAAATCAAAAAAAAAGAATATTGACCATAAAATTACTCTTAAAATATGGAAATCAATGATCAATGCTTTTATTGACTACGAATTCAGAAATTTTAAAAAAAAATAATTTATTTACTATGAGGTGGTAGTTTTTTTTCTACAAAATACTCATGTTTACGTGTATTAGGATTATACTTTTTTAGCTTTAATTTATCTTTAGCCTTTTCGCCCTTAGTAGGTTTCTTTGCGTAATAGACAAATTTACTATCAGGATTACTTTCAGGAACTAATCTTACTTTAAGATGTGTTTTTTTTGCCATATTTTTTAATTTTATTTACTTTTTTTAATAATTTTTTACTTTTTTTTGAAAAATAATCTTTAATATATTTAGTTTTTAAACTATGCGGGTTATAATCGTCAAGTTTATTTGATCCAAAGTTTAGTAGATTTTTTACTCCTTTAATAGTCATACCTTTATTTTTAAGTAAAAATTTAATCATTCTTATAGTTTCTACTTGATGAGAAGTGTAGTATCTGCGATTATTGATTTTTTTAGGTTTAATTTCTTTAAATTCTCTCTCCCAGTATCTTAATACATAGTTTAATGGTTTTTTATTTTTCATATCTATTAAGTTTAATTTCTTTGAAAGCTCGGATATATTTATTAACTTGCTCATATTATTTATTTAATTTAGAAAGTAGCTTTTTTGAAGGTAAAAAACTGACTGATTTTCTAGAACTTATCTTGAATTCTTCTCTAGTTTTAGGATTTCTTCCTATCCTCTCTTTTTTATAAATCGTTTTAATTGATCCGATATTTTTTAAATTTAAATGTCCTGATTTTATACAATCAATAATAATATCTATAAGATCGTCGATTAGTTTTTTAGAGAATTTAAGTGAATAACCTGTTTTTACACTTAGATTTTCAACTAAGTCCTTTTTTTTATAAGCTATTTTTGTCACTTCTTGAGTGTTGCAAGTTTTTTTTAATTTGTGTCATTAATTGTCCTTTTACAATTTTATAACATAAATCTATGGAGTGATAGAAACCTATCGAGTCTGTGCCACCATGACTTTTAACAACTGGACCATTTAAACCTAAAAATATTGCACCATTATATTTTCTCGGATCTAATTTTTGTTTAAACTTTTTTAACGAAAAGTAAGAAAAAATAAGAGATATTTTTGAAAGTAAATTTTCAGTCAATGATTTTTTTAAATTATTCGTAATAAACTTTGCAGTCCCCTCTGCTGTTTTTAAAGCAATGTTACCTGTAAACCCATCTGTAATAATAACATTAGAGACGCCGCTCATAATATTATTACCTTCTATATAACCGTTATAAATAAAATTATCTTCACCAGATAATTCCTTAAGTCTTTTAGATGCAACTTTTAATATTTCTGTTCCTTTGATTTCTTCAGAGCCAATATTTAGTAATGAAACTTTAGGTTTTTCATTAGGAAATAAGGATTTAAATAAAGCCGAGCCCAATTCTGCAAAATCAACAAGATTTTGATCACTACACTCTATATTTGCACCTAAATCTAAAACAACATTCATTCCATTTTGATTTGGCCATAGACCTGCTAAAGCTGGCTTGCTAACGTCGCTCATCATTTTTAAGATCATTCTTGATATAACTAATAATACACCGGTGTTTCCTGCGGATAAGCTTATATCAGATTTGCCGTCAATTTGATGCTGTATACAATTCCACATACTTGTATTTTTTGAATTTTTTATAGCGGATAGTGGAGTTTCGTCATCCGAAATAACAGTATTTGAATTAATAATATTTATAAAACTAGTTTCAATATTTTTTTTTTTTAACTTTTCTTTAATTACATCTTCTTTTCCAAATATATTAAAAATAAAATCATTATATGACTTATTCTTATTTATAAAAATTTTAATTCCTTCGATTGTTTTATCAGGAGAATTGTCTCCTCCCATTGCATCAATGGCAATAGAAATTTTTTTTGACATATTTAATAAACTAAATATCTAAGATTTTTTTACCGTTATAATAACCGGATTTTAAATCTATGTGATGTGAAAGTCTATATTCACCACTTTTTTTATCTTCAACAATGTTTTGAGATAATAATTTGTGATGAGATCTTCTCATCTTTTTCTTTGAAACAGAGGTTTTTCGTTTAGGTACAGCCATTGTAGAATTTATATTTTTTAAGATCTTGTATCATATTATCAAGAGAAAGTTCAAAACAAAAATTAAAAAAATCATTGAAATAACTTTCAATATCTTCATATTTTAGCTCATTTTTTTGATCTTTCTGACTAAAGTATTTAATAATTATTTTACTGTTCACACTAAATTTTGAATCATTGTCGCTCGAATTTATTTTTAACAAAATATCGTATAAAATTTTGTTTAAATCTTTCATTTTTTTGTTTACAGAAACGTCTCCAAATCCTAATTCTCTCAAATTGTTCTCAATATTATGGAATAAACTATCATATGATTTTTGGTCAAATTTCTTGCCTTTTTTTTTAAATATAAACATTAAAATTGAAAAATGTAA
Source organism: Pelagibacteraceae bacterium AG-313-A04 (assembly GCA_003284275.1). GTDB lineage: Bacteria > Pseudomonadota > Alphaproteobacteria > Pelagibacterales > Pelagibacteraceae > Pelagilacustribacter. The sequence goes on along the minus strand of QBVU01000011.1, from coordinate 15,302 downwards.
AAACATTAGAATAATTCTTGTTTCGAAACTATCATTCAATTTTACTTTATTATAAAAAAATAAATTTCTGGATAGACTTAGTAATGTATTATATAAAACCGTATCATGCTTTTTAAAACTAAATATCATAAATATATACTTTCAATTTTCTATTTATTTAGTTTAGTTGGTTGTCAATTTCAAGATCCTTATAAAAATCATGGAATTACTTTCCTTGATAACAGATCCAAAAAATTATTTGTACAAAAAACTAATATTAATGACGTTATTCAAATACTGGGGCAACCGCATTCAACATCGCTAAAAGATGATAAAACTTGGATTTATATAGAAAGAGTATTAACAAAAGGAGAGTATCATCAACTTGGTAGAAATATCTTAAAAAGTAACAATGTTCTCGTTTTAGAATTTGACAAATACGGAGTTTTAACAAGTAAAAATCTTTTAAATAAAGATGATATTAGAAAAATTAATTTTTCAAAAAATGAAACAGATAATAGTATTACTCAAAAAAGTTTTGTTGAAAAGTTCTTAAGTAGTATTAAAAACAAAATGTACGGCAATAGAAAATAATATTTAGTGAGCTATAACTGCTAAAAGTAATAATGCAACTATATTAGTTATTTTAATCATTGGATTTACTGCTGGACCTGCTGTATCTTTGTAAGGATCTCCTACTGTATCTCCTGTAACAGCAGATTTATGAGCATCTGAACCTTTTCCTCCAAAATTTCCGTCCTCAATATATTTTTTTGCATTATCCCATGCACCACCACCAGCTGTCATTGACACTGCTACAAACAAACCTGTAATTATAACTCCCAAAAGCATTGCACCTAAGGATGATAATGCTGCTTCCATACCACCGATTTGTAAAATAACAAAATAAAGCACTACTGGAGATAAAACTGGTAACAATGAAGGTATTATCATTTCTTTAATGGCAGCTTTTGTTAAAAGATCTACCAGTCTACCATAATCCGGTTTTCTTTTACCTTTCATAATTCCAGGGATCTTTTTAAATTGTCTTCTTACCTCTATCACCACTGCTCCACCTGCTCTACCAACAGCCTGCATTCCCATTGAACCAAATAAATACGGAAGCATTCCTCCAATCAATAAACCTGCAACAACAAATGGATTTGATAAATCAAAAGTAACGTTTACTCCCTCAAGAGCTGAACCCTTTACACTAGAGAAATATTTAATGTCTTCAGTGTAAGCTGCAAATAGGACTAATGCACCTAAACCTGCGGATCCGATTGCGTAACCTTTGGTAACAGCTTTTGTAGTGTTACCAACAGCGTCTAAAGCGTCTGTAGTTTTTCTAACATTTTTTGGTAGTTTAGACATTTCAGCAATTCCTCCAGCATTATCTGTAACTGGACCATAAGCATCTAGAGCAACCACCATACCCGTAAGAGCTAACATTGAAGTTACAGCTATAGCAATACCATATAACCCAGCTAGATTATTAGTGTATAAGATACCTGCTACGATAATTAAAGCTGGGACGGCAGTAGCTTCCATTGAAATAGCTAAACCTTGAATTACATTAGTTCCGTGACCAGTAGTAGAAGATTGAGCTACTGTTTTTACAGGCCTATAATTAGTTCCTGTATAATATTCTGTAATCCAAATTAATAATCCTGTTATTATAAAACCAACCACACCACAAATATATAAATTTAACCCATTGAAACTTTTCCCGTTGTTAGAATAATTTTCAGATAAACCAACTATACTATCTGTAACGGGATATAAAATCATAAGTGAAGTTAAAGCTGTCACAATAAAACCTTTATATAAAGCTCCCATAATATTTTTACTTTTTCCAAGTTTTACAAACCATGTACCTATAATTGAAGTAATTATACAAGCACCTCCAATAGCTAACGGATAGATCATTAAATTATAGTCACTTGGAAAAAAAATTGATGATAAAACCATTGTAGCAACAATTGTTACTGCATAAGTCTCAAATAAATCTGCTGCCATACCAGCACAATCACCTACATTGTCACCAACATTATCGGCTATAACAGCTGGGTTTCTTGGATCGTCTTCAGGTATACCAGCTTCTACTTTTCCAACTAAATCTGCGCCAACATCTGCACCCTTTGTAAATATACCTCCGCCGAGTCTGGCAAAAATAGAAATAAGCGACGCTCCAAAACCAAGAGCAACTAAAGCGTTAATTATTTCTCTGTTTTCAACATTTAAACTAATTAAAATAATATAATAAATAGTAATAGCTATTAAAGCCAAACCAGCAACTAGCAAACCTGTAATCGCACCTGATTTAAAAGCTATAGTTAAACCAGATTGTAAACTTTTTCTAGAAGCTTCTGCTGTACGTACATTAGCCTTTACAGATATTAACATACCGACGTAGCCAGCCACACCCGATAAAAAAGCTCCTATAAAATAACCGATGCCAACTAAATAACTAAAAAAATAAGTGACTATAGCAAGGACTACAACTCCTACTACTGCAATTGTTTTATACTGTCTATTTAAGTAAGCCTTTGCTCCAATTTGAATAGCTTCTGCTATTTCTTGCATTCTGGCATTACCTGCGCTTGCTGAGATTATCTGACCTGATAATAAATAACTATAGGCCACGGCAAGTATCCCGGTAAAAGAAATTAAATAAAGTAATTCTAAGTAATCCGTCATAATAAAAAAGACATAAATGCCAAAATAATTTTAAAAACGCAAGCTAAAGTTACTAATAATAACATCTATTTTAATCTTCTTTTCTTAATACTTTAGCAATTTTATCAAGAATAGCGTTTAAATAGCCGATTTGTATTTTTTCTAGAAAATGTTCTGAGGCTATTAAATATTCATTAATGATAACTTTTTTTGGTGTATTATGTTTAAACATGAGCTCAAATAGTGCTGCAAATAATATTATTTTTAATAATTTATCAGTTCTTTTCAAATCAATATCCTCACCTAAATGAGAATTAATTGTTTCCTCAAGTAAATCAGATCTCTCCAGAGTGCCTGTAACGACATCTTTAATGAACTTCTTATACTGACTTTTAGGGTAATCAATTTGGCTATTAGGATTAATTAATGAGCTATACAGTTTTTGAATTACTTTAATTCTAGGGGAAGTAATTTTAGATTTTTTTAGGTCCATTTTTTAAAATCATAATAATTGCATTAGCAGCCTCTGAACCTTTATTTGACTTATTTTTATCATTTTTAATGCTTCTATTTTTTGCTTGATTAATATTTAGAGCTGTAATTATTCCATTGGTGATTGGTTTGTTATAATTAATAGAAAGATTTAAGATAGAATTAAAAACAGAGTTACATATAAAATCAAAATGGGGTGTCTCTCCTTTAATAACACAACCTAAAGCAACAAATCCATCATATTTTTTAATATTCTTTCTTATAATTATAGGAATTTCATAAACCCCTGGAATATCTATGATATGAACTAAAAATCTATTCTGAATAAGTTTTTTTTTAGCATTCAATACTAAATTTTTAGAAATATCCTTATAATAATTAGAATTTAATATTAGAATTTTTTTCATTTTATAATAATTTGTTTTTTTATTTTAAGTCCAAATCCTTCTAAACCTATAATCTTTTTTTTGGTTCTTGAAACCAATATCATATTTTTTACGTTCAAGTCTTTTATTATTTGAGCTCCGATACCGTAATATCTTAGAGTATTAATATTATCTATTTTAGAATTGTTCTTTTTGTTGATGATTAATAATAAAAAATTTTTATATTTATTTAATATCTTTAAAGATTTCAAAATTTTGCTATTTTTTAAAATTTCTTTTTTTATTTGAGTTGTGAGAACTCTTACTGTAATTAAATTCTTTATTTTAAGGTTCCCCTTTGTAATTGCAAAATTAATATTGTTTTCTAATTTGTTTTTATAATTATGTAAAAGTAGTTTTCCAATATTTTTCAAAAACAATTGTTTAGTCTCAGTTTTTGAAATTAATTTTTCGTATTTCAGTCTATAAGAAATTAAATCTTCAATAGATGCTAATTTAATCTTATGCTTTTTTGAGAATTTAAATAAATCATTTAGTCTGGCCATACGCCCATCTTCATTCATGACTTCACAAATAACAGAACTTGGATTTAAATTAGATAATTTTGAAATATCGACAGAAGCCTCTGTGTGTCCTGCTCTCTCAAGCACACCACCAGATCTTGCAACCAAGGGAAAAACATGACCTGGTGAAACAATATCATTTTTTTTTACGTTTGGATTAATTGCTGTTCTAATCGTCCTAGCTCTATCTTGTGCAGATATTCCAGTAGTGATACCTTTTTTTGCTTCAATTGAAATTGTAAAAGCTGTTTGCATTCTAGATTTGTTAACAGGAGACATCAAAGGTAACTTTAATGTATCAATTTGTTTTTTTGACATAGCTAGACAAATTAGACCTCTGCCATGCTTGGCCATAAAATTTATATTTTTAGCATTACATTTTGATGCAGGAATTATTAGATCTCCTTCATTTTCCCTATCTTTATCGTCTACCAAGATAAACATTTTACCTTTCTTTGCGTCCTGAATAATTGATGAAATTTTTGAAAATCTATTATCTGGCATTTAATTAGAATATTTATATATATATTTTCCAAATATATCTAATTCTACATTGACTAAATCATTTATTTTTAAATCTTTTAGGTTGGTAAGCTCTAATGTATGCGGAATAACATTAATTGTAAAAAAATTTTTCTTAACTTTTGATATAGTTAGGGACACACCATTAATAGATATTGAAGCTTTTTCTACTAAAAATTTTGAAAATAAATGATTTTTAATTTGAAATTTTATCAGCCAAGTTTTTTCAATAAAGTTAATTTTATTTATTTTTGCAACAGTGTCTACATGACCTTGGGTATAGTGACCAGAAATTATTTTACCATAAGTTAAGGATTTTTCTAAATTAATTATTTGATTTATTTTAATTTTATTAAAATTTGATCTTTTTAATGTTTCTTCAGATAAATAAAAATAAATTTTTTTTTTTAAAATTTTTACTAATGTTAGACACACACCATTGCAACTAATTGATGCACCGAGGTCTTTTTTACTAAACTTGGTATCTGTATGTATTCCAATAAAAACACTTTTTTTGGATTTTTTGATACTTACTACTTTACCTGTATTGTAAATTATTCCATTAAACATTATTAAAATTCTTTAATTGAAAGATTATCATCATTTAAATTGATTGATATTGGTTTAAATTTAATCTTTTTTAAAAAACTTGAAGAAATATTATTTTTTCCATGATTAACTAGTTTTTTTTTGCTTTTAAATAAGTACAAAATATTAATTAACTTATATTTAATCATCGTATTAAGAAAAATCAAACCCGTTTCTAATAACGCCCGTGAATAACCAAGTTTATAAATTTTACTATGTAAAGAATAAAAATCTTTTTTATTTTTAAGTGAATTTATTAAGATGATTTTAAAACCTTTTTTTTTATATGAATTTGCTTTTTTATAATTACTTTTGTTAGTAATTAAATATGTTTTACGTTTTTTTAGCATCTTATTTAACAATAAATTTTTTTTTAATTTAAGATTCAAATCTATTATAAATAAATCTGGTTTGTGCTTATTTAGACCATCTATACGACAATTTAACAATGAATTATCTAAATTAATTGTTTTTGATGTTGATATAATGCAATCATGTTTTGATCTGAGTAAATGCGCAGCTTTTCTTGAAAACTCATTTGTTATCCATTTTTTTTTACTGCTTATACTAAAAAAATCTTTTGATAACGCCAATTTAGCTGAAATGAATGGTATATTAAATTTTTTATTAAAAAAATAACTCTTATAGAAGTTTTTATAATTTTCAGATCTTATTTTTTTAACAGCTACACCTTTTTTATTTAAAATTAATTGTGCTTTTTTAAATGATCTTATATCTAAATCAAAATTTCCAAAGAAAACCTTTTTAATTTTTTTTTTTATAATAATATTTGTACATGGAGGTGTTTTGCCATAATGAATGCAAGGTTCTAAAGTAGTATATAATATAGCTTCAGAAGAATTTTTTAAATTATTTAAAGCATTAAATTCAGCGTGAGGTCTACCATTAATTGACGTTGATCCTGAAGAAACAATAGTGCCGTCTTTAACTACAATGGCTCCAACTGAAGGGTTTAATCCTGTTCTGCCTAAGTTTTTTTCTGCAAGTTGATATGCAAGATCTAAATAAAAATTATGATTTTTTCTCATCTAAATTGCCTACGAATTGTTCAAAATCTTTTGCTTCCTTAAAATTTTTGTAAACAGAAGCAAAACGAACATAAGCAACTTTATCTAATGATGAAAGTCCTTCCATTATGAACTTTCCAATAGTTGGTGTTGGAATTTCACTTTCACCCAAACCTTCAAGATTTCTAACAATTTTAGATATAAATTTTTCTATAGTTTCACTGTCTATAGGTCTTTTTCTAGTAGCTATTCTAATTGATTTTGAAATTTTATCTCGATCAAAAGGTTCTCTCTTTCCGTTGCCTTTTATAACTGTTAATTCTTGAAATTGAACCCGCTCGAAAGTAGTAAATCTCTCTTTTCTATCACAGCCACAAAGTCTTCTTCTTCTTATAGCTGTTCCGTCTTCGGTTGGTCTCGAGTCTACAACTGAGGTATCTTTTTCTCTACAAAAAGGACAGAGCATAATAATTAATAATTTTTATATATTGGAAACGATGCGCAAAGATCAATTATTTCTTTTTTAACCTCATTTTCAATTTTTGAATTATCTGATTTATTTTCGCTCAATCCTTTAATAACTTTATGGATTAAATTAGCAATTAACTTAAACTCTTTTTCTCCAAATCCTCTGGTTGTACAAGCGGGTGTGCCTAATCTAATCCCTGATGTTATCATGGGACTTTGTGTATCAAAAGGTATGCCATTTTTGTTACATGTTATATTTGCTCTTCCTAGTGAAGCTTGCGCATCTTTTCCTGTAACGTTAAAAGATCTTAAATCTAAAAGCATTAGATGTGTATCTGTTCCGCCGGAAAATATTTTGAAACCATTTTTAGATAAACTCTGTGATAAAACTTTAGCATTGTTAATTACATTTTTTGTATAAAATTTAAAATCATCTGATAACGCTTCTTTGAAACACACAGCTTTAGCTGCTATTACGTGCATTAAAGGCCCACCTTGTAAACCTGGAAAAATTGCACTATTAAATTTTTTAATTAATTCTTCATTGTTAGTTAAAATAATTCCACCTCTAGGACCTCTTAAAACTTTATGAGTTGTTGAGGTTACAACATCTGCAAATTTAGTAGGATTTGGATAAGCTTTACCTGCGACCAATCCAGAAAAGTGCGCCATATCAACTAATAGGTAAGCACCAACTTTATCACAAATTTCTCTAAATCTTTTAAAATCAATTATTCTTGAATATGCACTGCCTCCTGCAATTATTAATTTTGGTTTATTTTCTATTGCAAGTTTTTCTACCGCGTCATAATCAATTAAACCGGTTTCCTTATTAACCTCGTAATGAAGAGCGTTAAACCATTTGCCAGATTGAGCTGGCTTAGCTCCATGAGTTAAATGTCCACCTGAATTTAAACTCATTGCTAAAGTCGTATCACCTGGTTTTAGTAATGCTAAGTAAACTGCACCGTTGGCTTGTGCTCCTGAATGTGGTTGAACATTTGCAAATTTACAATCAAATAATTTTTTTGCTCTTTCTATAGCTAAATTTTCTGATACATCTACATGCTCACATCCACCATAATATCTTTTCCCGGGATAACCTTCTGCATACTTGTTTGTTAATACAGATCCTTGAGCTTCTAATACTGCTTTAGAAACTATGTTTTCTGAGGCGATTAATTCAATATGATTTTGTTGTCTTGAAAATTCGTCTCTAATAGAGTCAAATAATTCTTTATCAGAGTCTTGAAGCTTTAAGTTAAAAAAACTATTTAAGTAATTATTTAATTTTATAACAGATGACATAGTTTATATTTTTTTTACCCTTTTTAAATGTCTACCACCTTCAAATTTAGTTTTTAAGAAAATTTCAACTAATTTAAATGAAAGATTTTTTTTTGTTAATCTAGCACCTAAGGCTATTATATTAGCATTATTATGCTGTCTAGACAATCTAGTCGATTTTAAATTATAGCATACAGCGGCCCTTATATTTTTGATTTTATTGGCACTTATAGCCATTCCAGTGCCAGAACCACAAACAAGTATCCCCGCGTCACTTTTTTTGGCTTTAATACGATTTGCAAGTTTTTTTGCATAATCAGGGTAATCAACTGATTTGTTTTCAAAAGGCCCTAAATCAATAATTGAAATATATTTATCAATAAGAAAATTTTTAATATTTTCTTTTAGATCAAAACCAGCATGATCTGATGCAATACAAACTTTTTTAAATAAGAAGCTCAATTTGTTTTTATTTTTAATCTAGTTACTTTTATTGTTATTTAATGATTTGTACTATATATTTGAATAAAACTTTTGTCGCATAATATTTAAAAATTAAGAATGATTACCGGTAAATTCCCAAATTTAAGACTTAGAAGACCAAGAAAATATGATTGGTCTAGAAAATTAGTTCAAGAAAACAACCTTTCGAGCAATGATTTGATATATCCACTATTTCTTACGGAAGGAAATAATAAGAAAAAACTGATTAAATCAATGCCTAATATTTATCAATATTCAATAAATAAATTAGGGAATATCGTGAATAATGTTTTAGAAAACAAAATACCAATGATTGCTCTTTTTCCGTCTACGCCAGGTCATAAAAAAAACGCTTATGGAGAAGAAGCTTTAAATGAAGATAATTTAATATGTAGAGCGATAAGATTTATCAAAAAAAGATTTAAAAATGATATTGGTATCATGTGTGATGTTGCTTTAGATCCTTATACTTCTCACGGTCATGATGGTATTTTAAAAAATAATTACGTATTAAACGACAAGACAGTTAACATTTTAATGAAGCAAGCATTATTGCAAGCGCAGATGGGTTGTGATGTAATTGCGCCATCAGATATGATGGATGGAAGAATTGGTAAAATAAGAAAATTTTTAGACAATAACAATTATCAAGATGTTCAGCTTTTGTCATATGCTGTTAAGTATGCATCAAATTTTTATGGTCCCTTTAGAGATGCTGTTGGTTCAAAAAAATCATTGAAAAGTGATAAAAAAAATTATCAGATGGACTTTTCAAATAGCAGTGAAGCTTTCAGAGAAGTAGCTTTAGATGTTAAAGAGGGCGCGGACATGGTAATGGTAAAACCTGGTATGCCATACCTGGATGTAATTAAATCAATTAAAGAAAACTTTAAAATTCCCGTTCTAGCTTATCAAGTATCAGGGGAATATAGCTTAATAAAAAATGGTATTAAAAATAATCTTATAAAAAAAGATGCAATTCTTGAAAGTTTAATGAGTTTTAAAAGAGCTGGAGCATCTGCTATAGTTTCTTACTTTGCGTTAGAAATAGCAAAAAAACTTTAATTAATTAAAATAATTTTCTAAAACAACTCTCGATTTTGGGAACATAAGATTATTTGGAATAAAAAACTTATTTAACATCACATTACGAGTAAAATATAGAGATTTACGAATTAAAATATTAGTAAATTCTAAAGGAATTTTCTTAAACACTAGAAAATTTGGAACTTCATATATATATCCATCAATTTTAATTTTGAGAATTTCATTATTTTTATTTTCAGGGGATAAAAATTTACTTAAGTTTGTATCATAGCCTAAATCTTTAATTAGATTTAATTCAAAAAAAATATATATGAAAATCCAATTTTCTATGTTTATTGAGCTGATTAATTTTTCAAATGAGTTATAAATTTTTTTATTTTGTTGCGACTCCGGTAATAAAATATTTAATATTGAACATATTGAAATTAATGCCGATGTTCTCTCTTTATCATTAAAATATAAAGGCGAAATAGGTTTTATTAATTCAGTTTTAAAGTAGCCAATTTTATTTTCGCTCTTAGATGAATGTGAAACAAAAAGTTTATTAGATATTTGTAAATAATTTCTTATTTTTCTAGAATTACCTCCATAAACAATTCCATCAATTTTACCTTTTTCTTTGGAAAAAATATTAATAATATTAGCATTTTCTCTAAATTTTCTTTTTGATAACAAATAACACTCGTCTTCCCAAATCATATGTTTAATATTTTTAAAAGTTTTGATGCTGCATTTTGCTGAGCATTTTTTTTAGATGATCCAAAACCTGTGATTTTCTTAGAATTAGGAATTTGAACTTCTGTTTTAAAAATAGGCCTATGTTGTGGCCCTGTTTTTTTGGAAAAAACATATTTTGGAAGTTCTTTAAATTTCTTCAAACTGTATTCCTGAAGTTTTGTCTTTGAGTCTATAAGTGTAACAGTAGAATTAATGATATATACCTCCCAAAATTTTAAAATAAGTTTTTCAACTGATTTAAGTCCACTATCCATATATATAGCTCCAATAAGTGCTTCTAAACAATCACTGCTTATTTTATCTGATGATCTATCTAATCTTTTATGTGATGAGCCTAGAAATATAAATTTACTTAAATTTAATTTTTTTGCTACAAGGCTGCATGTTCTTTTATTAACTAAATTAGCATATTTTTTATCAATAATACCCTCTTTTTCATTTGGATATTTATTTAATAAAGTCTGTGAGATAATTAAACCAAGCACTCTGTCTCCTAAAAATTCTAATTTTTCAAAATTTTTAATATTATCAAAACTTTTATGAGTTAATGCTTGTAATAATAATTCAGGTTTTTTAAAATTGTAATTTATAATCTTTTCAAGATCTTTGATTTTATCTTTCATTATAATTTCTTAAATAATCTCTGGAGTCTAAATGACTCCTTTAAATTCCAAAATTTAAACAAATTACTTACATTGGTATCATTTGAGAAAAATATTAATCCTGCTTTACCAACCAAATTTAATTCTTTTATATATCCAACACTATCTAGATATCTGCTATCTTTGGAACAATCTCGATTATCTCCTAATAAAAAAAAATGATTATTTGGAACTTTGAATATTTTAGTGTTTTGTAAACTACCTCTTTTTTTATAGGAAACAGAATGTGTAACTCCATTTGGTAAAGTTTCTATAAAATTATTTGTTTCGAGTAAAAAATTTCCGCACCTTATTTTTTCTTCAATAGTTACTGGATCTCGTTTAATTCTTTTCTCATTAATATATAAATCACCATTAATAAATTGAATTGAGTCACCGGGTAATCCAATTAATCTTTTAATATAATCAGTTCTATTGTCACTTGGCGTTTTGAAAACCACTAAATCTCCCCTTTCAGGTTTTTTTGAAAAAAAACGATTATTTGAAAAGTTTGGGCTAAAAGGAAAAGAGTGTTTACTATAGCCATAAGTATACTTGGTGACAAATATTCGATCTCCAACTAATAGTGTGGGCTCCATTGATGACGAAGGTATGTAAAAGGGCTGAAATAAAAGAGACCTGATTAAAATTGCTATTATTAATGCTCCTATTAAAGTTTTTATATTATCATAAATAGAGGAAATAATTTTTTTTTTATTCATAATGATATTGTTACAAAAGCGACTGCATATTTTTTTTCGTCGGAAAGAGATAATGAAATATTTGATTTTTTTCTTTTAAATTTTTTATTAAGTGTTTTCTTTGTTTGACCAATGATACTTATGTATGGTTTACCTGATTTTTTATTTAATATAACAATCTCATTAAAATTTATACCTTTTGATATTCCTGTTCCTAAAGCTTTTGAAAATGCCTCTTTTGCTGCAAATCTTTTAGCATAGCAATTAAAAGAATTATGAATTTTTTCACATTTTAAAATTTCTTTTTTATTAAAAATACGACCTATAAAGTTTTTATTTTTTAAAGAATTTTTAATTCTATCTACACTCACAATATCAGTTCCGATACCAAAAATACTCATTATTATTTTAAAATTTTCTTAAATTTTTTTATTGTAGATGGCATTCCTTGAAATATTGACTCACCAATCAGAAAATGACCAATATTAAACTCTTGTATACCTTTTATTTTTGATAATATTTTAGCTGAGTCATATGTTAAACCATGGCCCGCATGTACTTCTAAACCTAGTTCGTTTCCTTTATAAACTGCTTTCTGTATTCGTTTTAATTCTTTTTTATAATTCTTCTTTTTGTTTATAAGATTACAAAGCTTACCAGTATGTATTTCTACACAATCAGCTTTTAATTTTTTTGCTTTTCCCAAATCTTTAAGACTTGGCTCGATGAAAAGGCTTATGCGAGACTTATTTTTTTTAAGATTTTTAATTAATATTTTTAAAAAATTTTTGTTATGATTTAGATTAAGTCCCCCTTCTGTTGTGATTTCTTTTCTTTTTTCTGGCACTATACATATAAAAGGTGGTTTGCTTTTAGATGCAATTTTTAACATTTCTTTAGTTGCTGCAATTTCTAGATTAAGTGGTATTTTAAGTTTTTTAATAATCTTTTTTAGATCAAACTCATTAATATGTCTTCTGTCCTCTCTTAAATGAATAGTTACTGAGTCTGCTCCATGTTTTTCAGCTATAATCGCTGCTCTTAATGGACTTGGATAGGTCTCACCTCTAGCATTTCTAACAGTGGCAACATGATCTATATTCACACCTAACCTTATTTTCTTCATTAAAGATTTCTACTTCCAGGTTTCACTGCTTTTATAGATAATAGTTCTTTTGGTAAATTATCTTTATTGTAAGTTGGAATACTAAGTTCCACTTGGGAAATAATTTTATCTTTTATTTCTGAATTTCCATTTGATCTATTTATAATACATGCATAACCAACTACTTTTGCATTATTTGAAATTACTAATTTTGAACATTCCAGACTAGATTTACCAGTGGTAATTACATCTTCTATAATTAAAACCTTTTCTCCTTTTTTAATTTTAAAGTCTCTTCTTAGTTTAAATTCACCATCAACTCTCTCGCAGAATATAGATTGTTTGTTTAAAATTTTTCCTAGTTCATATCCAACAATAATCCCTCCCATTGCAGGAGATAATATTAAATCAAAATCATTAAATTCTCTTTGAATTTTACTTGCAAGCGACTCACATATTTTTATGGCTTGATTAGGTATACTCATTAATTTGGCACACTGAACATATTTTGAACTATGAAGACCTGATGAAAGTATAAAATGACCCTCAATTAAAGCTTTAGTTTCTTTTAAAATTTTCAAAGATTCTTGTAATGAAAGCATTTTTTTTCTGTTTATGTCGAATTATTTTAAACTTTAAATTACTTTGCTTTATTTGACTTATCAAGTTTGTAAAGTTTTTTAAATCTTTAATCTGTAAATCAAATGAAAAAGTAAAATATTCATTGTGTCTTTTAATAATTTCCAAATTGACTATATTTCCTTTGTTTAAGCCTATAAGAGAGGTAATATGCCCCAATACACCAGGTTTGTGTGGCAAATCAACTTCTATTGTACTTGAGTAATTTTTTTCAGTTGTTTTAAGATTTTCAGTAGATCTATCTTGCCAATATCTACGTATCGCAGATCGAGCCTTTCCTGTTGCTGATGATGATAGCCAATGTAATGATGGTGATGCATTTTTGGAGGTTTCTATATTTACAAGGTCGCCATTCTTCAAAATAGTTTGAAGAGTTGAATGGCTACCGTTTACAGTACAGCCAATCGCGCTATTTCCTATTTTCGTATGTACTGCGTAAGCAAAATCTATTGGTGTTGCTTTTTTGGGTAATTTGATAACTGCGCCTTTGGGAGTAAAACAAAAAACATTTTCTTGAAACATTTGTAATTTTGTAAACTCATAATAGTGTTCGGGGCTAGTTCCTGCTTCAATAATTTCAACAAGATCTCGTAACCAATCATACTCCTTCCAAGACAACTCAGAAAATTTTTCTGATGACTTATATTTCCAATGAGAAGCTATGCCTCTTTGAGCAAATTCATTCATTTCATGTGTTCTTATTTGTATTTCTATTCTATTATTTTTAGGCCCAATCACAGCAGTATGAATTGATTTATAATTATTTATTTTAGGCGTAGAGATATAATCTTTGAATTTTCCAGGAATAGTAGAAAATCTACTATGAAAAACTCCGAGTGTTTTATAACAGTCTTCAACACTATTAACTATTACTCTAAAACCAATGATATCGGTGAGTTGCTCTAAAGAAATTTTTTTATTCTGAATTTTTCTCCATATTGAAAATGGAGTTTTCTCCCGACCAGTAATTGTAGCTGTGATACCATTGTTCTTTAAGATTTCGATCAAATCGATAGATATAGATTTGAATGTATCCTCAGTATTATTTTTTATGAAATTTAACCTTTCTAAAATTAAATCTCTCGCTGGTTTATTTAGAACTGAAAAAGATAAATCTTCCAATTCATCTCTAATTCTATTCATGCCCATTCTGTCAGCAAGAGGAGCATATATTTCCATTGTTTCTTTAGCTTTTCTTACAATTTTATCTTTATCTTTTACAAATTGAATTGTTCGCATGTTGTGTAATCTATCAGCAAGTTTAACCAATAAAACTCGAATATCTTTTGATGTTGCAAGAATTAGTTTTCTAAAATTTTCAGCTTTTGAATCACTTGATGCTTTATCTTCCAAGGCTGAAATTTTTGTAACACCCTCTACTAAGTTCGCTACTTCCTCACCAAATTCTTTTTTTACAGTATCGTAAGTTACTTTTGTGTCTTCTATCGTGTCGTGTAATAATCCTGTAGTAATGGTTGCGCTATCTAGCTTTAGTTCTGTTAAAATTTTTGCTACAGCAACAGGGTGTATTATATAGGGGACACCTTCATCTCTTTTTTGATTCTGATGGGCTTCTAATGCAAAATTGTAGGCTTTATTTAAAGACTCTGAATTTAAAAATCTATTATAAGATTTAATTTGATCAATCAATTCATTGTTATTAATCATATATAAACATTAACATTTTTCTTTAATCTTGTAATCTCAATCCTGAATTTTTGATTAAGATTATTAATCAAATATTGGGCATTTTTCTTTAGTATTGGGTGAAGCCAGCCTGGATCAATTTGTAAAATCGGGTATAAAACAAAATTCCTCAAATGACATCTCGGATGAGGTAAGGTAAGTTCTTTTGTTTTTTTTACCTCACTTTTAAAATCAATTATATCAATATCTATTACACGAGGGTGATTTTTTTTAGTTCTAATTCTTCCTAATTTCTTTTCAATCTTTTTT
>QBVU01000010.1 GCA_003284275.1 Pelagibacteraceae bacterium AG-313-A04 | reverse complement strand
TAGACCAAGGCAAATAGCAATGTATTTGGCAAAAAAAATGACCACTAGATCTTTGCCAGAAATTGGGAGACGGTTCGCTAACCGAGATCACACTACAGTTATTCATGCTGTAAAAACTATTACACGATTATCAGAGCAAGATGATGAGATGAAAAAAAATATAACTCAAATCAAAAGTTTATTATTAGAACAATAGCAAATGCAATTTTCGATTAATAGAGACGTTTTATTAAAATCTTTAAATTTTGTACAAGGTGTTGTTGAAAAAAAAAATACTCTTCCAATATTGTCAAATGTTTTATTGCAACTTAAAGATAAAAAATTGTCTGTTATAGCGACAGATCTAGACATAATATTTTACGATGAAATTACCGATATAAAAATATTGAAAGAGGGAAGCACAACAACTTCAGCTGCTATTCTTTATGATATCTTAAGAAAAATTTCATCAAATTCTGAATTAAACTTTGAACTAAAATCAGAAAACAAACTTAGTCTTAAAAGCGATAATTCAGATTTTAATCTATTATGTTTACCAACCGATAACTTTCCAACCTTTGCAGATGAATTTGAAGGAATTGAAATTCCATTAAACAATAACAGATTTTTAAAATTATTAAACAAGACAAGAATTTCAATTTCTAATGACGACACCCGTCATTATTTAAACGGAATATTCTTACATTTAACGGAAGCACATGGTAGGCATTTTTTAACTGGTGTTGCAACAGATAGTCACAGACTATCTTCTAGTAGTTTAGAAGTTAATAAAAATGAATTTAATCCCTTAATCTTACCAAGAAAAACAGTTTTTCAACTATGTACATTATTATCTGAAAGTTCAGATCAACTCACAATGCAATCTAGTGAAAATAAAATTAAATTTACATTAGGGAAGATGAAATTAATATCAAAAGTGATAGACGGTAAGTTTCCAGATTATAAAAAAGTTGTTCCAACATCTAATGATAAAGTTTTAACTGTTCCATCAAAAGATTTTATAAATTCAATAGAAAGAGTCGCTAGTGTTTCTTTAGATAGAAAAGAAGGCGTTAAATTAGTGATTAACAAGGATAATGTACAATTGTCCGTGAATAGCGCAAACTCTGGCGAGGGCAATGAAAAAATTAAAGCTGAATTCAACAATGATAACCTAAACATAAGTTTTAATTCAAAATATTTGATAGATATTGCATCCGAAATAGAGGACAAAAATTTAAAAATAAATCTAAAAGACTCTGTTTCTCCAGTTTTAATTGAAGATCTTTCAGACAAAAACAGTTATTACGTTATAATGCCAATGAAAATATAAGATTCCATAAATTTTAAAATTAAATTTATTTTTAGCTCTAGAACTGTTGGTAAATAATCATTTTAAGTCATTATGGCCGTGAGCAATTTTATCTTAACTTAAAAAGATGATATAAACTCTTATCAAAAAAAATGTCAAAAAATTCTGTCTCAAATAAAAAAGCATCTTACAGTGCTGACGCAATTAAAGTTTTAAAAGGTTTAGATGCCGTAAGAAAAAGACCAGGAATGTATATTGGTGATACCGACGATGGATCAGGTTTACATCATATGGTTTTTGAGGTTGTAGACAACTCCATAGATGAAGCTTTAGCAGGGTACTGTAAAAATATTATTATATCAATCAATGCAGATAGCACTGTTACCGTGGAAGACGACGGAAGAGGAATACCAGTTGATATGCATAAAGGTGAAAAAATGTCAGCAGCAGAGGTAATTATGACCCAGTTACATGCTGGAGGAAAATTTGATCATGACTCATATAAAGTATCTGGAGGTTTACACGGCGTTGGCGTGTCTGTAGTAAATGCTCTTTCAGAAAAATTAAATTTAAATATTTATAGAGATGGCAGTGAATATGAAATCAAATTCAACGACGGCAATTCAATTAAGCCACTAAAAAAACTAGGCAAAACCAAAAAAAATGGTACAAAAATAACTTTTTTACCATCAAAAGAAATTTTTTCCTCAATAAAATTTAGCTTCACTACTTTAGAGAAAAGAATTAGAGAACTCGCATTTTTAAATAGGGGAATAGCAATCAAATTAATAGATAATACTTTAAAAAAATCAAAAGAAGTTTTACATAAGTATGATGGCGGGATACTTGAATTTGTCAGGCATATTAACAATAAAAAACCCACATTAGTAAATAAAAATGAAAAGGAAGTTTTCAAAAAACCTGTTTATATTACGGCAACGAAAAATAATGTGGTAGTAGAGTGCTCTTTTGAATGGAACGCTGGTTATTCAGAGGAAGTATTGCCATTTACTAATAACATTCCACAAAAGGACGGTGGAACTCATTTGTTAGGGTTTAGGAGTGCTCTAACTAGAATAATAAACAAATACTCAGCTGATAAAAATAATAAAAAAAATAAAATAACATTATCAGGGGAAGACATTAAAGAAGGTTTAACAGCAGTTTTATCAATAAAAATGCCAGATCCAAAATTTTCATCGCAAACAAAAGATAAGTTAGTTTCCTCGGAAATAAGAAATGTTGTTGAGCACATTATTAATGAAAAAGTTTCGACATGGTTTGATCAAAATCCATCAATAGCGAGGACAGTTTTAGAAAAAATTACACAAGCAGCAATGGCTAGAGATGTTGCACGTAAAGCTAGAGACAATGTTAGAAGAAAAGGAACCTTCGAACTTTCTGGATTGCCAGGTAAATTGGCAGATTGCCAAATACAAAAAAGAGAAGGAACAGAATTATTTATAGTAGAAGGTGATTCTGCGGGAGGCTCAGCTAAACAAGGAAGAGTAAGAGAATATCAAGCAGTTCTTCCTTTGAGAGGAAAAATTCTTAATACTTTTGTAAATGGAAAAAGTAATGGTGAAGATCAGTCTACAAAAGCTCTATCAAAGATGATGTCTTCAAATGAAATAGTAACATTAATAAATGCTTTAGGAACAGGTTCTAAAGATTTTAATATTGAAAACTTAAGGTATGACAAAATTGTCATTATGACAGACGCTGATGTTGACGGATCTCATATAAGAACATTATTATTAACTTTTTTTAACAATAACCCTTTCAATCAGCTTATTGAAAATGGACATATATATTTAGCTCAACCACCATTATTTAAAGTAACCAAAGCTAATAAAAGTACTTATATAAAGGACGAGAAGGCTTTAGAGGAATACATACTTCAAACCGGAAAGATAGATAAGAAAATTAAAAAAGGCAGTTCTGAGTATAAAAAAAATATTCAAGATCAAAGAGAAAAATTATCTATACAGCGTTTCAAGGGCTTAGGTGAGATGAACCCGGAAGAGCTATGGGAGACAACTCTTAATCCAGACAATAGAACAATGCTTAGAGTTCAATATACTAAAGGCACAAAAGATAAATCAAAAGAAGATCAGAAAATAATCAAAGTGTTGATGGGTGATGAAGTTGCTCCAAGAAAAGATTTCATTACAAATAATGCTCTGGATGTTGTTAACTTAGACATCTAATTTGATGGATTTTTCGACCCTCTTTAGAACAAAAGAGAATTTAAACTTAGATAAAAGTACTTTAACAATCCTAAGATATATTGCGATTATAGGTCAATTAATTGCTATAAATATTGTTTTTTTTTACTTGAAATTAGATTTTCCAATAAAAGCTAGTTTAATAGTTATTTCTTTTGGTCTATTAACTAATTTTTTTCTTCAATTTAAAGTCAAGGCAAATCAATTGAAAGATACCTATGCATCTTTATTTCTACTATATGACTTATTTCAATTAGCTATTCTTTTATATCTTACAGGAGGTATATTAAATCCATTTTCAATCTTATTAATAATACCAGCAATAGTTTCATCTACATTTTTAAGCATGGGAACAACAATCATATTAGGATTTATCACATCTTTGATACTTTTTATTTTAACTCATTACCACATGCCACTACCAGGGTTTTTATCTGAAAGTTTTAGTTTGCCGAATTTTTATAAATTCGGAATATTAATTTCTATTTTAATTGGATTAGTATTTTTAAGTTATTTTGGAATTAGATTTGCCGGTGAAACTAAAAAAAGATCAGAGGCTTTAAACAAACTGCAAGAAGTTATTGCTAAAGAATATGAGCTTGAGTCTTTAGGTGGCCAAGCAGCTGCAGCAGCCCATTCATTAGGCACACCTTTGGCAACTATTGCTGTTGTAGCTAAAGAATTAAAAAAAGAAATCGGAGACAACAAAGATATTTCTAAAGATATAGATTTATTAATAAGTCAGACAAAAAGATGTAGTGAAATATTGAAACAGATTTCAAAAAAACAAATCGAAGAAGATATATTTATAAGTTCAATCAAATTAGAAGATTTATTAGAGGAAATAATTGATTCATTTAAAGAGACATCCTCAAAAAAAATAGAATTAGTCTTAGATAACGATAATAACAAAATAAATATTGAGAGAACTCCCGAAATAATTTATGGATTGAGAAATTTTATTGGAAACGCTGTCAAATTTTCTAATAGCAAAGTTAGAATTAATTTAAAAAGTGATCAACAAAAAATAGAAATTAAAATTAACGATGATGGGCCTGGAATTCCAGATGATATAATAAAAAAGATCGGAGAACCTTATATAAAATCTAAATCTATAGAATTAAATTCAAACTCAGGATTAGGCCTTGGAACTTTTTTGGGAAAAACATTATTAGAAAGAAAAGGTGCCAAATTGTCATTTAGAAAAAATAATGATTTAGGCGGTGCTTTAGTAATTATTAGTTGGGATCCAAAGAAACTAATTAATTTTTAAATTCAAAAGAATAAGAAATAATTTTATAAGCTAATTTAGCAACAAGAAAATTATACGAGTCAAAGTTTTTGATTGGTGCTAATTCATTTATATCGGCTCCAACTATATTTGATATCTGGCAAACCTTTTTAATTATAGGTAAAACATCTTCCCAAAGCATTCCACCAGGTTCTGGTGTTCCAGTTGCAGGCATTATACTCGCGTCAAAGCCATCTACGTCAAAAGTGATATAAACATTCTTATTTCTAAAAAAATTGTCCAACAGAGATAAATCCCATATTTGTTTATCTTTCCCCCAAAATATTTTAATTCTGTCTCTGTTATTACTATAAAAATCCATCTCTTCCTTAGACAGATTCCTAATACCAAATGAAACTACTTTTAAATTTTTATAATCCAAACATCTTTTAATAGCTGATGCATGAGAAAATTTTTCACCTTGATAGCTTTCTCTTAAGTCAGCATGAGCGTCAAAATGTAAGAGCGTTAATTCATCGTATTTTTTTGCAAAGGGTCTCACAGAACCAGGTGTAATTGAGTGTTCGCCTCCAAAAACTAAGGGAAATTTGCCATCAGAGATTATATCCTCATTAATTTTTGATAATTGATCTAGAGCAGCATTAATTTTATTTTTTATAGAAAAAGGTTTTAATGTTTTAATCCCTATCTCTTTATAAGGCTCTTTATTTAGTTCCTCGTCAAAAAGCTCAACTTGATGAGATGCTTTGATTATTTCTTTAGGACCATTTTTTGTTCCACCTCCGTAGCTTACTGTTTTTTCCAAACCAAAAGGAACTACAATTACTTTGGGAGCTATGGTTTGTTCAGCATCAATACCTAAGAAACCTTTGTTGGGGCTAAGGTATTTCATTTAAGATTTAAAAATATTAGAGAAATTTCTTTTATCTCTTTTTTTCCAGTTTTCACGATGATAGGCATCACTTGCAATCAAAGGTAACACACTAGTTGCTTCAGCAAAAACCATCTGCTCTTTTGTAATATCAACTTTACCCCAAGAGCTTGCTTCTTTTAGCGTAGAGCTACTACAAGCACCATCACGTGTATCCGCTACAGTAATTTGTATAGCATATTTATGCATGTCGACTTTTTTACCCAAAAGTTCAGCACAAACGACAGTATCTTGAATAAAATTCTTAGGCACACCCCCACCTATCATTAATAAACCTGATTGTTTAGATTGTAGTTTAATTTCTGTTAATTCTCTAAATTCTCTTATGGAGTCTATAGTAATATGTTTATCTGGATTTTGTTCTTGATGCATTACTAAGCCAAAACCAGCAGAACTATCAGTAAATGCAGGGCAAAATATTGGAACATTATTGTCGTATGCAGTTTCAATTAAAGAACCTTTTTTCTTAGAATTAGTTTTTAAAAATTTTCCTAATTCTTTTATAAATTCTCTCGAAGTATAGGTTTTTGGTTTTAATGAGTTAGCCACATCACATATTGTCTGATCACACGCCTGCAGCTCTTCTTCATCTATGTATGTATCGTAAATTCTATCAATATAGTTTTTACGAAGTTTAGTATCATCCTCAAACTGAGATCCTTGATAATGTTTAAAACCCAATGCTTCAAAAAAATCCATGTCAATTATAGATGCTCCCGTGGCCACTATAGCATCAACCATGTTATGTTTAACTAAATCGGTATAAAGGTCCATGCATCCGCCTGCTGAGGTAGAACCAGCTAAAGTGAGGAATATTGAGCAATCCTTATCAGCTAACATTTCATTATAAATTGCCGCTGCTCTAGAAGTATCTCTTGAAGTAAAAGACATCTTACCCATGCCGTCAATAATTTTCCGAGCATCAAATGATTTGATATCGATGTGTTCTACACGAGAGTTGAGAAGAGATTTTTTATTATGTCCAATATTTGGACTGTCTTTTTTTTCCATTAAGCTACTAATGATCCAACTTTTTTATCAAGATCATCGTACATGGACATAATTGGTTTGTCACTTAATTCATGAATTTCATTAGAGTAAAATCCATTGAAGTTAGTTCTAAATGTTAAACTGTAAGCTCCTAACTGGCCTAATTCTATATAGTCACCTTCTTTAATATTATTTGGTAGTAAAAAAGGCCCTTTCATATAATCTAAACCATCACATGTTGGTCCAAAAAAACTAAATGCAGTAAGTTTTTTTGATTGAATTCTTCCTTCAGTAATCATTTTTGAAGGTAGCACAAAGTTAGGTGCGCCAGCATCAAAAAGCGACCCATAAGTTCCATCATTAACGTAAAGATTATTTTTCTTTCTCAAAATTACTTTAACAATAGTAGAACCACTCTCAGCAACTATTGCTCTTCCTGGTTCACATATAATTTCAGGTAATTTATCTAACTTTAAATTATTAAGTTCTTTTTTAATCTCTATCATATAATTTGATAAAGGTTCTGGATTTAAATCTGGGTAAATAGATGGAAAACCGCCACCAACATTAATTGTATCTGGAATTATTTTTGTTTTCCTAATTATGTTTCCTATTTCTTTTATTCCTTTTGAATAAGAAATTTTATGCATACATTGAGATCCCACATGAAAGCTTATTCCTAATTTTTTAGCATGTTGTTTACAAAGTCTAACAAGTCCTAAAGCTTCAGAAGGAAGAGCTCCAAACTTTCTTGATAAATCAATTTCTGCATGCTCATTAGAAATGGCTATTCTTACAAAAAGCTCTAAATCTTTTGCTTGATTTGTAGCATCTAAAATTTTTCTTAATTCATCTTTACTATCTAATGAAAAACTTTTTACGTTGTAATCATTAAAAGCAGATGCAATACTCTCTTTACTCTTTACAGTATGCATGAAATGAAGTTTTGCTTCTGGGTAAATTTTATTAATTAATTTTATTTCATTTAATGAAGCAACATCGAATTCATTGATTCCATTTGCAATTATTTGTTTAATAATTTTTTCGTTTGGGTTTGTTTTTACAGCGTAGAGAATTTTTCCTGGAAAATTTTCTTTAAAAAAATTTACGGATTTTTTTATCTCGTTAGGCCGTATACAATATACGGGATAATCTGGTTTTAATGAGTTAACTAATTCGTTAACTGTTTTAAATTTTCCCATCTCATGTGTCCCTCGTTAGTTAGTTTACACAAAGGTTTTTTAAAAAATTTAATAAAAAAAACCTTAATAATTTTGCGTTTAAGGTCTTTTTGACTCTGTGTAAAGAAAAAAATACTCCTCAGGAGGTGTTGTATTCACATGGTTCATACCTATATGTAAAGAATGAGATCACAAAAAAATTTACCAGAACAGCTAAATTTGGCAGACTTTGCCGATAAAACCTTGCTTATTTTAGACGATGATGACCCTTTAAGAGGTCGTTTGGCTAGAGCCATGGAAAAGAAGGGATTTCAGGTAAAAGAGGCCAAATCAGTGGTTGAAGGTCTCAATATAGTGAAATCTACCCCTCCGAGCTTCGCGTGTGTTGATCTTAGACTAGAAGACGGTAATGGACTTGATGTTGTTAAAGAGCTTTCTAAAATTAAAAAAGATAGCAGGATAGTAATGTTAACGGGATACGGGAATCTACCTACAGCTGTAGCAGCTGTTAAAGCTGGTGCAATTGATTATATTGCAAAACCAGTAGATGCTGATGACGTTGAGTCTGCTCTACTCGCTTCTCCAGAGTCCAAAGCGAAACCACCAGAAAACCCAATGTCAGCAGATAGGGTTAAGTGGGAACATATCCATCGTGTATTTGAATTATGCAACAGAAATGTTTCAGAAACTGCTCGTAGATTAAAAATGCATAGAAGAACTCTTCAAAGAATTCTATCTAAAAGATCTCCAAGATAAAATTATATTAATTTCTTAATTTTTCTGATTTGATCAATTGTAAAGGTTGCTATTAAAATTTTAAAAAGTTCTGCAAGTAAAAATGGCTGTGCTCCTAATTGAAAAATAGGCTTCTCCCAACCAATTAAACTTCCGAGCCAAACCATACCTAAAAAATAAATGAAACTTGTCGCTAGCAAAAGTTTCAAAAAGTTTTTTATTAAGTTACTACCATATATAAATTTCCCAGAAATAACGACAGCACCTAAGAAGCCCAAGAGATATCCCATTGTAGGTCCAGTAAAGTAAACTAATCCTATTCCTTTCTCTGGAGTTCCTGAAAAAACAGGCAAACCAATAATGCCTTCAAATAAATATAAAGAAACAGTAGCCAGACCTAATTTCCAACCAAAACCAATTCCTATAACTAAAACTACAAAAGTTTGCATTGTCATTGGAACAGGGTAGAAGGGAATTTTAATTTTAGAAGAAATAGCTAAAGCAATACTGCCTAATAGAGCAAATAACACATACTTTATTAATTTTGATTGTTTTAAACTCTTAACTAGTTCCATAACATTAAATAAACATTTTTTTTGTTAAAATCTAGTGCTTTGTTAATTGAACAAATACATCCTCTAGGTCGCCATCATCAGTTGAAATATCCTCAATTTTTAGGTTATTTTGATTAAAATAATTAATTATTTCACCAAAATTTAATGAATTTTTTTCATATATTGCAGAAATTTGATTTTTTGAAATTATTTTGAACTTAATTCCATTCATGAATAAAGGAAGTTTTAAATCTACTTCTTTTACTTTAAAATTGATTTTTTTTATTTTTATTCTTTCTAAAAGTTTTTCAGTCGTATCCAAAGCAACCAAATTACCCTTATCAATTATGGCAATACGATCACACATTTCTTGGGCCTCTAAAAGATAATGAGTGGTTAAAATAATAGTTACTCCTTCATTGTTGAGTTTTTTTACATTATCCCAAAGGTTATTCCTGAGCTCTACATCTACTCCTGCAGTTGGTTCATCTAAAATTAATATGGGAGGTTGATGAACCATTGCCTTAGCGATTAATAGTCTTCTTTTCATTCCACCAGATAAACTTCTTGAATATGCATTAGCCTTATCTTCTAATGCAACCATTTTGAGTATTAAGTCTGTGATCCTACCTTTTTTTGCAATACCGTAAAGACCAGCCTGTAGTTCCAATAATTGTTTTGGGCTAAAAAAAGCATCCAAGTTAACCTCTTGAGGCACTATTCCTATAGAGGCTTTAACTTGTCTCGGATTTTTATCTAAATCAAATCCCCACACATTAACAAGTCCAGATGTTTTGGTTACTGTTCCCCCTAAAATACTTAAAAAAGTTGTTTTGCCGGCTCCATTAGGCCCAAGTAGTCCAAAAACTTCTCCCTCTTTAACTTCAAAAGTTAAATTTGTAATAGCTTTAGTTTCTTTTTTTGTTTTCGGATTCGAGTAAACTTTACTAAGATTTTCAACAGTTAAAGCATTATTAGACATAATTTTTTTAATCTTACTTTGGAATTCAATGTAATATGTATATATGAGTTCAATAAAAAAAACAGACCATTTTTATCTTATAGATGGGTCAGGTTACATTTTCAGAGCTTACTACGCGTTACCA
This sequence comes from Pelagibacteraceae bacterium AG-313-A04, assembly GCA_003284275.1. GTDB lineage: Bacteria > Pseudomonadota > Alphaproteobacteria > Pelagibacterales > Pelagibacteraceae > Pelagilacustribacter. Next base: position 19,652 of record QBVU01000010.1, on the reverse strand, counting down.
CCTCTCTCCAGAAAGAGTGACGGACTGCCCACTGGAGCTGTAAATGGTTTTTGTTCAATGCTTTTTAAGCTTTTAGAGGATGCTAGATCTGATGACTCAAAAAATAAACCCACACATTTTGCAGTAATTTTTGACTCAGCTAGAAAAAATTTTAGAAACGAAATTTATAGTGAATACAAAGCGAACAGGGCTGAAGCTCCCGAAGATTTAGCTCCTCAGTTCGAATATATTAGAAAATCTGTTGATGCTTTCAATTTACCATCTATTGAACTACTAAATTACGAAGCAGACGATCTCATTGCTACTTATGCAAAAAAAATTACAGAAGCTGGTGCTAAGGTTACCGTAATATCGTCGGATAAAGATTTAATGCAGTTAGTATCAAATAAAGTTAGACTATTCGACCCTATGAAAAGTAAAGTGATAGGAGAAAAAGAAGTAATCGAAAAATTTGGAGTTAAGCCAAGCCAAGTGATCGACGTACAATCACTTGCAGGAGATAGTTCAGATAATGTGCCAGGGGTCCCCGGTATTGGAGTTAAAACAGCAGCTGAACTAATAAATAAATATAAAACTTTAGAAAATTTATTAAAGAAGGCAACAGAAATAACTCAGAACAAAAGACGAGAAACATTATTGTCAAACAAAGATAAAGCTATGATCAGTAAGCAATTAGTTACTTTAAAAAATGACGTTCCACTTAAGAACGATGCTGCTAACTTTATCATTAAAGATATTAATAAAGACAAACTATATGATTTTTTAAGAGAAATGGAATTTAATAGACTGTTGAGTCAGGCAATTAGTTTTTATGGGGAACCTGGAAATAAAGATTTTAATGAAAAAAATATAATAAAAAAAAATAATAAGATAAACACTAAAACCTACAAAACCATTGTAAAAGAAAAGCAACTGGACGAATTAATAAAAAAATTAGATGAAAAATCAGTTATAGCAGTTGACACTGAAACTTCGTCTTTAAATCCACAGGAAGCAAATCTTGTTGGTATGTCAATATGTTATGAAGCCAACGAGGCTTTCTATATTCCGGTTGGTCATAAAGAAACAACAGAATTAAAAAAAAAGGATGTTTTAAAAAAACTCAAACCGATTTTAGAAGACCCAAGCATTAAAAAAGTCGGTCAAAATATAAAATATGATTTTATAATACTTAAAAATCACGGTATTGAATTAAGTTCTGTGGAGGACACGATGTTACTCTCGTATACATTAGATGCTGGAAATAATAGACATAATATGGATACTTTATCTGAATTGCACCTTGGTCATAAAACTATTTCGTATAAAGATTTGGTAGGAACTGGAAAAAAACAATTAAATTTTTCAGAAGTAGATCTTAAATCAGCAACTGAATATGCAGCAGAAGATGCAGATATAACTTTTAGATTATATGAAGTTTTATCCGAGAGAGTATCCGAGGAAAAGTTAGAAAGAGTTTATGAGGAGTTTGAAAAACCAATGATAAGAGTCCTTTCAAAGCTAGAGACGAGTGGTATAAAAGTTGATGATACTTATCTAAAAAAACTTTCAAAAAAATTTGAAGAAAGATTAATAACTATTGAAAGAGAAATTTACAAAATATCAGGAAAAAAATTCAATATCGGTTCGCCAAAACAATTAGGAGAAATTATTTATAATGACTTAAAGATAGCCAAATTAAAAAAAACGAAAAAAGGAAGTTTAGCTACTAGTGCTAAAATTTTGGAAGATTTAGCTTTAACAGGACATAAATTTCCTAACCTTGTTTTAGAATGGCGCCAAGTTTCAAAACTAAAAAGTACTTACACCGACGCTTTGCAAGATCATATAAGTAAAAAAACAAAAAGAGTTCATACTTCCTTTTTATTGGCTGCAACTAACACAGGTAGGCTAGCATCGAGCGATCCTAATTTGCAAAATATTCCCATAAAAACTTTAGACGGCAAGGAGATAAGAAAAGCTTTTGTAGCAGATAAAAATAATTCACTTATTTCAGCAGATTACAATCAAATAGAAATGAGAATTCTTGCTGATATGGCCGATGTAAAAGAATTAAAGAAAGCTTTCAAAAACAATCAGGATATCCATTCTTTAACAGCTAGCCAAGTTTTTAACGTTCCAATTACGAAAGTGACAGATGATTTTAGACGAAAGGCAAAGGCAATAAATTTTGGAATTATTTATGGAATTACACAGTATGGATTGGCAAAACAAATATCAGTTTCAAATGAAGAAGCTTTAAGTTTTATTAATTCATATTTTAAAAAATTTCCAGAGATAAAAGATTATATGAATACAACAATAAAAGCGTGTAGAAAACAAGGCTATGTTACAAATATCTTTGGACGAAGAATTCACTTAAGAGGAATTAATGATAAAAATTTTAGCGTACGAGCCTTTCAGGAAAGAGCAGCTATTAATGCTCCAATACAAGGATCTGCAGCAGATATAATTAGACTAGCAATGATAAAAATAGATAAAATTTTGGAGGAACAAAAAAAAGCTAAAATGCTTTTACAAATTCACGATGAATTAATTTTTGAATGTTTAAAAAAAGATGAAAATCAAGTTAAAAAAATAGTAAAAGAAGCGATGACATCAGTTTCTAAATCTGATCATCACATGTTTTCAATACCTTTAGAGGTTAGTATTAATTCTGGTAACAATTGGGGTGAGGCCCATTAAACGCCTAAATTTTGACAACATAATTAAGAAAATAAAATTATGACTCAAACAATAGCTCTTGTTGATGATGATAGAAATATCCTAACTAGTATAAGCATTGCTTTAGAAAGAGAGGGATTTAAAGTTCAAACATATATAGATGGTGAGTCAGCCTTAATAGGTTTAACGCGAAATCCACCTGACCTCGCAGTTTTAGATATAAAAATGCCAAGAATGGACGGAGAAGAACTACTAAAAAAATTAAAAAAAAAGATGTCAGTTCCAATAATTTTTTTAACCTCAAAAGATGATGAAGTTGACGAATTACTAGGATTGAAACTAGGAGCTGACGACTTTGTTAAAAAATCTGGAGGTTTTTCCACTAAAGTTTTAATAGAAAGAATAAGAGTCCAACTAAGAAAAAAAACAAACACAGTTGATGATACAAAGAATATAATTAGCCACGGGAAACTTAAATTGGATCCTGCTCAGTTAGAGTGTGAATGGAATGGAAAAGCTTTACCTGACAAGTTAACTACTACAGAATTTTTAATTGTCAAAGAATTAGCTAAAAGACCAGGGGTTATAAAAGAAAGAGCTCATTTAATGGATATAGCATACAAGGAAAATTCAGAAATTGAGGATAGAACAATCGACAGTCACGTAAAAAGGATAAGAAAAAAGTTTAAAAAAGTTGATGAAAAATTTTCTGCAATTGAAACTAGATATGGAAGTGGGTATAGATGGAATGTTAGCTAATGAAACAAAAAAAATCAGCTTCTATTTTAAAGAAGTTCTTAATAATTAATCTTACAGTTTTTTCCGTTTTAGGACTTTTCACAATTATATATCTTGAAGCAATCCAACCAACTTTAGTTAAAGAAAGATCGGATAACCATAAAATAGTAATAAAAAATACTAAAGATAACCTTGAGAGACTTAATATAGAATATACCAAAGAAGGAATTAGAGATTTTTTGCTTTCAACAAGGTTTTTATTCCAAAGCTTAGATCGTGTACAGTTTTATGACTTATCCGGTAATCTAATTGGGGATACAAATATTTTAGATTTAGATCAAAGCGTGTTTACAGGGTCAGACATTATATTTGAAGAGACGTTAGGCAGTGAAGCAATTACTCCAGAAATTCAAGAGAGACTTGAAGATGAACAAAAAGATGAAATCAAAGATATTATAGTAAATAAGTACAACGATGAAGTAATGACCTTAACAGATGACGAAAAAAATAACTTTTTCGTTAGCACACTTAGTAAAATTAAATCTCAAAATATTGATATTGGATATATCGTAGTTTCAGAACAAGCAAACGATATAACCACTGCAGTGAAAGAGAGAAAGGCATTTATTATAAGAACAATGATTGCCGTAGTAATTGTAATTTTAATTTTTTCACTTTTTTTAAACAAATATATCTTAAAACCAATTGGTCTTCTTGTTAAATTTAGTGATGGAATTAAAAAAAAGTCTAGTCAAACAATAGACATTAATAAAGTTTTTGTTAGAGACGATGAGATTGGAAAACTAACACAATCAATTGATGAAATGACAAAAGAATTACAACAACGAACTAATAGAGCGGAAACATTTTCTAACGATTTAGCACATGAGATTAGAAATCCACTTGCATCTTTGAAAAGTGCTTCAGAGCTTTTAGATAAAACAACTGATAAAAATGAAGGTGAGAAATTACTAAAAATAATAAATCACGATGCAGAAAGAATAGAACGGTTAATAACTGATTATACTCAAATGCTTAAAGATGAGGCGTCTCTATCTCGAGAGAAAATGGGTAAAATTAATTTAGGTGAAATAATCCATAGTGTTGTTGATGATTTTAATCAAGACTTGATCAACCAAAACAAAAAAATTGATATAGTTGTCAAAAATAAAATCAAAACTAATAATGGCCATTTTATTTTTGGAATAAGCAATCGATTGGAACAAGTTATTGCAAATCTATTAGACAATTCAATTTCTTTTAGTCAAGACAATCAAAAAATTGAGATTGTGCTCGAAGAAACTTCAAGAAACCTTTTATTAACAGTGAAAGATGAAGGACCAGGTTTTGCTGAAACTTCGCCTCAAAAAATTTTCAAACGTTTTTATAGCAATAGACCTAAAAGTTTTGGTAAACACTCTGGTTTAGGTTTAAATATTGTAAAAAATATTATCCAACTACATAAAGGAACAATTGCTGCCTCTAACAGACTTAATACTAAAGGAGCTCAAGTTGAGGTTTTGCTTCCCAAATTATCTTAACATTATTTCTTGCTAAGGTTTATTTATGTTGATAATAACAATCGGAATATGACTAAAGATTATAAAGTAAAAGATATTTCCCAAGCAGGCTTTGGTAGAAAAGAAATTTCTCTTGCAGAGACCGAGATGCCAGGACTCATGGCTCTGAGAAAAGAGTTTATAGGTAAAAAACCTCTAAAAGGAGCTAAAATTTTAGGTTGTCTTCATATGACAATTCAAACCGCCGTTTTAATTGAAACATTGGTGGAGCTAGGAGCAGAAGTAAGATGGTCTTCTTGTAATATATTTTCTACACAAGATCATGCAGCTGCAGCTATAGCTGAAGCAGGTATACCTGTTTTTGCGTGGAAAGGTGAAACAGAGGAGGAATATTGGTGGTGCGTTAAGCAAACGATTGAAGGAAAAAAAGATTGGAAACCTAATATGATTTTAGATGACGGTGGAGATCTTACGGCTTTAATGCATAAAGAATATAAAAATTTATTAAAAGATATTAAGGGAGTATCGGAAGAAACTACAACAGGAGTTTTAGCACTTAAAAGAATGGAGTCCAAAAAGGAATTATTAATCCCTGCTATAAATGTAAATGACTCGGTGACAAAATCAAAATTCGATAATCTTTACGGCTGTAGAGAAAGTTTAGTAGATGGAATAAAAAGAGCAACTGACGTAATGATGTCAGGTAAAGTAGCAATCGTAGCTGGGTTTGGTGATGTTGGTAAAGGAAGCGCAGCATCATTACGTCAAGCTGGTGCGAGAGTAATGGTCACCGAGACAGACCCGATATGTGCTCTACAAGCAGCTATGGAAGGCTATGAAGTTGTTGTTATGGACGAAGCCATAAAAGATGCGGATATAGTTGTAACTGCTACAGGAAACAAAGATGTAGTTACAGCAGATCATATGAGAAATATGAAAGATAGAGCAATACTTTGTAACATTGGTCACTTTGATAACGAAATACAAGTCGAGGCATTAAAAAATTATAAATGGGATGAAATAAAACCTCAAGTTCATGAAATTGAACTGCCAAGTAAAAAAAGAATTATTCTTTTAGCTGAAGGTAGATTAGTTAATTTAGGATGCGCCACAGGACACCCTAGTTTTGTGATGAGCGCATCATTTACAAACCAAGTAATTGCTCAAATTGAATTATGGAATAATTCTGATAAATATGAGAAGAAAGTTTACGTACTTCCAAAACATCTTGATGAAAAAGTTGCAATGCTTCATTTGGAGAAAGTAGGTGCTAAATTAACAAAAATGTCAAAAGAGCAAGCCGATTACATAAGCGTTAAACCATCAGGACCATTTAAACCGGATACTTATCGCTACTAATAGTAGCTAATGATTGTTAGATCCTTAGAACATTTAAAACAAATATCTAAAACAATTTCACAAAAATTAGAAAATGGAGATTATATTTTTCTAATTGGAGAATTAGGTGTAGGAAAGACTACTTTTTCAAGATATCTGATAAATAATTTACAAAATCAAAAAGGACTTAAAGAAACAGAAGTATTAAGTCCCACATTTAACTTGCTTTATGAATATGAAATTAAAGATTTAAAAATTATGCATTATGATCTTTACCGAATAAAAAAAGCAAAAGAATTAGACTATTTAGGTATTTTTTCGGAAGATGACAAAACAGTTAAAATTATAGAATGGCCAGACTTAATTAAAACACCATTAACAAATAAACTAGAAATTCATTTAGAGTATGGACAAAATGATAAGGAAAGAAAAATAAAAATATACGGACTCGGTAAATGGAAAGATTTTGAAAATGAAATATAAATTGAAAAAAATTTCAGGAGATGCTTCCTTTAGAGAATTTTATAGATTAAAAAAAAACAACAAAACCTCAATCATTGTTTCTGCTAAAAAAGAAAAATTCAAAAATCTTGCCGTATATGCAGTCATAAATAATGTTCTTAATAGCAACAGGATCAATGTGCCAAAATTATTAAGCAATCATTATAAAAATGATATGATCGAAATATCTGATTTAGGGGAAAAATCCTTCTACGATCACGTAATTTCAAAAAAAAATAAACTTAATAACTATAAATCAGTAGTAAAATTATTAATTAAGATACAAAAAATACAAGTCAAAAAACTTTATAAATTTGAAAAGCTCACAATTACAATACCAAAATATACATTATCCAATCTTCATAAGGAGTCTGATTTGTTTTTTGACTGGTACTTAAAATCTGTTCTTAAAAATAAAAAAATCACTAATATAAAAAAAATTTTAAGATCTGAATTGAATAAAGTTTATAAAAAACTAAATTATCAAAATAATACTTTCGTACATAGAGATTTTCATATTTCAAATATAATGATTAATAAAAAAAAATTAGGAATAATTGATAGTCAAGACGCTATTATTGGAAATCCATTGTATGATATAGCCTCTTTAATTGATGATGTAAGAATTAAATTACCGGGTCAATTACAAAATAACTTATTAGATTTTTATCATAAGAATTCAAAACTCAAAAACGATCATATTCAAAAATTAAAAAATGATTTTGATATTTTATCAGTGCAGAGAAATTTAAAAATATTGGGAATATTCGTACGCTTATACAAAAGAGATAACAAAAATAACTATCTTAAATATCTACCTTACACATGGACGCTCATTGAAAAAAGATTACAAAATCCTGTGCTTAGAAATTTAAAATTATTATTTTATAAACACTTGTCTATAAAAAAACTTAAGAAATTAAAAAAAATATGATTATTAAACATGGAATGATTTTGGCTGCAGGACTAGGGAAAAGAATGCAGCCTTTAACACTTAAAACCCCAAAACCATTAATAGAAATAAATAACTCCACATTATTGGAAAGAGCGATAAATTTACTGATCAGTCACGGAGTGCAAGATATAAGTATTAATGTTCATTACCTTTCAGATCAGATTCAATCATTTATCAATAAAAAAAAATTTCAAGTTAAAATCACAATCTCTAAAGAAGAAGAACTTTTATTAGACACAGGTGGAGGTGTTCTCAAAGGTTCTGAAAATTTTGGTGACAATCCTTTTTTCGTAATCAATCCAGATACAATTTGGAGCAAGGGATATTTGAAGGAGTTGAAGAATCTTGAGACAATTTATTTGAAAAATAAAAAGCCAATCTTACTTCTAGTAAATAAGAAATTATCTATCGATCCTTCTTTTCATGGAGATTTTAACTTAAATAATAAAAAAATTACAAAGGACGAAGAAAATCAATATATTTTTACTGGGTTGCAAATCACTAATAGAGATATTTTGATTAGGGAAAAATCAAAAATTTTTTCAATGAATAAAGTATGGAATAAATTAATAAAAGATAAGAACTTACAGGGACTCGAAAGTAATCAAAAGTTTTATCACTTAAACACTTTTGATATGTATAAGAAAATCTTAAATCTTAATATCATTGATTAAAAATTATATCTTTAGCTCTTGATTTGTCTAAATAATAATATTTTTCGATTTTTAAATTATTTCCAAATTCGATTATTAGAGGGTTACCCGTCGGTATTTCCAATTCATTTATTTTTAAATCTGAAATATTGAATAAATATTTGCATAGAGCTCTTAGAGAGTTTCCATGAGCTGAAATTAAAACATTTTTATTTTCTACAAGATTTTTTTTAATTTCATTCTCATAAAAAGGCACCACTCTTTCATATGTACTTTTTAAAGACTCTGTAAATGGTGTCATACCTACAGGTATACTAGCATTAAGAGGACTGAATAAATTTTGGTATTCGCTTTTTTCTTTAATTGGAGGAGGTGCTATATCCCAAGATCTCCTATACTTTTTAAATTGTTCTTCACCAATTTTATTCTTAGTTTCTTCTTTGTTTAAACCTGTTAAAGATCCATAGTGTCTCTCATTAAGCTGCCAAGCAGTATTGAATTTAAGTTCTAAGCTATTTTTTTTAAGAATAGTTGTAAGAGTTTTAATTGCTCTTTTTAAATAAGATGTATAGGAGATATCTATTTTTATATTTAAATCCTTTATAATCTGGCCTGATTTTTCTGCTTCCAGGACTCCTTTATCGGATAAATCTACATCTACCCATCCGGTAAATCTATTTTCAGCATTCCAAACACTTTGTCCATGTCTTGTGAGAATTAATTTAGTCATAATAGTTTAAACAGCTATTATGTACTATATTAAATCAATAATGAAAAATACTATATTTAAATTAACAGAGTATGTTTATTATTTCTCATTATTAATTTTACTCATTCTGTATTTATTTCCTGGAAGTTTAATAGGATATTTCTTATATGGAAACTCTGGTCAACAACCAAATTTAATAACTAATCCTATAGGAACGTCAATTAATCATTTAATTTTTTTTTCTTATATTACTGTATTAGCAATAATAGTAAGAGTAAGAGTGAAAAATATTTTTACTAATTATCTCGTAATTATATTTATTTCCTGCGTATTAGAAATTTTCCACTTAATAGTTCCTAATAGGGCTTTTGAATTGTACGATTTAATAGCTAATTTTACTGGAGTAGTTATAATTTTATTAATTTATAGTTTTATAAAATGGCAAAAACAACTTTAATATTAATCATAACTTTTTTTTTAACTCAAGCGCTAAATGGTGCAGAAATTTATGGAGTACCAAAAATAATTGATGGTGATACTGTGCATATTAATAATAAAAAAATAAGACTAGAGGGTATTGATGCACCAGAAATCAAACAACAATGTAAAAAACCGTTTTTAAAAATTTCAGCAATAGTTGGCTTTGAATTCAACAAAGATTATTCGTGTGGAGTCATAGCAAAAAAAAAATTAATAGATAAAATTGATAATTCAAAAATAAAATGTATCTCTTCATCAAAAGACAGGTATAAAAGATTTTTAGCTACTTGTTATAAGGATAAAATTAATCTTAACAAATGGATGGTAAGAAACGGTAATGCAGTAGCGTACAAAAGATATTCAAAAGATTATGTGAGAGATGAAGAGTATGCAAAAGAAAACAAGCTTGGTATGTGGGAAGGCTCTTTCATAATGCCAGAAAAGTGGAGAAAGCTTAACTAATTTTTAGTATAAATTAGCAAGTGATTCATTTTAAAAAACTTTTATTATTTTTAATTTTGTTAACTATTAGCGCTTGCTCCTCAATTCCAAAGAATACACAAAATAGTTGTGCAATATTTGAGGAGAGGTATCTCTGGTATAAACATGCTAAAGCTTCGTATGAAAGATGGGGGGCACCGATTCATCTACAATTAGCTTTCGTTAAAAAAGAAAGTGATTTTAATTGGTTGGCTAAGCCACCACGAAAAAAACTATTTAAAGTTATTCCTTTTAAAAGACCTTCAAGTTCTTTTGGATATTCTCAAGCAGTAAAAGGAACGTGGGAACAATACAAAAGAGAGACAAATAGCCCTTTAGCAACGAGAGCAAGGTTTAAAGACTCAGTGGATTTTATTGGTTGGTATATTCATAAAACTAATAAAATTTTAAAAATTTCTAAGAGGGATGCTTACAAGCAATACATAGCATATTACAAGGGCTGGGGAGATTACAAAAATTATTCTAAAGACAAGAAAGCCATAATCTATGCAAAATCAGTAAAAGATATGGCAAACAAATATAGAAAGCAATTAACGCTCTGTAAGAAAAATTTAGATAAAAATAAATATATTATTTTTTAAGCTGTTTATTAAGATCAATTTCAACTGCATCAATCCTTTTAGTATTTTTCCCAACAATTGTATAAATCGTTGGAATTACATAAAGTGTAAAGAAGGTAGAAAAAAGCATTCCACCAAAAATAGTTATCCCTACTGTAAGTCTGCTTGCTGCACCTGGACCAGTTCCAAGAATTAAAGGCAAGACCCCTATGATTGTTGATAAACTTGTCATAAGTATAGGTCTTAATCTAATTGCTGCTGCCTCAAATACTGCTACCTCTAAATTTTTACCTTCTTTTCTTAATTGATTTGCAAATTCAACAATTAAAATTCCATTTTTTGCGGATAATCCTATGAGTATTATAAGAGCAATTTGGCTATAAACATTCAAAGATGAACCGACTACGAGTAAACCCAATAATCCTCCAAGTATAGCCATTGGCACAGTCAGCATTATTGTAAATGGATGCTTCCAGCTTTCAAATTGTGCGCTCATTGCAAGATAAGCAGTTATTAAAGCAAGGGCAAAAATTACATATAATTCAGTATTAGTTTTTTTATATTCTTCACTTTCTCCTTTGTAAGCAATCTGGGCTTGAGGAGTATTTTGTTCGACTACTCCGACTAAAAATTTAAGTGCTTCATCAAGTGAATAGTCACCAACTAATCTTGCTGAAATAGTTACAGCCTTTTGTCTATTATATCTTGCTAGAAACGGTGACTGACCTTCCTCATCGTATGCAACTAGATTAGAGATCGATACAAGTTTATTATTGTTCTTTGATCTAACAAAAACTTTACTTATGCTATCAGGTTCCTGTCTATCTTTAATATCTCCTTGGAGAATAATAGAATATTCTTTACCGTCTCTAGTAAAATTTGTAACTCTTCTTGATCCAAAAATTGTTTCAATGGTTTTACCTATATCCTCTGTTGAAACCCCAAGGTCAGCAGCTTTCTTTTGATCAATTTTAACATTTAATTGAGGTTTGTTTAGATCGAAATCATCTTCAATCGAAGTAAGTCCTGGATTTTTTCTTGCCTCTTTTTTAATAATTTCTTTCCATTCAATAAGTTGATCATACGTATTTCCTAAAATAACAAATTGCACAGGGCTCTCTATTCCTCCTGTTCTAATTCCTTGAGGCATAATCGGAAAAGCTAATACACCCGGTACTTTTGAAATTTCCCCAAAAGATTCTCTCATTATTTCAACACCGTGACGATTTCTTTTTTTCCAAGGTTCAAGTAGCACAATAATAAAACCACTATTTACTTGTTTTGCAGATTTACCGAATCCTGGCACTCTCATAATCAATTTTCTGTATTCTCCTTTACCTACATTAGGCAATAAAAGACCTTCAATTTCCTCAGCTCTATCCTTCGTAAAATTAAAGCCGGAACCTTGAGGAGCTTTTACGATTACAAAGAAAGCCCCTCTATCTTCAGGAGCAATTAATTCTTTTTTTATAAAATTGAAAAAAAATAAAGTTAGAGCTAATGTGGCTAATAAAAAAATTGTTATCGTTGTTCTTTTTTTAATCCAACCTAGTAAAGATACTTTATATAAATAAGTTAAATTGATTAAAAATTTTTCAAATTTTAAAACAATTTTTGACTTATTCATATTTTGTTTAAGGAACTTACTGGCCAACATTGGGCTAAGAGATAAAGCAACAAAACTTGATATAATGACAGCGGATGCAAGCGTGATTGCAGTTTGTGTAAATAGCACTCCTGTAATTCCCTTAATAAAAATTAAAGGAACAAAGACAGCAACCAAAACGACTGTTGTGGCAATTATTGCGAATGAAACTTGCTTAGCTCCTTTAAATGCTGCAACAAGAGGGGTATCTCCTAACTCTATTCTTCTTACAATATTTTCTAACATTACAATCGCATCATCTACAACAATTCCAATGGCCAAGACTAAAGCCATAAGGGTAAACAGATTGATTGAAAAATCAAAAATATAAATTGCTAAAAAAGTTGAAATTAACGAGACAGGTAAAGCTACCAAAGGAACCACCAGGGCTCTAATATTTCCCAAAAAAAGGTAAATAATTATAGTTACTAAAATTAGAGCAATAAAAAGAGTTTTATAAACTTCTTTAATTGCAACTTTTATATAATTACTTCTATCAAACGAAACTTCTAAAGTTGTATTCGGGGGCAAGCTAGGCTTTAGCTCTTTAATTTTCTTTTTAATTCCATCGGCAACAGCAATAGTATTAGCATCTGATTGCTGGTAAATTCCTATTCCTACTACTTGCTTTCCATTACCTTTAAATAAAGTACGTGTGGACTCTGCACCTAGCTCAACTCTTGCTACATCAGAAAGTGTAATAATTGATCCGTCAGTTGCTCTTTTAAGGGGTAAATTTTTATAATTTTCTAAGTCACTGTAGGCTTTATTTAACTTAATCGTAAGATCAATATCTTTTGATTCTATTCTCCCTGCCGGAAATTCTACATTTTCTTTTCTTAGTACGTTTTCAACTTCTTCGGTGGTTAAATCTCTTGCAGCAAGTGCGATGGGGTCCAACCAAATCCTTAGTGACAATTCTCTTTGACCACCAAGTCTAACTCGACCTACCCCATCAACAGTAGAAAATGTATCTGTTAAATACCTGTCTGCGTAGTCAGTTAACTCTAAGTCAGACATAGTTTCAGAATTAAAAGATAACCACATTGTTGTACGCATACCTGCACTTTGTTTAAATATTTCTGGTTGTTCAGCTCCTTCTGGTAAGTTATCTAAAACTCTAGACACAGAACTTCTGACATCGTTAGTTACATTATCTAAATCTAAATCAGTTTCAAAAGTTAGAGTAATTCTTGAACTTTCATCCTCACTGAAAGAGTCAATAGTCTCTAATCCCGGAGTTCCTCCAACAAAATCTTCAATTTTTTGTGTAATTTGTGTGTCAACTATTTCAGCCGAAGCACCTCTATATTCAGTTTGAATTGTAACGACTGGCGGCTGCACATCAGGCAATTCATCTGTTGGTATCTCTTGAAAAGTAACTAAACCAAATATAACCAAAACCATACTCATTACTGAGGCTACGACAGGTCTTTTGATTGAAAGGTCAGTTAAAAACATTTATTTGGCTGAAGTAATAATTTTTATTTTACCTTTATCTCTCACTTTAGAAACACCTTCACTGATCACAAGATCACCTTCATTTAATCCAGATATAACTGAAACTTTACCGAAATTTCTTTTACCAATTTCAATATTCTTTTTTTCAGCGGTGTCTTCATTTATAGTATAAACAAATGCTGTATTTCCTTGAATTGTTACAGCACTTTCCGGTACACCAATTTGATCTTTTTCATCATAAATAATTTTTACAGTCATTAGTTGGCCTGGAATAATTTCAAAATTTGAATTATCGACTATTATTCTTGAAAGAATTGATCTAGTAGAGGGGTCAATACGAGAACTAATTGTTTCTATTTTACCCTTAAAAACTTTTTTATAAGCAGAACTAGTAACCTCAGCTTTTAGCCCTGTTTTAAGAACACCTACATAATTTTCAGGTACTTTAATATCTATTACAATTTTCTTAAGATCATCAAGTGTAATAATTAAACTTTCTGAACCTAGTACACCTTGAGCTATTTCCCTCTTCCCTACTTTGCCAGCAAAATCTGCTATTAAGCTTCCTCCATCTTTTAATGTAAGTATTTTCTCTCCTTTTTTTACAAATCTATTTTCAAGATTAAGCTTTCCATCAATATTACTTGCTTGAACTCTATAGGCTTTTGAGTTTTGAGCAATTGCAGTACCAAAAGTTTCAATACTTTTATAAAAGAGCGATTTTTCAACTGTAGAAACGATTACACCTGGGGCTGGCCTTACGCTAAATTTTTTTTTAAAATGAAGACCTATAAAGTGCCTTGCTGTTATGATTGCAAATATAACTAAAAAAAAAATTATTAGAAAAGTTTTAATTTTTGAAGAAGTTTTCATATTTTTTAATCTAATCCGTACTCTGCCCATGAACCGTCATAGATAATAGGTTTCTTACCACTTATAATAGAATTAGCTAGACCTAAAATGCATGCTGTAACTCCAGAACCACATGTAAAAGCCATTTCTTTTTTAATCGACACTTTTTTTGATTTGAAAATCTCAATTAAGTCCTCTTTTTTTTTTAAAGTTCTATCTTCTCTTAAAAGTTTTTGGAAAGGCAGGTTAATTGATCCTTTAATGTTACCACTTTTAAGTTCTTTTCGAGGTTCAGGCTGTAAGCCTAAAAATCTTTGTTCTCCTCTGGCGTCTAGCAATTGAAAATTATTATTAGTAATATTTTTATTTACTTCATCTTTATTTATCACAAGAGATGTATTTTCAACTGCAATGTATTTAGATTTTTCAACGCTAACTATTTTTTTAGTGGTGGGCCGTTTTTCATTTATCCATTTTTTAAAACCCCCATCTAATACCGAGATAAGTTTTGAATTATGGCCAAAATATAAAAAAGTGTACCAAACCCTACAAGAACTAAAAACATCTGAGTTATCATAAACAATTATGTGATCTGAATTAGATATTCCTAAACCAGATACAATTATTTCCCATTCTTCTTTAGACGGAAGCATATGTGGAAGATTAGTTTTTTGGTTTGAATTTTTATCTATATCAAAGAATATAGAGTTAAAGATATGATCTGCTTTGTACTCTTCAAATGAATTCCTATTAGCACTTGGAAGATGCCAGCTAGCATCTAAAATTTTTACTTTTTTAATATTCTTATCTAACCAGTCTGTAGTTACTAATTGATTCATCACCTGTTTTTTTCAATATATTTTTGATGATATTCTTCAGCTTTACTGTAGTTTTTAATTTTTGAGATATTTGTTTGAATTTTACCATTTAATTTTTCGTTAAATTCTTTTAAAACTTCCAAAGCTTCTTGTTTCTGCTTTTCATCTTCATAAAAAATCTCACTTCTATATTGAGTTCCAACGTCTGGAAATTGCATATCTTTTTGTGTTGGATCATGCATTTTAAAAAATAAATCTAATATTTTTTTAAAAGAAATTTTATTTTCATCAAAGGTAAGTCTTACAACTTCAGCATGTCCAGTGCTTCCTGAGCATACTTCTTCATAAGTTGTTTTCATGCTGCTTCCTCCTGCGTAACCTACTTCAGTTTCTAATATACCTGGTTTGCTTTTAAAGTTTTCCTCAGGTTTCCAAAAACATCCAAGTGCAAGTGTACATTTCTGCATAATTTATTTAATATATTTTGAATTTGAAAGGATAGTAAATTGTTAACACAAAATCAAATAGGCGTATTGTACATGGTAGGAAGCGTAGTCTGCTTCTCTATTATGGACATCTGTGTAAAATGGTTAGACTATTATCCGGTTGGCCAAGTGCTTTTTTTAAGATTTTTTATAGGATTCATCCCAATATTTTTTATCATACCAAAAGATAAAATATTTTCATTTTACAAAACTTCACGCCCTGGCCTTCATGCTTTTAGAGCAATAAGTGGAGCCCTTGCAATAATTGCATTATTTTTAGGATTGAGGGAATTACCTTTAGCCGATGTAGTTTCATTAACATTTGGTGGACCAATATTCGTGACAGTGGCATCAATCTTTTTTTTATCTGAAAGAGTTGGTATAAAAAGATGGTCAGCCGTATTTCTTGGTTTTCTTGGAATGTTATTAATTGTTCAACCAGCATTTATAGACGTAAATTATTATTACATTACGCCAATTGTATTTTGTATATTTTTCGCCTGTGTAGCTATCAGTGTTAGATCTTTATCTAAAACAGAAGCAAATTATACAATTGCATTTTATTTTACATTGCTTTGTGCTCTTTTGGGTTTAGCAACAATTTTCTTTTCTGACTGGATAATGCCAACTTTCATAGATTTTATTTTATTTTTTGTTCTTGGTTTATGTGGAAGTATAGCTAATTTATTATTAACTCAAAGTTATAGGTTAGCAGAAGCGTCTCTTGTAACACCAATTAAATATTTGAGTTTAGTATTTGCAATTGTCTTTGGATATTTCATTTGGAGTGAAATACCAAAAATTTTAACTTTGTTTGGGGCATCACTAGTCATAGCAAGCTCTTTAATAATATTTATGAGAGAAAATAAATTGAAGAAACAAATCGTTGCTCCAAGAACATGAGCAAACCTCCAAAATACTGGGCTAGAGCTAAGAAAATTTTATCTCAAAAAGATAAAGTGATGAAAAAGCTCATTAATAATTATAAAGATGGATGTCTCGTGACACGTAATGATGTTTTTTTTTCATTATGTAAAAGTATTATTGGGCAACAAATCAGTGTTGCTGCTGCTAACTCAGTTTTCTTGAAATTCAAAAAAAAATGTAAAAATAAAATAAACGCAAGAACTGTAAACAAATTATCATTTAGCAGCTTAAAAAGCTGTGGTCTAAGTAAACAAAAAGTCAAAGGTATAAAAGATTTAGCCAAAAGAACCTTGAATAAAACTTTTAAGCCTAACTTAATAAAAAAAATGACCGATGAGGAGGCCATAGAATATTTATCTGATCTGAGACAAATAGGAAGGTGGTCAGCAGAAATGATCTTACTATTTACATTTAATCGTTCGAATATATGGCCTCTACAGGATATAGGATTACTTAGATCTATTTCGAATAATTATAATAAGAAATACTTTCCTCCAAAGATATTCCTTAATAAGCTTTATAAAAAATTTACACCTTATTGTTCAGTAGCAACCTGGTATTTATGGCGATCAATAGATAACGAACCAATACAATATTAAGCGCCCTCAACAGTTTGATGATGTCTAATAGCGTGACCTTTCAAAATTTCGTGTGCTTCTTGATATTCCTTTGATTTATAAAATAAATTTGCTTCATTATAGGAGGGAAATTCAATAACTACAGTTCTCGGTGAGCTTTCACCTTCATTGGTAGTTGTTTTTCCACCCCTAATTAAAAATTTGCCTTTATATTTTTCAACTGCGAGTCTAGCTTTTACAGCATATTCTTTAAGCTTTTCCTCATTAGTTATATTTTTATAAACACAGACCACGTAACCTTTCATTTACAACTCCTTAAAAATAAACTAATTTTTTTCATGGCAGATAAACTTATCGTTGATTGGAAAGAGTATAATCTAATCGTTGAAAAACTTGCAATACAAATTCATCAAAGTGGATTTAAACCTAATATGTTAATTGGCATAATGAGAGGTGGAGCTCCCATTATAGACGTACTGAGCAGAGTATTTAAACTTAAATGTGCTTATTTAGCTGTAGAGTCCTATTCTGGAGAAGGAACTGAGGATCAACAAGGCGAGCTGGTTTTTTCAAGAGAAATGAGCTCTACAGTTCAAGAGATGAAAGGAAACATTCTATTGTGTGATGACCTATCTGATACTGGAGTAACTTTAAATAAAAGTATTGATTGGCTTAAAAAATACCCACCATTACAAGGAAACATTAAATCAATAAAGACAGCTGTTCTTTGGAAAAAGAGAGACTCTACGTTTGAACCTGATTATTGTGCCCAAAAATTAAATAGCAACCCTTGGATAGTTCAACCTTTTGAACATTATGAAGAGGTTAGAGTTGAAGATTTAATTAAAAAACATCAAGGAAGTTAAAGGGCCAGCGTTAACCGGCCCTAAAATCATTAAACTACGTAAAAACTTAAAACACTAGCTGCAGCAATTACCCAAATTGCTGGAGAAGTTTTACCAAATTTACCAGTAAAAATTCTAATTAATGCATAAGCAATGAATGCTAAAGCAATACCATTACTGATACTATAAGTAAGTGGCATAACAATCATAGCAAGCACCGCAGGACCAGATTCAGCTATGTCGTTCCAATCTATATCTGTAATATTTCTTACGAATAAAATTGCAACATACAGCAAAGCTGCTCCATCTATTTCTTTTGGCAAACTTGTTGCCAAAGGAGCGAAAAATAAACAAGCTAAGAATAAAACTCCAATAACTAAAGAAGTCATTCCTGTTCTTCCACCTGCTTTTACACCTGAACCAGACTCGACATAACTTGTCACAGTAGTCGTCCCCATCATAGCTCCTGCAACTGTACCAACACTATCTGATAACATTGCTTTATCTATGTCTTGCACTTTACCTTTTCTATCAACTTTTCCTGCAACATTAGCCACTGAAGTTAATGTTCCGGCTGTATCAAAAAAGTCAATAAATAACAAAGTGAAAACTATTGATGCCATACCAGCAGAGAATGCAGCTTTAAGATCAAATTCAAATAGATATGTCATTGGAGGAATTGATCCAACAACTCCATTGAATTTAGCTAAGCCAGACACCCATGCAATGATACTAAAGAGTAAAATACCAATAATGATATTTCCTCTAACTTTCATTTTTTCTAAAACGATCATGAACACGAAAGTTGCACATGCTAAAAGCACTAATGGATTTTTGATGTCACCTAAAGTAACTAATGTTACAGGGTGATCGCCTACAACTCCCATTATCTCCAAACCGATAATTGCTAAGAATAAACCAATACCAGCACCAATACCAAGTTTTAAACTTTTTGGAATTGAGTTGATCAACCAAGCTCTCAAGGGTGTTAATGAAATTGCTAGGAAGATTACACCAGCTACAAGAACAGCACCTAATGCAGCTTGGGGTGTATAACCTTGTCCAGCGACAACACCGTATGCAACAAAGGCGTTGATACCCATACCTGGTGCTAATCCAACTGGCCAAGTTTTTCCATGAAATGCCATGATAAAACAAGCCACAGCAGTTGCTAAAATTGTTGCAGTAAAAACTGCACCAAAATCAAAAAAACCTTTTTCTGCTCCAGCAAACTCACCAGAGAGAATAAAAGGATTTAAGAACATAATATAAGCCATTGTAAGGAAAGTTGTTACACCAGCGATTACTTCAGTTCTAAAATTTGTTTTGTGTTTTCTATACTCAAAATATTTATTCATCATAAAATTAAACCTCCGTTACATGTTTATTACTCTATAAGCACAATAAAATCTTAACTAAATC
>QBVU01000009.1 GCA_003284275.1 Pelagibacteraceae bacterium AG-313-A04 | reverse complement strand
AAAAAATATTGAAAAACTTTTTAAAGTGAATGTTGTAAAAGTAAATATAATAAATAAGAAATCAAAAAGTAAAATGAAACAAGGAAGAAAATCTATAAAGAGTGGTTACAAAAAAGCAATAATCACTCTTAAAAAAGGTCAAAGTATAGATTTAACAACAGGAATTTAATTTATGGCACTTAAAACGTTTAAACCATACACAAAGTCAACTAGAGGGACAGTAGTTATAAACAAAAGCAGTTTATGGAAAGGGTCTCCTTATAAGCCTTTAACAAAAGGACAAAACTTTACTGGTGGCAGAAATAACAATGGCAGAATAACATCTAGGCACATTGGAGGAGGTTCAAAGCACAAATATAGAGTAATAGATTTTTATAGAAAAAAGAAAAATACTCCAGCAACCGTAGAGAGAATTGAATACGATCCAAATAGAACTGCTTATATAGCTCTGATTACATATAAAGATAAAGAAAAATCATATATTATAAGTCCGCAAGGTTTGAAACAAGGCGACGTAATCGAGTCAGGTAAAAATGTAGAGATTAAGGTAGGTAATTGTTTAGAGTTAAAAGATATTCCTCCTGGAACATCTATACATAATGTAGAGTTGATACCTGGAAATGGCGCAAAGTTAGCTAGATCTGCTGGTTCATCAATTACCTTGTCTGGATATGATGGGGATTATGCAATATTAAAACTTTCTTCAGGTGAAACAAGAAAAGTTAGTAGCTCTTGTATTGCTACAATTGGTACAGTTTCAAATCCTGATCAAAAAAACATTAAAATTGGTAAAGCAGGAAGAAATAGATGGAGAGGTAAACGACCTCAAACTAGAGGTGTCGCAATGAATCCTGTAGATCACCCTCACGGAGGGGGTGAAGGTAAAACTTCTGGTGGACGAAGCCCGGTTTCTCCATGGGGACAATCTGCTAAAGGGTTAAAAACTAGAAAACCTAAGAGAAGTGATAAATTAATAATTACTAGAAGGAAGAAGAGGAAAAAATAATGACTAGATCTGTTTGGAAAGGTCCGTTTGTTCATCCAAGTTTACTAAAAAAAATAGATAAACTTAAAGATGCGCCAAATAAAAAACCAATAAAAACATGGTCAAGAAATTCAACTATTATTCCTGATTTTGTAGGTCACAGCTTCATGATTCACAATGGAAAATCTTTTATACCAATAACAATTTCTGAGGAGATGGTTGGTCACAAACTAGGAGAATTTGCACCTACTAGAACATTCAAAGGTCACACGCCTGCAGATAAAAAAGCAGCAGCAACAGCAACAGCAAAACCAGCAGAAGATAAAAAATAATGGAAAAAAATAATTTAATAGTAAAAGCAGTTAATAAAAATGTTAGAACTAGTCCAAGAAAGCTTGCACTAGTTTGTAATTTTATCAAAGGAAAAAAAGCAGATATTGCGTTAAGAGATTTGGAATTTTCAAGAAAAAGAATAGCTAAAGATGTAAGTAAAACTGTGAAATCAGCAATTTCAAATGCAGAAAATAATTATCAATTTGATATTGACAATTTATTTGTAAAAGAGGCATACGTTGGAAAATCTTTAGTAATGAAAAGATTTAGGCCTAGGGCCAAAGGAAGAGCAAGTCCAATAAAAAAGCCATTTAGCAGAATTACAATTGTGCTAGAAGAAAAGAAAGAAATAAAAAAGGTGAGTAAATAATGGGACAAAAAATTAACCCTATAGGATTGAGATTAGGTATTAACAGAGGATGGGACTCAACATGGTTCGCAAAGAAAAAAGACTTTGGAAAATATCTGATTGAGGATTTTAAAATCAGAAATTATATTAAAAAAAATATTACTAACTCAGGCGTTTCAGAAATAATAATAGAGAGATCATCTAAAAAATGCACTGTTTCAATTCATACATCAAGACCTGGTTTTGTTATTGGAAAAAAAGGTGCTGATATAGAAAAAATAAAAAAAAATATTATGAAAATTACTGACAGTGATGTGAATGTAAATATAAAAGAAATAAAAAAACCGGAGCTTAACTCTAATTTAGTCGCAGAAAATATTGCACAACAATTGGTAAAAAGGGTTGCTTATAGAAGAGCCATGAAAAGAGCGATGCAGTCAGCAATGAGATTAAACGCAAAAGGAATTAAGGTGATGTTAAGTGGTAGATTAGCAGGAAATGAAATTGCAAGAACTGAATGGTTGCGTGAAGGAAGCATACCTTCCCACACTCTAAGAGCAGATATAGATTATGGGTTTGCAGAAGCTCTTACCACATACGGAATTATTGGTGTCAAAGTTTGGATTTATAAAGGTGAATTAATGGCAAAAGATGTTGAAAAAGAAAAAAAGGAAAGGGTAAAGAATGCTACAGCCAGTCAGAACTAAATACAGAAAAGCATTTAAAGGTAGAATACACGGAAATGCTACGCGAGCTGTAAAATTGAATTATGGTCAATATGGATTAAAAGCTATGCAACCAGAGAGAATTATCGGAAAACAAATTGAAGCAGCTAGGGTTGCATTAACCAGATACATGAAAAGAACTGGTAAAGTATGGACTAGAATATTTCCTAATATCCCAGTGTCGAAAAAGCCTACAGAAGTTAGAATGGGTAAAGGAAAAGGTTCTCCTGAATATTACGCTTGTAGAGTAAAACCAGGTAGAATTATTTTTGAAATTGATGGTGTAAGTGAAGAAATAGCAAAAGAGGCTTTGTATAAGGCTTCTGCAAAATTACCAATTAAAACTAAATTTGTTAAAAGATAAAGATAATGAGTAAAAAAAAAGAGGAAAAAAAATTGACTAAGGATCAGGCAGAAAAAAAGATTTTATCGCTTAAAAAGGATCTTTTTAATATTAGGTTTAAAAAAATTAATAATCAAATAACCAATCCTGCCCAATATAATGAAATAAAAAAAAGTATAGCCAGATTATACACATCAATAAAGAACACAAAATGACAAAAAAAATATTAAAAGGAGTAGTTACTAGCGCAAAAAATAATAAGACAGTTGTTGTTGAAGTAACAAGAAAATTTAAACATCCTTTTTATGAAAAAATAATAAAAAGATCAAAAAAATATCACGCACATGATGAAAAAAATAAATTTAAAGAAGGTGAAAAAGTCGCCATTATTGAATGTAAACCTTATTCAAAAAAGAAAACCTGGCAGGTAATGGAATAATGATACAAATACAAACAGAGTTAACAGTAGCTGATAATACAGGAGCGAAAAGGGTAGAATGTATTAAAGTTTTAGGTGGATCAAAAAGAAGGTATGCCTCTGTCGGAGATATTATCGTAATCAGTGTTAAAGATGCAATTCCAAAGGGCAAAGTTAAGAAAGGCGCTGTGCATAAGGCCGTAGTTGTAAGAACAAGAAAAGAAATTTATAGAGATGATGGATCTAAAGTTCAATTTGATAAAAACGCAGTTGTTTTAACAGATGATAAGGGTGAGCCGATAGGAACAAGGATATTTGGACCTGTAACAAGAGAATTAAGAACCAGAGGACATACAAAGATAATTTCTCTGGCGCCGGAGGTACTTTGAAATGAATTTAAAAAAAGGAGCTCAAGTAAAAATTATTACTGGAAAAGATAAAGGAAAAACTGGAGAAATTTTAGAAATAAATCGTAAACTAGAAACAGTAAAGATTAAATCAATCGGTATGATAAAAAGACATACAAAACCTACTAAAGAAAATAAAGGCGGTATAATTTCTAAAGAAAGTTTTATTCACCAATCAAATATTAAAAATATTGATACCAAAAAAACAGATAAAAAAACAGCAGGTAAGAAATAATGCCAAGACTAAAAACAATATATGAAAAGGAGATAATATCTAAACTAATGAGTAAGCTATCTTTGAAAAATAAACATGAAGTTCCTAAAATCCAAAAAATTATTTTGAATATGGGACTTGGAGAGGACGCTTCCGATGGAAAAAAACTTAAAGCTTGCGTAGAAGATCTGGCTTTAATTACTGGCCAAAAACCTGTTATTACAAAATTTAAAAAATCTATCTCAAACTTTAAAACCAGAAAAGGAGCAAACTCAGGAGTAAAAGTAACTTTGAGGTCAAGTAGAATGTATGAGTTTATTGATAGATTAGTGAATATAGCTTTACCAAGAATAAAAGATTTTAGAGGCTTGTCAGCTAAAGGAATTGACAATTCGTATAATTATTCTTTTGGGATTAAAGAGCATATAGTTTTTCCAGAGGTTAATTTTGACAAGGTAGACAAAATAAGAGGTTTAGATATTACAATGGTAACATCTAGCAAAAATAAAGAAGGAACTTTAGAACTTTTAAAGGAGTTTAATTTTCCTATTAATGAGAAAAAAAACTAAGGATTTATATGGCAAAAACAAGTGCAGTACAAAAAAATTTAAAAAGAATTAAACTAGTTAAAAAGTATGCAAAAAAAAGAGCTGCTTTAAAAAAAATTATTAATAATCGAAAACTGGAGTTATCAGAGAGATTTGAAGCCCAATTAAAATTAAATAAACTTCCAAAGAACTCATCTAAAATAAGAATTAGAAACAGATGTGAAGTTTCAGGTAGACCTCACGGAGTTTATAGAAAATTAAAAATATCTAGAATTGCACTAAGGGACATGGCGTCTGCTGGTAAAATTCCAGGAATAACTAAATCAAGCTGGTAGGAGGAAAATGACATTGACAGATCCAATAGGTGATATGTTTTCAAGAATTAGAAATGGTCAAATGAGATCATTAAACTCAGTTTTGATACCTTCATCAAATTTTAGAAAAAACATATTAGAAATTCTTAAAAATGAGGGCTATATAAAAGATTATTTTATCGAAAAAACAGAAAATAATAAAACAAGTTTAAAAATATCCTTAAAATATTATGAGGGCGATCCTGTAATTAAAGAAATTAAAAGAATTTCAAAACCTGGTAGAAGGGTATATTCAAGAGCAACTAGTATTCCAAAAGTAATGAATGGATTAGGTTTAGCAATTTTATCAACTCCTAAAGGAGTGATGAGCGATGCAGAGGCTAGAAAAAATAACGTTGGCGGTGAAATAATTTGTAGGGTTTTCTAATGTCAAAAATAGGAAAAAAAAATATTATAATACCAAAAGAGTCTTCAATAAAGATTGAGGGTGCTAATTTAACTATAACAGGACCAAAAGGTACAAAAAAATTAACTATTAATGATAAGATATTTTCATCAATTTTGAATGAAAGCGAGTTCCAAATTAAACCATTAGACAAAAAGATAGATAAAAAAACTTCTATCATGTGGGGGACCTATAGAAGCCTAGTTAATAATGCTGTTACAGGCGTATCAAAAGGCCATGAAAAAATCTTAGAATTAAATGGTGTAGGCTTTAGAGCAAATTTAAAAGGTGAGGTCCTCAATTTACAAATTGGTTTTAGTCATGACGTTAACTTTAAAATTCCTAAAGATATTAAAATTACAGTAGAAAAACAAACTATAATTAAGATTAATGGTGTTGATAAAGATCTAGTTTCAAAAATTGCTGCTGATATCAAAAATTTAAAACCTGTTGAACCTTATAAAGCAAAAGGAATAAAAGAAAGAGGTCAGTTTATTCTAAGAAAAGAAGGTAAGAAGAAATAATGAAAAAAATTAATACAAAAATTAAAAGAAAATTAAGAAATAGAAAAAAGTTAAGAAACGTAAATGTAAATAGATTTAGAATATCAGTTTCTAAATCTTTAAATAATTTGTCAGCTCAAATTATTGATGATAAATCAAAAAAAACATTAGTTTCAGCTTCATCCATTGAGAAAGAAATAAAAGCAAAAAAAATTAAAAAAATGGAGAAATCTGTTCTTATAGGTGAAGTTCTGGCAAAAAGAGCAAAAGAAAAAAATATTGAAAAAGTTTATTTTGATAGAGGTGAAAATAAATATCATGGCAGGGTTAAAAATTTTGCTGACTCACTAAGAAAAAATGGATTAAAATTTTAATATGGTAGATAACAAAAAAATTGAGAGCGATATAAAAGAAAAACTTGTTGCAATTAACAGAATAACAAAAGTTGTAAAAGGTGGTAGAAGATTTGGCTTTGCTGCTCTTGTTGTAGTGGGAAATCAAAAAGGAAGTATTGGTATAGGACAAGGAAAATCTAAACAGGTTCCAGATGCAATTAAAAAAGCTACTGAGGTCGCCAAAAGAAATTTAATTAAGATACCTTTAAAAGAAGGAAGAACACTTCATCATGATGTTAAAGGAAAAAATGGATCAGGAAAAGTTTTTTTGAGAGCAGCACCCTCAGGAACTGGTATAATTGCAGGTGGAGCAATACGATCCGTCTGTGAAGTTTTAGGCATCCAAGATGTTGTAGCTAAATCTTTAGGTTCAGCAAACCCACATAATGTTT
Source organism: Pelagibacteraceae bacterium AG-313-A04 (assembly GCA_003284275.1). Lineage (GTDB taxonomy): Bacteria > Pseudomonadota > Alphaproteobacteria > Pelagibacterales > Pelagibacteraceae > Pelagilacustribacter. The sequence continues at coordinate 28,992 of QBVU01000009.1, read as the reverse complement.
TAAAAGCATGCGTTAATGGTTTAAAATCTCAAAATTCTCCAAAAACTTTATCTGCAATAAGAGGAAAAAAAATATCTGATATAGTCCAGAAAAGAGAGGCCAAGTAATGCAATTAAACAGTCTAACGAAAAATAATAAAAAAAAAATTAGAGTAGGTAGAGGTATTGGATCAGGTAAAGGTAAAACTTCTGCAAGAGGACACAAAGGACAAAAATCGAGATCTGGAGTATCAATAAAAAGTTTTGAAGGTGGACAAATGCCATTATATAGACGATTACCTAAAAGGGGATTTAAATCTATGAGAGAAGATATGGTTGCAATATTAAACCTTTCTAAAATTCAAAATATTATTGATAAGAAAAAAAATGACATAAAAGACAATCTAAATCTAAAAACTTTAAAAGAAAAAAAACTTATAAATAAAAAATTTAAAAAATTGAAAATTTTAGGAACAGGAGAAATAAAAAAGAATATAGAAATATCAGCTCATTTTGTATCTAAGCAAGCTTTAGTAAAAATAGAAAAAGCGGGCGGTAAAATAAACATTCTTAAAAAATAAATTATGTCTAGTGAAACGCTTAATACAACAGGTGCTTTTAGCCAAGCAAAAGATCTCAAAAATAGAATATTTTTTACAATTTTAATATTAATAATTTATAGATTAGGAACCTATGTACCCCTTGCAGGGATCGATCCAAGTGCATTAAAAGACGTGATGGCTTCAAGTCAAAAAGGCTTGTTAGGAATGTTTAATATGTTTTCAGGTGGGGCTGTAACAAGAATGGCAATATTTGCATTAGGTATTATGCCTTATATCTCTTCTTCTATTATTGTTCAGCTGCTTACAGGAGTTTCAGATTATTTTAAAAATCTTAAAGACCAAGGTGAGATAGGAAGAAAAAAAATAACTCAAATAACAAGATATGGAACAGTTTTAATTGCATGTTTACAAGGATATGGTGTTTCTGTAGGTCTTGAGAACGCTGGAAACTTAGTTATCGAACCAGGAATGTCTTTTAGAGTTATTACTACAATTTCATTAGTTGCAGGAACTACTTTTTTAATGTGGCTAGGTGAACAAATCACTTTGAGAGGTGTAGGTAATGGTATCTCATTAATTATATTTTCGGGAATAGTAGCGGAAATTCCTAGAGCTTTAGCATCAACGTTTGAGCTTGGAAGAACTGGGGCCTTATCAGCTCTAATGATAGTTGGAATTTTTATTTTAGTTATTCTCACAGTTTTATTCATAGTATTTTTTGAAAGAGCAATGAGAAAGATTTTAATTAATTATCCTAAAAGACAAGTAGGAAATAAAATGTATGGTGGTGAGTCATCACATCTACCTCTTAAAATAAATACAGCTGGTGTTATACCTGCAATTTTTGCATCTGCATTACTATTATTACCAGTAACAATTTCAAACTTTGGATTTGCAGAGTCTGATACGTTTTTAAAAATTTCCTCAATGTTTACTCAAGGACAACCTTTATATATGTTGCTATATGCCTCAGGTATTATCTTTTTTTCTTTTTTTTATACTTCAATAGTTTTTAATCCAAAAGAAACTGCTGAAAATTTAAGAAAGTATGGAGGTTATATCCCTGGCATTAGACCAGGAGATAGAACCGCAGAATATATTGATGTAATATTAATTAGATTAACTACAGTAGGCGCGTTATATTTAACATTTGTTTGTTTAATGCCTGAATTTTTAATCGCTAAGTATCCCATCCCTTTTTATTTGGGAGGCACTTCAATATTAATTGTTGTAGTTGTGGCAATGGATACAGTTACTCAAGTTCAAACAAGATTAATGAGTTCACAGTATGAGTCATTAATTAAAAAAACAAAATTTGGTAGATAAGTAACTCATAATGAACATAGTTATTTTCGGACCACCTGGAGCTGGAAAAGGTACTCAGTCTAATTTTATAGTCAAACAATTTAATTTAAAACAAATTTCTACTGGTGAACTTTTAAGAAAAGAAATTAAAACCAACACTGAACTTGGTCATAAAATTTCATCAATTATTAACACAGGAAATTTAGTTTCAGATGACATTGTGGGAAATATAATTGAAAAATATATATCTAATGATAGCTATAAAAATAAATTGATATTCGATGGGTATCCAAGAAACCTAATTCAAGCTAAAAATTTAGATAAATTATTAAAAAGAAATGATCAAAAAATAGATATTGCCTTGAAACTATCCGTTAGCTTAGAAACAGTCAAAAAAAGAATTTTAGAGAGAAAAAACTTAGAAAAAAGAGCAGATGATAAAAAAGATATTGCAATTAGAAGATATGAAACCTATGAAAATAATATTAAAGCAGTAATAGATTTTTACAAACAGCATGATTTACTTAAAGAAGTTAATGGGGAGGGATCCGTATCCGAAATTAGTGATGAAATTAGCGGTTTAATTGATCGTATCAAGGGTTGACTTTAGAACATATGACAATATAAATACGCAGAAACTTATTCTTAAATTTATGGCTCGTATTGCAGGAATAAACATTCCACAAAATAAAGTTGTTAGTATCGCACTAACTTACATTCATGGCATTGGCCTACATTCATCAAAAAAAATATGTGAAAAGCTAAATATTCCATCTTCAAAAAGAGTTAATGAACTTTCTGAAGAACAAGTTCTAAAGATAAGAGAATTTATAGATGCAAATCATAAAGTGGAAGGTGATTTAAGAAGAGAAGTCTCAGTTAATATAAAAAGACTGGTGGACCTTGCCTGTTATAGGGGTTCAAGACACAAAAAAAAATTACCAGTGAGAGGTCAAAGAACTCAATGTAACGCGCGAACAAGAAAAGGTAAAGCAATAGCAATAGCTGGTAAAAAATTAACACCACTAAAAAAATAAAATTTATTTAGAAATAATATTTAAATGAGCAAAAAAAACGTTAAAACAGAAAAAAAAACTGAGATTAAAGAAGTTAAAAAAGCTGATGCAAAAAATATAAGTAGTTTTAAAAAAAAGAAAAAAGTTAAAAAAAATATTACTTCAGGTATAGCTTATGTTTACTCAACTTTTAATAACACAATTATTTCTATTGCTGATGAAAGCGGAAACGTCGTTTCATGGTCTTCAGCAGGTGCTAAAGGATTTAAAGGTTCTAGAAAATCAACACCTTACGCAGCTCAAGTAGCAGCAGACGATGCTGGTGCTAAAGCTTTTGAGCAAGGTTTAAGAACATTAACAGTCCAAGTTAAAGGCCCAGGCTCCGGTAGAGAAACTGCATTGCGTTCATTACAATCAAGAGGATTTAAAATTATTTCAATTAAAGACACCACACCTATGCCTCACAATGGAGCAAGGCCACCAAAAAGAAGGAGAGTATAAAATGGAAACATCATCTAATATAATAGATAAAAACTGGAAAGCTTTAATTAAACCTAATAAATTAGATATAACTAGTAATGAAGATAAAACTATAGCGAAAGTTACAGCAGAGCCTTTAGAGAAAGGTTTTGGTCAAACTATTGGAAATTCACTAAGACGAATTTTATTATCGTCTATACAAGGTGCAGCAGTAACAGCGATTCAAATTGATGGAGTGCTACATGAATTTTCATCTATCAAAGGTGTTAGAGAAGATGTAACTGATATAGTATTAAATGTTAAAAATTTAGCGATTAAATCTTCATCCTCAAATTCTAAAAAAATTATCTTAGATATAAAAGGGCCAAAAGAAGTTAAAGCTAAAGATATAACATTGGTTCCTGAAATAGAAATATTAAATCCGGAACAAACGATATGTAATCTTGATGAAAAGACACATTTTCATATGGAATTAATGGTAAGTATAGGAAAAGGATATGTGCAGGCACAAAAAAATAAATCAGAAGATAGTCCGCTTGGCTTAATTTCAATTGACTCTCTTTTTAGCCCAGTAAAAAAAGTTTCTTTTTCAGTAGAAAACACTAGAGCAGGAAGTGCTTTGGACTATGACAAACTTGTGATGAATGTAGAAACAAATGGTACAGTAGATGCAGAAGATGCTATAGCCTATTCAGCAAGAATTTTTCAAGATCAGTTGTCTATGTTTGTCAACTTTGAAGATCCTCAAGAGGTAGTTAAAGAAGTAAAATCCTCAGAACCAGAGTTTAATAGAAACTTATTGAAAAGAGTTGAGGAACTTGAGCTGTCAGTGAGATCTATGAATTGTTTAAAAAATGACAATATCATTTACATAGGAGATTTAGTTCAAAAAACTGAGCCAGAGATGTTAAGAACTCCAAATTTTGGCCGAAAATCATTAAATGAGATAAAGGAAGTTTTGAACACTATGTCTTTATACTTAGGAATGGAAATTCCCAATTGGCCACCAGATAATATAGCAGAATTGTCAAAAAAATTAGAGGAAAACAATTATTAATGAGACATGGTTTAGGATACAGAAAACTAAATAAAACTGGTGAACACCGAAAAGCTTTGTTTAAAAACATGCTAAATTCTTTAATTAAGTATGAACAGATAACTACTACATTGCCAAAAGCTAAAGAGCTAAAGCCGCAAATTGACAAAGTTATTACTATTGGAAAAAATAATATTTTAAGTAATAAAAAAAGACTATTTTCAAAATTACAGGATAAAAAATCAGTAACTAAAGTTTTTGGTGAGTTGTCTAAAAGATATAGCGCTAGAAAAGGTGGTTACTCTAGAGTTTTAAAAGCAGGTTTTAGAACTGGAGATGATGCTCCAATGGCTGTCATCGAATTAGTTGATAGAAATCCAGCGGCAAAAAAAATAGACAAACCCAAAAAAACAGCAACAAAAGACACGAAAAAGGACGCTCAGCCGGAGCCTAAAAAAGTAAGCAAATAAGCAAGAGTTCATGCCTGAATCATATATTGTAGACGATGATTACAATAACTCACGTCTAGATAAATGGTTCAAAAATAAAGTAATTAACTTACCGCACTCGTTATTAGAAAAAATACTAAGACAAAATAAAATTAAAGTTAATAAAAAAAAAACTAAATCATCTTATAGACTAAAAACTGGTGATTTGATTGAGATTTATAATATCTCTAAATTTAAACCAGTAAATAAAAAAGAAAAAATTAAATATTTACCAAAAAATAAAGAAATCGGCACTTATGATAACTATATAATAGAAGATAATGAAAATTTTATAGTCATAAATAAACCGACAGGTATTCCAGTACAATCAGGCACAAAATCTTTTAAAAATATGATAGATATTTTAAAGAATACAAAATATTTTGAAAATTCCAAACCTTATATTGTTCATAGACTAGATAAAGATACATCAGGAGTTTTAATAATTGCAAAAAATAGAAAATATGCTCAATTATTTACCTCACTTTTTAGAATAAGGAAAATTCATAAAACTTATGTAGCGATAGTTTATGGAAAAGTAAACAAATCCATAAAGGTCATGAAAGACGATTTAATTTATTATGAAAATAATAAAAAAATTCTTCAAAAAGCCATAACTAATCTTAGAATTATTAAGTCGAACGAAGGGTATTCATACTTAGAATTGAACCCAATTACCGGAAGAAAGCATCAATTAAGAAAACAATTACTTAAAATCGGATTTCCAATAATTGGAGATGATAAATATTTTTTAAATGATATGAAAAGAGTAAAAATTAAAAACCTCATGTTACATGCGTATAAAATAAAATTCATGATTAACAATATTCAATATAATTTTAAAGCAAAATATAACAACCTATTTGAAGATTTTCTTAAAAAAAATATCTAAATATTATTAATATTTTTAATAAAAATATTTGCTAAATTATTCTCAAAGTTCTTTGGTTTAGCTGAAGTTAATTTTGATACTGAGGTCACTTTTTTATTATCTAAACCACATGGAATAATCTTTAAATACTGTTTTAAATTATTTGAAATATTTATTGAGCAACCATGATAGGCCACCCATCTAGACACTCTAATACCTATTGCTGCAATTTTTTTATTTTTAACCCAAATGCCAATATTTTTTTTATCATTTTTAGCTTTAATTTTATAATTATGTAAAAATTGTATAATGCTTTTTTCTATTGAATTTATTAATCTTCTAATATCTTTTTTTCTTTTATTCAAATCGATTACAAAATAAATAATTTTTTGCCCGGGGTTATGCAGTGTGATTTTACCTCCTCTATTAGATTTAATTATTTTTATTTTTTTGTCTATTATTTCTTTTTTATTGAAACTGATTCCAGCAGTATAAGTAGTGGGATGCTCTAGTATCCACAATAATTCTCTATTTTCACCATTTTTAACTTCTTCAACTCTTTTATTAAGAACAAGCATTGCCATTTTATAAGGAATACGTTTTTTGCTAATTTTAATTTCTATACTCATTTAGTTTGAATTTTATCACTATATAGACTAATAGTCTCAAAAAAACTTATAGAGGCATTTATGGCTTTACCAAAATCAAGAGAAGCAAAAAAAGTCAATTTAGATTTTAATAAAGAATTTATCAACACTTTCACTCAAAATATTGAGAGTGGAAATGTTGAATTTATCAATCAAAAATTAAAAGATTTACACGAAGCAGATGTTGCCAATTTAATTGAAAATTTAAATCCTGAGACAAGGAATAAATTAATTGAAATTGAGTCCTTCAACATAGATCCAGAAATTTTTATTGAGTTAAATGAGTCAATTCAAAGTGAAGTTTTACAATTACTTTCTATAGAGTCTCTTATAAAAATAATTAAACGATTAGAGTCTGATAATGCTATTAAAATTCTTGAAAACTTATCAAAAGAGGTAAAAGAAAAAGTTTTAGAAAAACTACCTCCAAAAGACAAATTTTTACTACAAGAGGGTTTAAGTTATCCCGAAGATTCTGCGGCTAGAATAATGCAAAGAGAATTTACAGCAGTGCCAAGTAATTGGACAGTTGGACAAACAATAGATTATTTAAGAGAGGACAAAGATTTGCCCGAGGAATTTCTAGAAATATTTATCGTGGATGATGACTTTAAACCAATCGGAACTGTTCCTTCATCAAGAGTGCTTAGAACATCTAGAGATTTAAAAATGAACTCAATAATGAGAGAAATGCCAGTCTTAATTTCAGTTAATATGGACAAAGAAGAAGTTGGTCTTACTTTTGAAAATTATAACCTGGTATCTGCAGGAGTTGTTAATAAAGAAAACAAATTAGTTGGCATGATCACAGCCGATGATGTCGTAACTGTCGTTCAAGAGGAAGCAGAAGAAGATGCTTTAAGGTTAGCAGGGGTTGGTGATGAAGAAATTACTGATAGCGTTATGCTAAAAACAAAAAGAAGATTTAATTGGTTATTATTAAATTTATTAACAGCTTTGCTAGCCACTTGGGTAATAAGTTTTTTTGGAGCCTCAATCGAACAAATGGTAGCATTAGCTTTTCTCATGCCAATAGTTGCTTCTATGGGAGGAAATGCTGGGATGCAAACTTTAGCTGTTACTATTCGAGCAATAGCTACTAAAGAATTATCAAAAAGTAATTTCAATAGAGTTGTTGGTAAAGAATTTTTAATAGGTATTTTAAACGGTATAATTTTCGCAATAATAACTGCAATAATAGTTCAGTTATGGTTTAAAGAGTTAAATCTTTCACTATTGATTGGTGTTTCAATGATCTTAAACATGATTGTTGCAGGTTTATTTGGGATACTGGTTCCAGTTTCTTTAAAAAAATTAAATATCGATCCTGCTTTAGCCTCAAGTGTTTTTGTAACAACTATTACAGACGTCATTGGATTTCTTTCTTTCCTAGGCTTGGGATCATTTTATTTTTTAAACTAGATATTATCAATTAATCTTGTGTTTTTAATATGGTACGCAAAAAATAAATTGAATTTTGAATTTGGTTTTTTGATTTTTTTAAAACTATCAACATTATAATTTTCTAAATAGTCTATTTTACTTGCACCTAAATTAACTAAGTCTTTTTTAATTTTATTTATATTAAATAAAATATATTTTTTTTTCATTTTTTTCTTTAGGTCGCTTAAATAATAAAAAATATTAGATGCGATCTTCTTCTGATTTTTGTCAAGATTTGAATTTCTTGAGGAACAAGCTATACCATTATTTTCTCTAATGGTTTTGCATTCAATTATTTTAGATTTAATCTTTCTTTTTTCAATATGTTTTTTTATCAAATACAATTGTTGATAATCTTTTTTACCTAAAAAAATATACTTAGGTTTTATTATTTCTATAAACCTATTTACTACATTTAAAACACCTTCAAAATGACCTTTTCTAAATTTACCACATAATTTTTTTGAAAATTTATCTAAGAAAACTTTCTTCTTAGGTTTAAATCCGTATATGTCTTTAAAAGTTGGAATATATAAGTAATTAATTTTCAATTTTTTTAATTTTTTTATGTCTATTTTTGTGTTTCTTGGATAAGACCTAAAATCGCTTCTTTTATTAAATTGTTTAGGATTTACAAAAATGGAGACTAAAGTTTTAAACTTAAACTTTTTAGATTTTTTTATCAATGAAATATGACCTTTATGTAATCCACCCATTGTAGGTATAAATGATATACCTTTTGTTTTTAAAATCTCTTTCCGAAGAGAATGTTTGTCTTTAAATATTTTCATTTCTATAAAGCAATGATAATAACTATTATAAGAATCATATGATAAAACAAGCCATTATTCCATTAGCAGGATTAGGGACTAGAATGCTTCCTTTGACAAGTGTGATGCCAAAAGAATTAATGCCCATCAATGGCAAACCAAATTTACAATATATATTAGATGAGTGTATTGATGCAGGTGTTAATGAATTTATATTTATAATTTCAAAAAATAAAATATCGATTAAAAAATATTTTTTTAACGATAATTTCTATAAAAAAATATTAAAAAAAAAGAAAGATAAAAGATTACATGAAGAGTACAAAAAAATAAAAAAATATCAAAAAATGATAAAATTTGTTTATCAAAATAAACCTAAAGGAACAGGCGATGCAGTTTTAAGATGCCAAAAATATATAAAAAACAAATACTTTTTAATGCTTTTGCCTGATGACTTAATAATAAAAAATAATTGTTCTAAAGAAATGATAAGATTACATAAAAAGACTAATGGATCTATAATCGCAACAAAGAGAGTAGAAAGAAAATCAGTATCAAGATGGGGAATTTTATCAGTCAAAAATAAAAAAAAAAGATACTTTCAAATTAAAGATGTTGTAGAAAAACCTAGTATTAAAAAAGCGCCATCAAATTTTGCAATTATTGGTAGATATATATTGCCTATAAAAATATTCAGTGAAATTAAAAAATTAAAACCCGGTCAAGGTGGAGAGATACATATTACTGACGCAATTAGAGGTTTAATTAAAAAAGAAAATAAATTTTATGGAAATATTTTTAGAGGTAAATATTTAGATTGCGGAACCTTAAGTGGATATATTAATTCAGGAATTCAAATATCTAAAGGAAAATAAATGAAACTATGCATGATAGGAACTGGTTATGTTGGATTAGTTAGTGGGGTCTGCTTTGCTGATATAGGAAACCAAGTAGTTTGTGTTGATAAAGATAAAAATAAAATAGATAAACTTAATTCTGGAATATCCCCAATCTATGAACCAGGATTAGACGAATTAATTAAAAAAAATTTTGTAGCTAAACGTCTCTCATTTACAACAGATATCAATAAAGCTGTTAGCACATCAGATATTATTTTTATATGTGTAGGGACGCCTACAAGAAAAGGGTCAATTCAAGTTGATTTATCTTTCGTTTATAAATGTACAAAAGAAATTTTAAAATATTCAAAAAGAAAAAAGATTATTATAACTAAGTCGACTGTGCCAGTAGGAACAGGCGATGAGATTGAAAAAATTTTAAAAAAAAAGAAAAAACTTTTTACAGTAATCTCTAATCCTGAATTCTTGCGAGAGGGTGAAGCGATACGCGATTTTAGATATCCCGATAGAATTGTAATAGGATCTAACGAAAAAAAAACCTTCAATATTATGAGAAAACTTTATGCACCATTAACAAATAAGGGATCAAAATTTTTCACTACTTCAAGAAGGGGAGCCGAATTAATAAAGTATGCATCAAATGCTTTTCTTGCAACAAAAATTACTTTTATTAATGAACTTGCTAACTTATGCGAAAAGTCTGGTGTAAATATAGAGGATATTTCATTAGGCATGGGTTCTGACAGTAGAATAGGTGGTAGGTTTTTACGTGCTGGCCCAGCTTATGGGGGATCATGTTTTCCAAAGGACACCAAAGGTCTTGTATCAGCTGCAGAGAAATATAAAATAAATTTATCAGTTGTTAAATCAGTAATTAAATCTAATCAAGAAAGAGTGAGTTTACTTACTCAAAGAATTCATAAAATTTTAGGTTCAAATATAAGAAATAAAAAAATTTCTTTCTTAGGCGTAACATTTAAACCAAACACTGACGATATGAGGGATTCTACCAGCCTTAAAATGATACCATATCTATGCAAAAAAGGTGCTAAAGTTAGATATTATGACCCATCTGGAGAAAAAAATGAGTTTAAAAAAATCAAAAACTGTGATTACAGAAACAATATAAAATCTAATTGTAATGGTGCAGATTTGGTAGTTCTACTCACTGAATGGGATGAATTTAAATCAATAGATTTCAAAAAGATTATAAAAAATAATAAATTTAAAGTTTACGATTTAAGAAATCTTTATTCTGCCGAAGAAATGAAAAAAAATAAAATCAAATACTATTCTGTTGGTAGACCTATCACTAATTAAGTTCAAAGATTGCATCAACTTCTACAGCAACTCCTAAAGGTAAACTATTCACACTTACTGCAGCGCGCGTGTGTTCACCTCTTTTATCAAAAATTTTAGCTATAATATCTGAAGCGCCGTTTATAATTTTTGGCTGATCTTTGAAATCATCTGTCGAATTGACATAACCTGTTAATTTCACACAAGATTTAACTTTATCCAAATCTCCCCCACAAGCATTTTTAACATGTGCGATAATACTTAAACCACATCTTTCGGCAGCTTTGTAACCTTTCTCTAAATCTAAATCTTTTCCAATCTTTCCTGTTATAAGTTTTGTATTTTCATCAATAGATATTTGACCAGATATATATAATAGTTTTCCAACAATTTTAGTAGCAACATAAGCTCCTACTGGTGCTTTTGGTTCAGGTAATTTTATATTTAAACTTTTTATTTTTTTTTCGATTAAGCTCATTTCCTTTTACCTTTTTTTTTACTTCTATCGTATTCTTTTCTTTTTTCAATTAATATAAGTGCTTCTTCCATAGTAAGTTCATTTGGATCTTTTTCTTCAGGAATAGTTGCATTTAGAGATTTATACTTAATATAAGGTCCATATTGACCTTTCATAATTCTAACTGGTTTTTTATCATCAGGGTGCTCTCCAAGATCTTTAATAAGTGAAGAAGAAATTCTTCCTGGTTTAGCTTCAGCAATTAAAGTAATTGCTCGATTAATTCCTATAGAAAAAAGATCTTCAACATTTTCTAATCTTGCAGATTTGCTTTCACATTTTAAATACGGACCAAATCTTCCAGAATTTAAAGTTATATCTTGTCCGTTTTCAGGATGTTGTCCTAAAACTTTAGGAAGAGAGCATAAATATTTTGCTTTATCTAAATCAACACTATCAACATCTATACCTTTTGGAATTGAAACATTTTTGAGATGTTCATTTTCATTTTTTTTCTTTCTACCTTTTTTCTTTTTTACTTCTAATTCTTCTTTTTCTTTTTCATATTGCAAGTAGGGCCCAAATCTACCATTCTTTAAGTATATATCTTTACCTTTTTCGTTTTGACCCAGTAATTTAGGCTCCGCCAAGTTATATTGAGCTGCAGCTTTAGCTTTAGATAAAGGTCTAGTGAATTTACAATCCGGATAATTTGAACAACCTATAAAAGCTCCACCTCTAAAACTATTTTTAAGACTAAGCTCTCCATTAGAACATAACTTACATTTTCGATCTATAGCGTCTTTATTATCTCTTTCAAAAATTAAAGCACCTAAACTTTCATTTAATAGGTCTAATACTTCTCTAGTTCTCTTTTCTTTAACTTTTCCAACATTTTCATAAAAGTCTTTCCAGAAATTTTCTAAAACTTGAACCCATTCAATTTTACCACTAGTAATTTCATCTAACTGATTTTCCAGGTCTGCAGTGAAATTATAATCAACGTATTTAGAAAACAATTTTTCTAAAAAAGCTGAAATTAGCTTACCTCTATCAGTCGGATTAAACCTTTTATTAATTAATTCGACATAATTTCTCGTTGATAATACTGAGATAATGCTAGCATAAGTAGAGGGTCTCCCTATGCCTAATTCCTCCATCTTTTTCACTAAACTAGCCTCAGAGTATCGTGGTGGTGGATCTGTGAAGTGTTGTTCATCATTAAGCTTAAGTATACTAATTTCCTCTCCGACTTTGACCTCAGGTAAAATATTTTTTGCATCTTCGTCAGTTTCTTGAACTTGATAAACTTTAAGAAACCCATCAAATTTTACGACAGAGCCACTAGCTCTAAAATTAATTTTATTATCGTTCGAAGAAATAATTATCGTATTTCTATCAAATTCTGCTGGAGTCATTTGAGATGATAAGGCTCTACTCCAAATTAATTCATAAAGTTTAAATTGATCTGCATTTACATATTTTTTAATATCAGAAGGTTTCCTGCTTATATTAGTCGGTCTAATTGCTTCATGAGCTTCCTGAGCGTTCTTTGCTTTTTTCCCCGTATAACTATTTGGTGCCACTGGTAAATATTTATCGCCATAATCGTCAGTAATGAATTTTCTAAAGTCATTAATTGCTTCTTTTGAAATATTAGTTCCATCAGTTCTCATATAAGTAATTAATCCAGTTGTTTCACCCTCGATATCTACACCTTGATAAAGTCGTTGTGCAATTTGCATTGTTCTGGAAGCTCCAAAACCAAATCGTCCCGAAGCAGTCTGTTGTAAAGTTGATGTTGTAAAAGGCGCTAGGGGATTTCGTCTAAATACTTTTGTATTCACATCAGCAATTTTAAATTTTGTTTTATTGATTATATCGACCACTCTTTGTATTTCCTCTTTATTTTTAAAAGAAAATTTTTCAATTTTTTCTCCATTGAATAAACTTAATTTTGAAAAAATATTTTTGTTATCTTTGTTCGTAAAGTCTGATGTAAGAGTCCAGTATTCTTCTGGCTTAAATAATTCTATTTCCTTTTCTCTTTCAGTTATAAGCTTTAAGGCTACGGACTGCACTCTTCCTGCTGATTTTGATCCAGGTAATTTTGTCCAAAGAATTGGCGAGATATTAAATCCTACAAGATAGTCCAAAGCTCTTCGAGCTAGATAAGCTTCAACTAAAGGCAAATGAATTTCTCTTGGATTTTTAATAGCATCTAAAATTGCTTTCTTCGTAATCTCGTTAAAAACAACTCGCTCTAAATGTTTGTCTTTTAATAATTTTTTTTTATCTAAAACTTCTTTAACATGCCATGCGATAGCTTCACCCTCACGGTCAGGGTCGGTGGCTAAGATAATTTTATCAGAGTTTTCAGCAGCATTTGTAATTTCTTTTAAATATTTTTTTGAAAAAGAATCTATTTCCCATTCCATTTGAAATTTATTTTCTGGATCAACAGATCCATTTTTTGAAGGAAGGTCTCTTATGTGCCCGTAACTAGCTAAAACTAAATAATCTTTACCTAAATATTTATTTATTGTTTTTGCTTTTGCTGGACTTTCAACAATTACTAAATTCATTATTCGTTTATTTTCAAAATTAAACGAATTTGTCAAATTTATTATTTAAAAACTAATAAAGACAACACTTATAACTTAATTTTACTTTCTTCAGATTTTTTTAATCGAACTATATTTTCTCGATGTGTGTAAATGATAATTATGAAAAAAATAAAAAGTATTAAAGAAAAGTTATTAATAAAAAAATATGAATAAATAAAAACAATTAGAGATGAAATTAGCGAGGATAATGATGCGTATCTAAATAAAAAAGATAAAACAAGCCAAGTAATTCCAAAAATTAGAAAAAATTTATATGAAAGTGCTAATATTACACCTAGGTAAGTCGCAACTCCTTTGCCTCCTTTAAATTTTAACCAAACAGGAAAAATATGACCTATAAAACAAATCAAAGCAGAATATGAAATAAGATTTTCAAAATAAATAGATGTTATGGCTATAGAAAAATATCCTTTTAATAAGTCAAGCACAAGAGTAGCAACTGCTAGAGACTTTTTTCCAGTTCTTAAAACGTTTGTTGTGCCAATATTTCCTGATCCAATTTCTCTAATATCTTTTTTTAAAAAAATTTTTATTAAAACCAATCCAAAAGGAATAGATCCTAAAAGGTAAGAATAAACTGTAACTATTATTAAATTTACATCCATTAGTTTGAGTAGACTAGTTCACCATTAAGATAAGTCATTAAAATTTTTCCTTGAAGATTTTTATTTTCTATAGCTGTATTTTTTGATTTAGATTTCAGTTTATCAGCATCTATTTTCCATGGAGCTTCTAAATCAAAGATACAAATATCTCCATCTGACCCTTTTGCCAAAGTTCCTTTTTTTATATTTAATATTTTAGCAGGATTAATGGTTAAGGTTTCTACTATTTTATTTAGAGGAAGAGACTCATTATGGTACATTTCCAATGAAAGAGGCAGAAGGGTTTCTACACCAATAGCACCAGTAGCTGCTTGCGCAAATGGTAATCTTTTGCTTTCTTCATCTTCAGGCAAATGATCTGAAACAATTACATCTATTAATCCATCTTTGATACCTTGAACAAGAGATAATCTATCGTTTTCAAGTCTTAGAGGGGGAGATAATTTTAAAAAAGTTTTGAATTCACCAATATCATTTTCATTTAATGATAAATTATTTATCGAAACACCTACGCTAAATTTTTTACCATTATTTTTATTTTTTCTAATTACATCTAATGATTGTTTAGATGAAATCTGATTGATATGATATCTACAAGGATATTCACTAAGTAAACTTAAGTCTCTTTCAATTATTATTTTTTCAGCTAGAGCTGATACACCTTGCAATCCGAGTCTTGTAGCTATTTCTCCGTCGTTGATACAAGCGTTTTTTGATAACTCATAGTCTTCTGCATGTTGCATTATTAAAACCCCAATATCAGAAGCATAATCCATTATTCTGGACATTAGCTCTGTATTTTGAATAGTTTTATTAACATCGCTAAAGCCAATTATTCCTCTACCAGAAAGTAAACCAAACTCAGTCATCAGCTTACCTTCGCATTGTTTAGTTATTGAAGCACAAGGAAAAAGGTTAACTTTAGCTTTATCTCTACCTCTTCTAATAATGAAATCAACCATTGAAACGTTATCAATAATGGGTTTCGTATTAGGCATAGTTACTATAGATGTAACCCCTCCAGCTAAAGCTGCTTGGCTAAGAGTTCTAAAGTTTTCCTTATATTCATATCCTGGCTCGCCTACAAAAGCCTTCATATCTACTAACCCTGGAATTAAAATGTTGTCTTTTAAATCAATTATTTCAGCATCTTTATTAGCGTCAGTTTTTTTTACATTTTTTCCTATAGCTTTTACTTTTCCTTTATCATTTAAAATTAAAGAGCCTTTCTCATCCATATTTTGTGAAGGATCTATAATTCTTGTATTAATAAAAATTTTTTCTTTCATTTATTTACAATACTTTTTTAAACAAGCCATTCTTACTGCTACACCTAATTCAACTTGTTCTTTAACTAAACTAACGTTTATATCATCTGCAAGTTTTGTATCTATTTCTACTCCTCTATTCATTGGACCGGGATGCATAATCAATGCATCTTTTTTTGCAAATTTTAATTTTTCTGGAGTTAAACCGTAAAATTCATAATATTCTCTTTTTGAAGGTAAGAATGAACCCTGCATTCTTTCATTTTGCAATCTTAACATCATTACAATGTCGCAACCTTCAAGACCCTTCTTCATATCTGTAAAAGACTTTACTCCCATTCTATCAATTGATTTTGGCATTAATGTTTTAGGTGCTATTACATTTACTTCAGCACCTAACATGTTCATTAAATAAATATTTGATCTAGCTACTCTTGAGTGAAGTATGTCACCACAAATTGCTATCTTCAGTCCTTCAATCTTACCTTTTCTGTTAATTATTGTTAAAGCGTCAAGTAAAGCTTGAGTAGGGTGTTCTCTTCTTCCATCACCAGCATTTATAACTGCACAATTAACTTTTTGAGATAATAAATTTGGTGCACCAGAGTCTTGATGTCTAATTACAATTAAGTCAGGGTGCATTGCGTTTAAAGTCATTGCTGTATCAATTAAAGTTTCACCTTTTTTAAGTGCTGAGTTGTCCATGTTCATAGACATTACATCTGCACCTAATCTTTTACCTGCTAGATCAAACGAACTTTGAGTTCTTGTGGATGGTTCAAAAAATAAATTAATTTGAGTTTTTCCTCTTAGAACATCTAATTTTTTTGAGCTACTTCTGTTTAATTCAATAAATTTTTTTGCTTCATCTAATATTGCTTTAGCTTCTAATATCGAAAGGTTTTGAATACCAAGAAGATGTTTGGGAGAGTTTTTAATAGCTGTATTGTTTTTCTTAACTGCCATTAAAATCAACTCTATAGGCGTTTTATAGTATCAGATCAAGTATTTTCTTTAGTTAAGTAGTCTAAGGCACCTTGAAGTATAAATTGTGCAGAATTCTCATCTAATTTGCTTATTTTTTTTGACGTGTTTGATGCTAAATCATTGGATAAATTGAACGCTCCCTGACTTGATAATCTTTCATCCCATAAAGTGACATTTTCAGTAACATCTTTTGATAGATTAATAGCTAAATCTTTAGCTGATTGCGACGATTGACTAGATGATCCGTCCATATTGATTGGATTGCCAATAACTATACCTTTAATCTGATTTTCATTAAAAATCATTATTATTTCTTTGAGAAATTCAGAATATTTATTTTTTATTAAAGTTGTATAAGGAGTTGCAATAATTTTATTTTCATCAGAAATGGCTATACCAACACGTTTTCTACCTGGGTCAATTCCCATTAACCTAGACTTTTTATCGAGTTTTTTCTTAAATTCTTCAATATCAAGCATGAAATTTACCTAATTTGTGATAAAACACATTTAAATTAACTTATTTCACAAATGTCCCTAGATAAAGAAAAAATTAAACATGTTGCAAAATTAGCTCGAATTTCAGTTGATGAAGCCAAAGTTGAGAGTCTAACAAAAGATTTAAACTCTATTTTTAAGTTTATAGAGCAATTAAATGAACTAAATACAGATAAAGTTGAACCATTAACTTCTATACTTAATCAGTCATTAAGATCGAGAAAAGATGAAATTAGCGATGGTAAGATAAGAGAGAAAATTCTGAAAAATTCTCCTAAAGAAAACGAAGAATTTTTTGTAGTTCCTAAGGTGGTGGAGTAATGGCTGATATTACAAATCAAAGTCTAAATGAAATTATAGAAAACGTAAAAACGAAAAAAATCTCATCTACAGAATTAACTAAAGCATATGTAAAAAATATTGAAAGTGCAAAAAAGTTAAATGTATTTGTTACTACAACATTCGATCAAGCTTTAGATAAGGCAAAACAATTTGATAATAAACCAAATTTTGATCAATTACTTCCTGGAATGCCTTTAGCTGTAAAAGATTTATTTTGTACAGAAAATACAAAAACAACTGCTGGAAGTAATATTTTAAATAATTTTATTCCATCTTATGAGTCAACAGTTACAAAAAATTTATGGGACCATGGGTCTTTTCTTTTAGGAAAATTAAATTGTGATGAGTTTGCAATGGGCTCTTCTAATGAAACAAGTCATTTTGGAAATGTAATTAATCCAGTAGGAGATCAATTAGTACCTGGCGGCTCATCTGGAGGATCCTCATCTGCTTTAGCTGCTGACTTAACTCCAGCTACAATTGGAACAGATACAGGTGGATCAATAAGACAACCAGCTTCTTTCACAGGCACAGTAGGTTTAAAACCAACTTATGGTTTATGTTCTAGATGGGGCATCGTAGCTTTTGCATCTTCTTTAGATCAAGCTGGTCCAATGACAAAAACTATTAAAGACTGTGCAATTATGTTGGAGGCCATGTCTGGGTTTGATAAAAAAGATTCTACTTCAATAAATAAAAAGAAAGAGCAATATTCAAAAAATTTAAAAGATAATATTAAAGGTTTAAAAATTGGAATTCCAAAAGAATATCGTGTTGACAATATGCCTAAAGAAGTTGATGAACTCTGGGAAAAAGGAAAAAAGATATTAAAAGATCTTGGCGCACAATTAATTGATATTTCACTGCCTCATACAAAATATGCTTTACCTACTTATTATATAGTTGCTCCAGCTGAAGCTTCGTCCAATTTAGCCAGGTATGATGGAGTTAGATATGGTTATAGATCAAAACAAGGAAAAGATTTAATTGAGATGTATGAAAAAACTCGGTCTGAAGGTTTTGGAGATGAGGTTAAACGTAGAATATTAATTGGAACTTATGTTCTTTCATCAGGTTATTATGATGCTTATTATCTTAAAGCACAAAAAGTTAGACAACTAATTAAAAAAGATTTTGATGATAGTTTTAAAAAGATTGATGCAATTCTAACACCATCAACACCAAGCTCTGCATTTAAAATAGGAGAAAAAACAAATGATCCTGTTTCTATGTATTTGAATGATATTTTTACTGTACCTGTAAATTTAGCTGGTCTACCAGCTTTATCAATGCCTGCAGGTGTTGATAACAAAGGTCATCCTTTAGGTTTACAGCTTATTGGTAAAGCATTAGACGAGCAAAAAATTCTTAATATTGGTTATGCATTTGAAAAAAACTGTGGTTTTAAAAATGAAATTAAAAAGTGGTGGTCATGAGCAAAGAAAAATTTGATTATTTTATTAAGGGAGAAAAAGGGAAATATGAAGTTGTGATAGGGCTTGAAGTTCATGCTCAAGTTTTATCTAAATCCAAACTTTTTTCTGGGTCATCAACTAAATTTGGTGCTGATCCTAATAACCAGGTGAGTTTGATAGACTCTGCTTTTCCAGGAATGTTACCGGTCATCAATGAAGAATGTGTTAAGCAAGCAGTAAGAACTGGCCTTGGTTTAAATGCTAAAATAAATAATTACTCAGTTTTTGATAGGAAAAATTATTTCTATGCAGATTTACCTCAAGGTTATCAAATATCTCAGTATAAGAATCCCATCGTAGGAGAAGGCAAAGTTTTATTAGATATGCCTTACGGGTCAAAAGAAATTGGCATAGAGAGACTTCATCTCGAGCAAGATGCGGGTAAAAGCATTCATGATATGGATCCATCTAACACTTACGTAGATTTAAATCGTTCAGGAATTGCTTTAATGGAAATTGTTAGCAAACCAGATCTTAGATCACCAGATGAAGTTAATGCTTACATAAAAAAATTAAGATCAATCATGAGATATTTAGGAACCTGTGATGGAAATATGCAAGAGGGATCACTTAGAGCAGATGTAAACGTATCTGTAAGAAAAGAAGGTGATACAAATTTTGGAACACGTTGTGAAATCAAAAATGTAAATTCTATAAAATTTATGCAGATGGCAATAGAATATGAAGCTGCAAGACAAGTTGAACTAATAGAAAATGGTAAAAAAATAGATCAAGAAACAAGACTTTTCGACACAAAAAAAAACGAAACAAGATCAATGAGATCCAAAGAGGATGCACATGATTATAGATATTTTCCTGATCCAGATCTTCTTCCATTAAAGTTAGAACAAAAATTAATCGATGACTTAAAAAAATCTCTTCCAGAGCTCCCTGATAAAAAAAAGGAAAGATTTGTAAAAGAATATGGACTAAATGCATATGAATCAAATGTTTTAGTCTCAGAAAAAGAAATATCTGACTATTACGAAGAAGTAGCAAAACTATCTGATAAAAAACTTGCAGCTACTTGGATGATGGGGGATTTATTTGCAATGTTAAATGATAGGGGGCTTGATATATCAAAATCTCCTATATCAGCAAAACATTTTGCAGAGTTAGTTCAAGCAATTAAGTCCGGAGAAATTTCAGGGAGAATAGCAAAAGAAGTTTTCGAAATTATGGTTGAAAGCGGAGATAATCCAAAAAAAATTATAGAGTCAAAAGGAATGAAGCAGCAAAGTGATCCTAAAGAATTAGAGAAGATGATTAATGAAATATTATCAAAAAATAAAGATAAGGTTGATCAATACAAAGCTGGAAAAGAAAAATTATATGGTTTTTTTATTGGACAGGTTATGAAATTATCTGGTGGAAAAGCAAATCCCCAATTAACAAACGAGATTCTAAAAAAACTTTTAAAAGGCTAATTATGCCTAAAAAATTAGATTTAACAGATAATCTTGAAAAGTATATTATTGACCATTCTGATGATCTTACTGACGTTCAAAAAGAGATCTTAAATTATAATCTTAGTCTTGGTGATCAAAAGAAATTGCAAATTTCAATTTCACAAGCGCAATTTCTTCAAACATTAATTAAAACATCTAATACAAAAAAAGTTTTAGAAATTGGAAGTTTTACAGGTTTTAGCGCTTTATCAATGGCCTTATCATTACCTGATGATGGATCTTTAATTAGCTTAGATAAAAACGTTGAATTTAGTAAAAAAGCTAAATCTTTTTATGATAAGGCTAATGAAAACAAGATAACACAAATTATAAAGTCAGCACTCGAGAGTTTGAAAGAACTAGAAAATGCTAAACAAAAATTTGATCTGGTTTTTATTGATGCAGATAAAGAAAATTATATAAATTATTATGAAAAAAGTATTGTATTAATTGATAAAAATGGACTAATTATAATTGATAATGTCTTATGGCATGGTGAGGTAGCCGATAATTCAAAAAATGATAAATTCACCACTATCATTAGAGAATTTAACAAATATATAAAAGACGATAATAGAGTGATAAAAAATATCATTCCCATCGGTGATGGATTAACAATTTGTATTAAAAAATAATGTTCACTGTTTTTGGATTTTATAAGTTTAAGAAAATTAATTTTTTGAAGAAAAATAAAGAGTTTCTGCAAAGAGAAATTTTAAAAAATAACATAAGTGGTACAATTATACTTTCCCAAGAAGGAATTAATGGAACCATTGCTGGAAAGAAAAGAAATATAATCCAGATAATTAAATCTTTAAAAAAAGTATTTAATTTTAAAGATTTTGACAGTAAGAATATGTCTCAAAGTTATTTTCAACCATTCTACAAAGGTAAAATAAAAGCAAAAAATGAAGTTGTTCCACTAGGTTTAAAAATAAATTCAAATAATAAAAAACTTAATAGATATATTTCTGGGAAATCATGGAACAAACTTATTTCAAATAAAGAAACTTTAGTTGTAGATGCTAGAAAGCCATTTGAATACGATGTAGGTACTTTTAAAAATTCTATAAATCCAAATATTCAAAATTTTAGAGATTTTCCAAAATATCTTAAAAAAATTGATAAAGCAAAACCTGTAGCGATGTTTTGCACCGGAGGTATTAGGTGTGAAAAAGCCTCAATATTTTTAAAAAGAAAAGGTTTTAAGAATGTTTTCCAATTAAAAGGCGGGATACTTAATTATTTAAATAAAATCGAAAAGAAAGACAGTCTATGGAAAGGGGAGTGTTTTGTTTTTGATAATAGAGTATCTCTTAAACACAAATTAAAACAAGGAACCTACTTCGTATGCAGTGGTTGTAGAAAACCTTTTTCACCAAAAGACAAAAAATCTAACAAATATGAGGAGGGCGTTTCATGTCCTAGGTGTTATGACACACTCTCAAATTCACAAAAAAATAGATTTCGTATGAGGCAAAATCAAATTAACCTTGCTAAAAAAGCTGGAAGAAAGCATAAGTTCCAAAAGGAATTTTAATTATGGATTTGACTAAAGGTTCGATTTGGCAGCTTCTTAGAAAAGTAACCATACCTGCAAGTACAGGGTCTCTCTTTCAAACTTTTTACAATCTAGTCGATACTTATTTTGCTGGAAAAATTTCATCAGAGGCGCTAGCAGCAATTGCAAAATCCTGGCCAATTTATTTTATAGCAATAGCTGTTGCGGTTGGTATTGGAGCTGGAACAACAGCTTTAATTAGTAATTCAATTGGAGCCAAAGAGGACAGAAAAGCATCAATGTACGTTGCTCAGTCAATAATATTAGCAATTGTAGTTTCAATTTTCGTAACTTTATTTGGTTTAAATTTTTCTGATGAACTTTTAAGAATTATGGGTTCCACTGAAGAAAGTATAATTTTAACACGTGAATACTTAGATATTATTTTTTTTGGAGCTATCATTATATTAGTTCAATTATCTTTGAATGGAACATTAAATGCTCAAGGTGATACAAAAAGTTATAGAAATGTTTTAATTTTTACTTTTTTCTTAAATATTTTTTTAAATCCATTATTCATATTTGGTTATGGATTTATACCAGCATTTGGAATTGCAGGTTTAGCTATAGCTACAATAGTTTCTCAGTGTATCGGCTTAATATATTTAGCTAATAAAGTTTATTGCTGTAAATTAAAAAAATTCCTTTATCTAGAATGCTTTAAACCAAAAATTGATTACTTAAGCTCGCTTTTTAAACAATCAGTACCAATAATGTTTACTATGTTGATGATAATGTTTGGAGTATTTAATATTTTCTATTTTGTTGGTCAGTTTGGAGAATTAGCTACAGCGGGTTATGGTACTGCTGTTAGAATTGAACAAGTTTTATTGTTACCAGTTATAGGTTTAAATACCGCTGTTTTATCAATTGCAGGTCAAAACTTTGGGGCAAAAATGTATTTCAGAGTAAAAGAAGTGTATGGAAAAGCTCTAATGTTTGGTTCAGGATTTATGGTATTAGCAGGTATATTTGTTTATCTAACTTCAGAAATCATAATCTCTTTTTTTACTAATGATTTAGAAGTAATCCGTAGAGGAGCACTTTACTTACAAGTAGCAGCTCTAATTGGACCAGTTTATCCTGTTTTCTTTATTACCTCTGCTTTATTTCAGGCACTAAAAAGGCCCATTTATAGTTTATACATGACAATACTTAGATTAACTTTAATACCATTTATGTCGTTATGGTATGTTATAAATATTAGAAACGGTGAATATCAAGATATTTTTTATACGATTTTAGTAACAAATTGGATGATGGGATTAGTTGTATTAATTTTTGTTCCATTCTTTTTAAAGAGAGTATTTAGAATTTCTTTTAAAAAATTATTTGTATTCTAGTTTATTTTCTAATTTTCTCACAAAATAAGATACTACTAAAATTAGCACTAAGTATTCCAAAATTAAAAAAGTATATATTTCTAAAGGTCTATAGGTAGTAGTGACTAGCTCGTTAGCTTTTCTTGTTAAATCGCCTATACCAATAATTGATACGAGCGAAGACATTTTTAAAACATATACAAATTGATTTCCCATGGCAGGTAATACTACTTTAATTGCTTGGGGCAAGATCACTAATCTCATCTTCCTCCAGAAATCCATTCCTAAAGATTCAGATACTTCATGTTGACCTTTTGAAATTGAATTAATTCCAGCTCTAAAAATTTCTGCTTGAAAAGCACTTTCACTTATAGTCAAAGCGATTATACCTGAAACAAATGGAGAGAAACTTACACCTATCATAATTGGTAGGCCATAATAAATCCAAAGAATTAAAACTAATAATGGAATAGCTCTGACAATTTCTACATATGTAATATTAAAATAACTTAAAAATTTATTATTTGAAAGAGAAGGAAGAGCTACGATCAAGCCGATAATCATTGCAAGAATGATTGATACAACTGAAATATAAATAGTTGTAGTAATTCCACTTATTAAAAATTTTAAATTAGTTAAACCCTCTATGTTTTCAGGACTTAAGATATACCAGCCCCATTCGTAATTTGAGCTACACCCTTGTAGTAAAAATAATAGAGCAACTATTTTTAAAAATTTCACTAATTGACTATATTTGTTAATTGAAGGGATGGAAACTTAAATTATAAGCTCTTTAAGTTATACTTAGCTAGTAATCGTTTGAAAAATCCTGATGATTGTTTTTTCTTTATCCAATTGCTTACATAATCATTCCAAACTTTATCACCTTTTGGAACCATCATAGCCAAGAAAGCTGGATTTTTTTCACCATCTGGTACAATAGCTAATTGAGGATATTTAATTACTAATTTGTTAGCTTCAGTTGAACTTGTAATATTTCCGTCAGCTCTACCAGCAAGTACTTCTTGAAAGTCTCTAGCAGGCGCTTCAACTGATTGTAATTTTGATTTTGGAAAAAATTCTTTTGCTTTTTCTTCTTGAGAGGTACCTAACGTAGTAGCTATTTTAACATCTTTATTGTTTAAGGAGTCCCAGGTTGGAAACTTTTTTAAATTCTTTTTTAGTACCAAAGGAACAGTTCCGTATTTATAATATGTAGCTGTAAAACCTGCTACCTCAGCTCTTTTAGGGGTTTTAGTTACGCTAGTAGAAATATCATATCTGTCCGCAGTTATTCCAGCAACAATAGTCTTCCATTCAGCAGGAACAAATTTTACTTTAACACCCAAATCTTTAGCCAACTCTCTCATTACATCTATATCAAACCCTTTGTACTTGTTTGTAGCAGGGTCTTTCATTGACATTGGATCCCAGTCTCCTGTGGTACCAACTCTTAATTCACCGCTTTTTTTGATCGCGTCTAATTTTGATGCTGCTTGAGCGCTTGTCGTTATAAGTAATATTAATAATACTGAAAAAATTTTTTTAATCACATTAATTTAATAGCTAATCCTCTCCTTTTTTTCGATTTGCAATTTGACCCACTTAATTAACTTAAATCAAAGGGGTTGACTGAAGGGCAGTTTATCAGCTATAAAGAACAAAACAAGAACATTTATGAAGCTAACGATACCATTTTATTTACATAAAGTAGGGGCCGGCTTTCCGTCGCCAGCCACTGATTATATTGAAGATGATATAGATTTGAATTCACACTTAATAACAAATGCACCAGCTACTTTTATTATAAGAGTTCAGGGAAAATCAATGACTAACGTCGGTATATATGATGGAGATTTATTAATAGTAGATAAAAGTTTAAACCCAAAAAATTTTTCCACAGTAATAGCGAATGTTAATGAAGAACTTGTAGTAAAAACTCTAATCAAAAGCAAAGAAACTAACTATCTGACATCTGGGTCTAAAAATACATCAGATAGAATTAATTTAACAGATAATCCAGAAATTATAATTTGGGGGGTAGTGACATATGTCATTCATAAACAATAGTAAAAAAAAAATTGCTCTTGTTGATTGCAACTCTTTCTACGTTTCATGTGAGAGATTATTTAATCCCAAAATAAGAAATGCGCCTGTTGTTGTTCTATCAAATAACGATGGTTGTGTAATATCAAGATCGACAGAAGCTAAAGCATTAGGAATTAAGATGGGAGAACCGTATTTTAAAGTTAAAGAATTGGTTAAAAAAAATAATGTTCAAATATTTTCTTCTAACTATTCGTTATATGGGGATCTATCTAGAAGGGTAATGAGTACATTAAAAGGATTTTCAAATAAAATAGAAATTTATTCGATAGACGAGGCATTTATAGATTTATCACATATAAAAAATGAAATGACAGAAGAATATGGGAGAATGATTAGAGAAAGAGTTTTTAAGTGGACTGGAATTCCAACAAGTGTTGGTATTTCATGTACAAAAACTTTAAGCAAGGTTGCAAACCATGTGGCTAAAAAAAATAAAGCTGGCGTAATATTTTTAAAAGAAAATATCGACGAAACATTAAAAAATTTTAGAATTTCCGATGTATGGGGTGTTGGTAGACAGCTGTCAAAATTATATATTAAGAACGGAATAGATAATGCATATAAATTAAAGAACATATCTAACACTTGGGTAAAAAAAAGCACAAACGTGCTGGGTGCAAAAACAGTAATGGAGTTAAGAGGAATACCTTGTATTGATTTAGAAACAGAAGAAACAAAAAGAAAAAGTTGCTGTGTATCAAGATCTTTTGGAAAAAAAGTTGAAAGTTTAAATAAATTAAAAGAGTCCATAACAACACATTGTTTGAATGCAGCGGAAAAAATAAGAACAGATAAACAAACCACAAGAGCGGTGACAGTATTTATTAGAACAAGTCCTTTTGATAAGAGTAGAAAATATTATTCAAATTCTATAACAATCGAACTACCTGTAGATACTAATAACAGTTTAGAGTTAATCAAAACTGCTATAAACGGATTAAATAAAATTTATAAATATGGATATTTTTATCAAAAAGCTGGAATTATTTTATCGAAGTTAAAAAATTCATCAGAAAAAGAATTAAACTTGTTAGCACCTATTTTAGAAAATAAATCAAAAACATTAATGAAAGCAATAGATTTTACAAATGCAAAATATGGACGTAATGCAATAAGTATAGCACAGGCAGGGATAAATAATGATTGGAAAATGCGTAGAGAACACTCTTCAAAAATAGATACAGCATCATTTGACTTGCTACCTAAGATAAGTATATAAAGAAAACACGGGGTGTCTAAAAGACTGAGATTAAACCCGACGAACCTGACCGGTAATTCAGTGAGGGAATTATGGAAAAAATATATTTATCAGCGCAAACATCGTTATTTATAACGATCTTAGTAGGCCTTTTTTTTGTAGGATTGGGATATTTAAACTCAAAAAAAAAACTAAATAAAAGTAACTATATTATTGGGAATAGAGATGAAAATACTTTTTCATTAACAACAAGTTTAGCAGCATCCGCTTTAGGAGCTTGGATATTATTTGGTCCTGCTTCAGCAGCCACTTGGGGCGGCCTAGGAGCAGTAATAGGATATGCGTTTGGTGCAGCAACACCAATGTTATTATTATATAATTTTGGACCTAAAATTAGAAATGAATTTTCAAAAGGATTAAGCTTAACAGAGTTTATTAAAAAGCGTTTTGGTTTAGGAGTGCTAAAAATAAGTTTATTTTTAATTTTGTTTTATTTAATAATTTTTTTGATTGCTGAAGTTACAGCAATAGCTTTTCTAATAAACTTTATCTCCAAGACACCACTATGGATTTCAGCAGGTATAACATTAATAATTTGTTTACTTTATATATTAAAGGGTGGATTCAAACTTTCAATAATAACTGATAAATACCAATTTATTGTAATTGCAGGACTAGTATTTACTTCTGCAATTGTAATTTTGGGTAAATTAGAAATAAACAGCTTTGAATTAATTAAACAAAATGTATCAAATCTTGTAAATAGCAAGTACATACCAAATTATACAGCCGGTTTGACTTTTTTTATTGCAGTAGCAGCAACAAATTTATTTCACCAAGGAAATTGGCAAAGAGTATTTGCTGCAAAAAATAATTTAATATTAAAAAAAAGCTTAATCTACTCCTCTATAATCATTTTTATAATTGTTTTTTGGATGGGTTATTCAGGATTAATTTCTTTATCATTAAATTCAAAAGTAATACCAGATTTAGCTTTTTTTGATTTGATACTAAACAATAATTCTATAATAACTATATCAATACTTGTTCTTGCTCTAACATTAACTTTAAGCACCATTGATACTTTAATAAATGCAATTTCAAGCATCTTGATCGTAAATGGTAATCAAATTAATAAATTAATTTCTGAAAAATCTGTTGGAAATAAAACAAATTATATAATTATACTTATATGTATTTTAGTTTTTATTTTAGCTTCAAAGGGTTTCAGTATTTTGTATTTATTTTTGTTAGCAGATTTGTTTTGCTGCGCTGCAGTAGTGACAATTTTCTACGGTTTTTTTAATAAAAATATTAATTCTAAATTAGCATATGTGTCTATTTTTAGTGCATTGTTCACTGGATTATTATTTTTTCCCAGTACAAATTTTCAATCAAGTATACTTGTTGGAAATTTATTACCATTAGAATTTTTTAGTTCAATTATTATAACAAATTTACTTTTTATATCTTTTGCGTTATCAATAATAATTCAAATATTAATGATAGCATTCTATTCTTTACGTAACTCGTTTAAATAAATAGAAACAGCCACCCAAATTATCAAGAAACCTAAAAATTTTTCAAATGTAAGTATTTCGCCGAAATAAGTAATACCTAACAAAAATTGAGAAGTGGGAGTTAAAAATAGTATCATGCTTGCTGGACCTATTCCTATGATTTTAAATCCCAAAGTATATAAAAAAAGTGGCACTAAAGTCATAAATCCTGACCAGAATAAGTAAAATGATAAAACTGGTTCCTCAGTCGAAAATATATTCATATTCATATTAACTAAATAAATAAATAAAACTATTGCTATAGGTGAAATTAATAATGTTTCAATCAGAAGTCCTATATCAGAGGAAACTCTAATTTTTTTTCTAATTAAACCGTATATACTGAAAGTAACTGCCACTGTAAGACCTATCCATGGTAATTCACCTAATTTTAGTAAAAAATATAACAATGAAATTACCACTAAAGTAACTGCAATTAATTGATTTTTATTTAGTTTTTCCTTTAAAAAAATTTTACCTAAAAAAACACTAATTATAGGATAAATATAATAACCCAAACTTGAGTCGAGCAACCTATTAACGGAAACAGCGTAAAGCCATGTTCCCCAATTAACACTCACTAATAAACCAGATAAGAAAAGCAGAATTTGATTTTTTCTCTTTTTTAAAATTTTTATAAATTCGGGCCATTTTCTTAATAGACTTGTGCTCAAAATTAAAAGAACTGCTGTCCAAATAGTCCTATGCACTGTGAGTTCGATGAAAGTAGCAAATGATACAAATTTAAAAAAGATTGTTCCAATTACACCCCACCATAATG
>QBVU01000008.1 GCA_003284275.1 Pelagibacteraceae bacterium AG-313-A04 | reverse complement strand
GAACATTCAGTTAATGAAGAAAGTTTTTCTTTTTTAATGTTAATTTCATACTTATCGCTAAAAGATTTTTTTAAACATAAGTTAGGAATAATTGACATCAAATTTGCATTGCCACATCTCTCACCTAAACCATTAATAGTTCCTTGAATATGTCTCACGCCGCTTTCAACTGCAGCTAAAGAATTAGCCACAGCATTTTCTGTATCGTTATGCGCATGAATTCCAAGATTGTTTCCAGGTATTATTTTTGAAACTTTTGTAACAATTTCTCTAACCTCATTCGGTAATGTGCCACCATTAGTATCACATAATACAACCCATCTAGCACCATTATCGTAAGCTTGCTTTAAGCAGTCAATTGCATATTCTGGATTAGCCTTATAACCATCAAAAAAATGTTCTGCATCAAACAAAAATTCTTTCTTGTTTTTAACAAAATGTTTTGCTGTTTCTTTGATATTTTCTAAATTTTCTTCTTTTTGAATTCCTAAAGCAACTTTTACATGAAAATCCCAGGATTTTCCTACTACACAAACTGCTGGTGTATTCGCATTCATTAATGAAGCTAAACCGGGATCGTTATCCGCACTTCGACCAGTTTTTTTAGTCATACCGAATGCAGTAAATAAAGTTTGTTGCATTTTGGGTGGGCTAGAAAAAAATTTTGTATCAACAGGATTTGCCCCAGGCCATCCTCCCTCCACATAATCAACACCTATGTCTGATAAAACTTTTGCTATTTTATTTTTATCTTCAATTGAGAAATCAACGCCTTCTGTCTGAGCTCCGTCTCTTAAAGTGGTATCAAATATATATATTTTTTCTTTACTCATTTAAATTTCCAAGTTGTCTGTTCTTTTTTATCCTCAATGATTACTCCTTTGCTTGCTAGTTCAACTCTTATTTTATCAGCAAGCTTATAATCTCCTTTTTGTTTTGCTTCCAATCTTTCTTTAATTTTTTTTTCAATAAATTCTTCTGAAATATCTTTATCTACTTTTTTAAACTCTTCCCACTCGTTTTTTGTTAAATCAAATAAACCAATTAATTTACAAGCACTATTAAAAAATTTTTTACTTTTTTCGTCACCTTTGTTTGCTTTTGCATAAAGTTCGTGAATTTTAGCAATGAAACCAGGAGTATTTAAATCATCTAGTAACATGTCTATCTCTTTCAAAGGTATTTCTTCATTATTTTTTTCATACAATTGATACCATTTTTCAATGGTTGTTCGTTGATTTTCTAAAAGTTTATTATTCCAATCTAGTGGTTGACTGTAGTGAGCGCTCAATAATGCTAACCTAACGACCTGACCGGAATATTTTTTAGTTGCATCAGTTATAGAAATTATATTGCCTAAAGACTTTGACATCTTTTCTTTATTAATGGTTACAAATCCGTTATGAACCCAATAATTTGCAAAGTTTTTCGTATTATTGTTACAACAAGATTGGGCTATCTCATTTTCATGATGAGGAAAAATTAAATCAAGACCACCGCCATGAATATCTAAATTTTTACCAAGGTATTTTTCACTCATTGCTGAACATTCAAGATGCCAGCCCGGTCTACCTCTTCCCCAAGGTGACTCCCAACCAGGGTCTTTTTCATTTGAAGGCTTCCACAAAACAAAGTCCATTGGATTTTTTTTTAAATCAGAAATTTCTATTCTACTCCCTGCTTTTAGCTCATCTAAATTTTTGTTTGATAATTTTCCATAATCTTTAAATTTGGTTACAGCAAAAAAAACATGGTTTTTATTTTCGTAGGCAAATCCCTTTTTGATTAATGAAGATGTCATTTCAATCATTTCTTTTACATGTTCTGTGGCTTTTGGCTCTATCGTTGGTTTTAAACAGTTTAAACTTTTGCAATTTTCATGAAAAATTTTAATCACCCTATTAGTAATTTCGTTTATATTTTCTTTATTATTTTTAGAAGCTTCTACTATCTTGTCATCTACATCAGTAATATTTCTTACGTACGTTACATTTGAATTGTAGAGAACCTTTAAAACTCTAAACAAAACATCAAACACTACAAGTGTTCTTGCATTACCTACATGGGGACTGTCATATACAGTCGGGCCACAAGCATATAAAGAAATCTTTTTTATATTATTTGGCTTAAATACTTCTTTTTTTCTTGTTAGAGAATTTGTTAATTTTAAGTTATTCATTAAATGTGCATACCGGTATCGGTTTCATCTTGTGTAAGTTTTTCTCTCTTATTTCTAAATATTTTTGATAGTTTGGATCGTCTTTATTTTCCATAGCTTTCTCTAAATCTGCGTAACTCATACCAAGTTGTTCTACATCGTTTCTTCCATCATTCCATAGACCATCAGTGGGTTGAGCATTAATTATTTCTTCTGACACACCGAGATGTCTGCCTAACTCCCACACTTGAGATTTACTACAGTCAGCTATAGGGGAAATATCAACCCCACCATCACCATATTTAGTATAAAAACCAACGCCAAAATCTTCAACTTTGTTACCTGTTCCAACAACAATTCCATTATTTGCTGCTGCAACTTGGTATAAAGTCGCCATTCTCAACCTTGCTCTTGAGTTTGCATATCCATGTTCATTATCAAATTTATTTAAAACTTGAGAAAATGAGTTAAAGATTTTATCCATCTCCAACAAATGGTGTTCAACATTTTCATATTTATGTTTTAACCATTTGGCATGTGTCAAACTTAAATCATGTTGAGATTTAATTTGTTTAATTGGCATTGTTAACACAATTGTTTTTCTACCAGTTTTTGCACATAAAGCACTAACTACAGAAGAGTCAATTCCTCCAGATATTCCTACTACTAAAGATTTTGGCTTATAAGAAGCATTTTTACAATAGTTGTCTATCCAGTCGATTATTACTTTAGCTCTTTTTTTTACATCCATAATTAATACCTTGCCTCTCTTTTAAGGTTTGATCTTAATAATTACAATAATTATTAAGACGCGGCTTGAATAATTTTGTTTGATATTTTTGTGTTTTTCTTTATTTCTTCAGAAATTAAGAAAGCTAGCTCTAAAGCTTGATCTGCATTTAATCTTGGATCACAGTGAGTCCTGTATCTACTAGAGAGATCTTGCTCAGAGATTTTTTGAGCTCCACCTGTACATTCAGTAACATCTTGACCAGTCATCTCGATATGTAGTCCGCCAGCATAACTTTTTTCTGCTTGGCTAACTGCAAAGAAATTTTTTACTTCTTTTAAGACGCTTTCAAAAGGCCTAGTTTTAAATCCTGTAGCTGCTTTAATTGTATTACCATGCATTGGATCACAAGACCAAATAACTTTAAGACCTTCTTTTTTTATTGTTTGCATTAATTTCGGTAAATACTTTTGGACATTATCTGCTCCAAATCTTGAAATTAATGTTAATCTTCCGGCTTCATTATCAGGATTTAGAATATTACATAAATTAATTAATTCTTCTGGTTTTAATGTAGGACCACATTTTAGACCTATAGGATTTTTGATACCTCTACAAAATTCTACATGTGCTCCATCAGGCTGCCTTGTTCTATCTCCTATCCATACAAAATGAGCTGATGTGTCGTGATATTCGCCAGTTGTTGAGTCAACACGCGTCATAGACTCCTCGAAAGGTAAATGTAAGGCTTCGTGTGAGGTATAAAAATTTACAGTTCTTAATCTTCTGTTAGTATCTGGATTAACTCCACAAGCCTCCATAAAAGCAAGTGAGTCACTAATCTTGTCTTCTATATCTTTATATTTACCTTTTGTTTTGTCTTTAATAAATCCCAAATTCCACAAATGAACTTGCCTTAGATCAGCAAATCCTCCTTGAGAAAAAGCTCTTAATAAATTTAAAGTAGATGCTGATTGAGAGTATGCTCTAAATAATCTTTTTGCATCTGGAATTCTAGCTTTTTCAGTAAATTCCATTCCATTAATGTTGTCGCCAAGATAACTTGGTAATTCTTTACCATCTTTTTTTTCAATTGGTGCGCTCCTAGGTTTCGAAAATTGTCCAGCGATCCTACCAACTTTTACCACAGGCACGGAGGCTGATGCTGTTAAAACTAAAGACATTTGTAAAAGAACTTTAAAAGTATCTCTTATATTGTCTGGATGAAATTCAGCAAAGCTTTCTGCACAATCTCCTCCTTGTAGTAAAAATGCTTTGCCCTCAGCAACTTCTGCTAAAGATTTTTTTAGAGATCTAGACTCTCCAGCAAAAACTAAAGGAGGATATTTCTTAATTTTGTTTAAAACTAAATTAAGTTCCTCTTTATCCTGATAAACAGGTAGATGTTTAGCAGGGTATTTTGTCCAACTATTTAAACTCCATTTTTTCATATTCAACCTGCGCTATATATAGTGTATTGATTAAAGATATTCAATACATTATTGAATGTATATTCACTTAAATGTTTCAACTTTGCTGTTTAATGAAATAATTTTTAATTCAATCCTCAATTTTGGATATTTTTTCTTAAATATTTTTTTAATTTTTTTAAAAGAATTTTTATGAACTTTCAATTCGTTAATTTTTGAAAATTCTTTTTTTCCATTAATAATTTTTGCAGCACCACAGTCTTGATGATTAATTACTATTAGTTTTTTAATATTGTGTAATTTGACAGAAGTATCAAAATTATCCCAAAAAACTTTATGCCATTTTTTAAATTTATTTGCTGTAACACCTATAGCTGAACCAGCAATAGTAAAAGAGCTGTATTTCCCGTTTAGATTCTTTTTCTTTAAATAATTATAGACAATATTCTGAAATCTTGGATCTATACACGACAAAATCATCGCTTTATAATTTGATTTCATTTTACTCAACTGTTACTGATTTTGCTAAATTTCGAGGTTTATCTACATCACAGTTTTTTAATAAGGCAACATGATAAGCTAACATCTGTAATGGCAAAGTTAATAGAATAGGTGACAATAAATTATCAATATGAGGAACCCTTAAACCAAATCTAATATTCTCATTCAATGATTCTTTTTTATTATCGGTAATAAAAAGTATTTTGCCTCCTCTTGCTATAACTTCTTGCATATTTGAAATTGTTTTCTCAAAATATTTATCCATCGGAGCAAGTACTATTACTGGTAAACCCTCCTCGATTAAAGCTAAGGGTCCATGTTTCATTTCTCCAGCTGGGTAACCCTCCGCGTGTAAATAAGATAATTCTTTTAGTTTTAAAGCACCCTCTAAAGCAATAGGAAAAGAAGGTCCTCTCCCCAAAAACATTGATCCCTTTGCGGAAATAAATTCCTTTGCCATTAACTGAACATTGTTTTCACTTTTAATACATTTCTTAATTGCGTCAGGTAATTTTTTTAGATTAGTTACATGTTTTACGTATGTTTTTTCATCTATATCTTTTCTTACAAACGCTAATTTTAAACATAGAATGTAAAGTACAGTTAATTGTCCTAAAAATGCTTTAGTTGACGCAACACCAATTTCTATACCTGCGTGGATAGGTAAAACCCAATCAGAATTTCTTGCAATAGTGCTTTCAATTACATTTACTACTGAACATGTTTTAATGTTATTTTTTTTACATATATCTAACGCTGCTGCAGTATCAGCTGTTTCTCCTGATTGTGAGACAAATATATAGAGGTTTTTTGCATTAAATTTTAAATTTCTATATCTAAATTCTGATGCAATATCTATTTCAACATCAATTGAAGTTAACTCTTCAAACCAATATTTTGCTGTTAAACATGAATTATAAGCTGTTCCACAACCTATCAAAATAATTTTATTTATTTTTTGTGGATCAATTGGAAAATTAAGAATATTAATATTTTTTTTAGAGCTATCAACATATTCTTCAATACATTCCTTAACAGTATCAGGTTGTTCAAAAATTTCTTTAACCATAAAGTGTTTATATTCACCTTTATCTGCTGAGGACCCATTTTCTGACAATGTAAGAATTTTTTTATTTATTTTTTTTAGACGTTCATCATAAAAACTTACTTCATCTTTAGTTAATAAACACAGTTCTCCATCCTCTAAATAAGAAATTTTATTAGTCATAGATTTCAAGGCATAAGAGTCTGAACCAATGTAATTTTCCTCTTTTGAATATCCAACAGCTAATGGACTGCCCCTTCTCGCTCCAATAATAATATTTGAGAAATTTTTAAAAATTATACCAAGTGCAAAACTACCTTTTAATTTTTTTAACGTTTTAAATACTGATTCTAAAGGCTTGTTTTCTTTTAAAGCTTCAGTGATTAATAATGTTACTACTTCTGTATCTGTTTGAGATTTAAATTTAATTCCTTTAGCTTTTAATTCCTTTTTAATTTCATCAGAATTCTCAATAATGCCATTATGAACTACAGAAACTTGTTCAGATGAATGTGGATGTGCGTTAGTTATATTAGGCACACCATGAGTGGCCCATCTCACATGCCCAATTCCAATATTGCCATTTGAAGGTGTTTTAAATAAAATTTTTTCTAATTCTTCAACTCTTCCAGAACATTTTTTTTCATTAATAGTATTATCCGTTAAAGTTGCTATGCCAGCCGAGTCATACCCTCTGTACTCTAATTTTTTAAGAGAGTTTATTATGTTAATAGAAACAGGTTTATTGCTTGCGATACCAATAATTCCACACATTATTTTTTCTTTCTTTTATAGTTTTTGACTTCAAGCTGAGAAGATCTTGTTAAAGCCAACGTTTTCTTTTTAACGTTTTTAGTTATTACCGACCCAGCACCTACAACACTATTTTTATCAATTTTAATTGGAGCGACAAGTGAAGAGTTGGAACCAATAAAAACGTTATCTGATATTTTGGTTTTAGATTTTTTAACTCCATCATAATTACAAGTTATTGTTCCAGCACCTATATTTGAATTTTTTCCTATAGAAGTGTCCCCAATATAGGACAAATGATTAACTTTAGAATTTTTATTTATATTTGATTTTTTTGTTTCTACAAAATTCCCAATTTTAGTATTTGCTTTTAAAATGGTTCCTTCTCTTAGTCTTGCATAAGGACCTACAACAACATTTTTTTCAATTTTGGTTCCTTCAATATGACTAAAAGACTTTATAAATGAATTGTCACCAATTTTAACTCCAGGCCCAAAAACAACATAGGGTTCTACTGTAACATTTTTCCCGAATGAGGTGTCTTTGGATAAAAAAATTGTCTCTGGAGCAATTAAATTAACACCTTTAGTCAAAGCTTTATTTCTTAAAACTTCTTGAGAAAGCCGATAGGTGTTAGCTTTGTTTAATTTATTATTTCTTTTCATTAAAAATTTCTTTACATTAATAATGTATCTGAAATAAGTCACAAAATATTTCTTTTTAATACTTTTAAAATGACTCAAATTTATACAATTCTTTTTGATTTAGACGGTACAATAGTCAATACAGCACCGGATTTAATGGCTGCTCATAACCATGTGATGAAAAAATTTGGCCATGCAGAAAAAAAGTTATCAGATATCAAATCCTTGGCAGGCAAAGGTGCATGGGTGATGATGCAAAGATCTTTTAAAGAAGAAATAAAAGACGAGAAAATAAAAAAGGAGATGACTAAAGAATTTATTGATTATTACGCAAAAAATATTGATCGAAATAGTACACCCTTAGAGGGATCTATTGATTTTTTAAATTGGGCAAAAAATAGAAATATTTCAATGGGGGTTTGTACTAATAAACAGGAAAGATTAGCAGTGGATCTTTTAAAAAAATTAGACTTATACAAGTATTTTGAATACGTTGCGGGTTGTGACACCTTTTCTTTCAATAAACCTGATCCTAGACATTTAACTGATGTAGTTGAAATCATAGGCGGAGATCTCAAAAAAACAATTATGGTTGGTGATAGTGAAGTTGATGCAAATTCAGCTCATAATGCCAATTTACCATTTGTATTAGTTAAAGATGGGTATACTGAAAAATCTGAAAAAGAAATTAAGCATGATGAATTAATTAATAACTTTATTGGTTTTGAAAAAATAATAGAAAAATATTTATGATTACTTTTACTTTATTTTCTGCATTAGCAGCGTTTTACTTTACAATGTTTTTTACTCCAGGTCCAAATAATGCAATGCTTACTGCTTCCGGAATGAAATTTGGATTTGTTAGAACTTTGCCGCATTTAATTGGTATTCCCTTAGGTCACATTTTACAAATAGGATTAACTTGTTTTGGTTTAGCAAATTTATTTTTACTTTACCCTCAAGTTCAATTTTATATGAAAATTTTATGTTTTATTTATTTAGTTTATTTAGGTTGGAAAATGCTTGGTTCATTTAGTATGGTTCAAAAAGAAACTGGTAGACCATTAAGATTTTATGAAGCTTCTTTATTTCAATTTATAAATCCTAAAGCTTGGTCAATTGCCGTTACGGTTGCCTCAGGATTTTTTCCTACTGAGGAAAATATCTTTATTGGAATTGCTTTTGTAACAATTACAGCTGCAATAATATGTTTTCCAACTATAAGCTTATGGGCACTATTTGGGAGTGGCTTAAGAATATTTATAAATGATATTAAAATAAAAAAAATTATTGAATATTTACTAGCCGTTTTATTAGTTTTAACTGGTTTATTTATACTGCTCAAATAATCTTTGATTTTTACACCCTGCTCTAATATAAGTTTTTCGAATGCATTTTACTAAAAAAACAATTTCAGAAAAACGTTCAGATTTAATTAAAACTTTACAATCAAAAAAATTATTAAGATTTCCTGGGGCATATAATCCACTTTGTGCAAAACTCATTGCAGAAATAGGATTTGACGGGATTTACGTTTCAGGTGGTGTTATGTCAAATGATCTAGGTTTACCTGACATTGGATTAACAACATTAGATCAGGTAAGCTATAGAAGTGGACAAATAGCGAGAGTTACTGATCTTCCAACAATTGTTGATATCGATACCGGTTTTGGAAATTGTAAAAAAACAATTGAAGTATTTGAAAATAAAGGTTTAGCAGGTTGTCATTTAGAAGATCAAGTGGCTGAAAAAAGGTGTGGCCATTTAGATAATAAAGAACTTGTTTCTAAAGAAGAAATGATAAAAAAAATTCAAGAATCTGTTAAAGCAAGAAAAGATAAAAATTTTTTAATTATAGCTAGAACAGATGCTAATTCCGTTGAAGGATTAGATAAAACTTTAGAGAGAATCAAAGCTTATGAAGATGCTGGAGCTGATATGATTTTTCCTGAAGCCATGAAAGATGAAAGTGAATTTGAAAAAGTTAGAAAAGTAGCCAAAGGGTACTTACTGGCTAATATGACTGAGTTTGGAAAATCTAAGTTGTTAGATAAAAAACAATTAGAAAATTTAGGTTATAACCTTGTAATTTATCCTGTGAGCACACAACGTCTTGCAATGCAAAATGTAGAAATGGGTTTAAAATCTATATTTAATGATGGTCATCAAAACAATATTATTGACAAAATGCAGACTAGAAAAAGGTTGTACGAGTTAGTAGAATATGAGAAATACAATACCCCAGATAAAAAAATAACTGATTTTTCAACAGAGGGACATGAATAATGAGTGAAGAAATTAAAAAAGGATTACTTGGCATAGTTGTTGATGAAACGACGATTTCGCACGTAGTTCCTGAGTTAAGCGCGCTTACATACAGAGGTTATACAGTTCAAGAACTTTGTGATAAATGTGATTTCGAGGAAGTTGCATATCTTGTCCTTAATGGTGAACTTCCAAATAAAAACCAGCTAAAAAAATTTATAAAACAAGAAAGATCCGAGAGAAAACTTTCAAAACAAATATTAAA
Source organism: Pelagibacteraceae bacterium AG-313-A04 (assembly GCA_003284275.1). GTDB lineage: Bacteria > Pseudomonadota > Alphaproteobacteria > Pelagibacterales > Pelagibacteraceae > Pelagilacustribacter. The sequence goes on along the minus strand of QBVU01000008.1, from coordinate 26,508 downwards.
CGATATTAAAAAGATGCCAAAAAATGCTCATCCTATGGATGTTATTAGAACTTGTGTAAGTTTGATGGCATTAGAGGATAAAGACACTAAAGATAATTCTCCTAAAGCAAATATGAGAAAGGCAATGAGAATTTTTGCTAAAACTCCTACTGCTGTTGCTGCATATTTTAGAGCAAGAAAAGGCAAAAGTATTATTTCTCCTAGTAAAAATTTATCTTTCTCAGAAAACTTTTTTAAAATGATGTTCAACAAAGTGCCAGATAAAGAAATAGTGAGAGCATTTGATATCTCTTTAATTTTATATGCAGAACATAGTTTTAATGTTTCAACTTTTACAGCTAGAACTATTACTTCAAGCTTATCAGATTTACATGGAGCAATCACTGGTGCGATAGCTTCCTTGAAGGGCCCGTTACATGGTGGGGCAAATGAAGCTGTAATGCATATGATGAAAGAAATAGGAAAACCAGAAAAAGCTAAAGCTTGGATTGAAAATGCACTAGATAAAAAGAAAGTTGTAATGGGATTTGGACACAGAGTTTATCGTACTGGAGACTCTAGAGTGCCAACTATGAAGCACTATATGTTCAAAGTTGCTAAACTTCTTAAAAAAGAAAAGTACACGAGAATTTATGAAATTTTAGAAAAGGTTATGATAGATAAAAAGAAAATATATCCTAATGTAGATTTTCCTTGTGGTCCAACTTATTACATGATGGGAATAGATATTGATTTTTATACACCAATTTTCGTAATGTCGCGAATAACTGGTTGGTCAGCACACATCATGGAACAACATGCTTCTAATAAATTAATTAGACCTTTATCGAAATATAGAGGCGCTGAAGTAAGAGAAGTAATGCTATTAAACCAACGATAGATGACTTTAACAAATTTACTTTTATTTTTAATTTTAGTTACTCTGGCCACATACACGTTTATGCCTTGGAAAGGTATAGATAAAGGTTCTTTGGTCAAAGTGGCGTCTCAATGGTTTATGTGGTTTACAATATTCGCGATCATAGTTTTTTTATCTACTTTCTTTGGGATTGAAGTTTCTGGATAAATATTTTTTTCAAAAAACAAGAATTTTAGACGGAGGCATGGGTCAAGAACTTCTTAATCGAGGAGTTAAACCTTATGGAACTTTATGGGGAGCCTCAGCTTTATATATTAAAAAATATCATAAAACAGTTATCAGAACTCATTTAGATTTTATAAAAGCCGGAGCAGAAATTATAGTAACAAATAGTTTTGGTAGCAGAAAACGAAGGCTGATCGAAAATGGTTTAGTAAAAGAATATAAAAACCTAAACGTTTTAGCAGGGAAATTGGCAAAAAGAGCTGTGGTTATGTCTAAGAAAAAGGTTTTGATTGCTGGAAGTCTGCCACCTCAAAATTTTACTTATTTTGCTGACCTTGGAAAAGATCTTAAGTTTATAAAAGAAAGTTTTAGATCCCAGGCAAAATATCTCAATCCATATGTGGATTTCTTTTATTTAGATGTAATGAGCAGCTGGAAAGAGTGTTCATTAGGTTTAAACGCTATTAAAAAATACAAAAAAAAAATTTTGGTCGGTATCCATATTAGGAGCAAAGGATTGTTACCCTCGGGTGAAAAATTTATGTCTGTTGCAAAAAAAGTTCAAAAACATAAACCTATTGGTATTATGGCCTCTTGTGTTTCTTTTGAAGATTTAAATGAGGTGATGAAAGATGCAAAAAAACTTAAAGTTCCATTTGGATTTAAAATTAATGCTTTTGAACATATTCCACCAGGATGGAAACCTGATTCAAATAACCCTAAGGTTCAGCTTGGAAAAAGAAAAGACCTCACCCCCCAAAAATTTCTTGAAATTTGTAAAAAATTAAAAAGTAAGGGAGCTAACATTATTGGAGGATGTTGTGAAATTACTCCAAAACATATTAAAAAATTAAAGTCGTTAGTGTGATTTAATTATTTTTTGCGTAATTCTATCTAAAATAATTGCTAAAATTACAATTCCCGTTCCACCAATAACTGCTGAGCCTACATCAAGTCTTCCTAGGGCGATATATACAGTTAAACCTAGTCCTCCAGCACCTATAAGAGCTGCAATAACCACCATCGACAACGCAAGCATCAATGTTTGATTAACTCCTGCCATTATAGTTTTTAAAGATAAAGGAATTTCAATTTTGATTAGTATTAAAAATTTTGTAAGTCCTAAACTTGATCCTGCCTCTTTAAATCCTTTACCAACTTGCCTTATTCCTAAATTTGTTAATCGAATGATTGGTGGTAAAGCAAATATAATTGTAGCAACTACACCAGGCGTTAAACCAACTCCAAAAAGCATAACTACAGGTATTAAATAAACGAAACTTGGTATTGTTTGCATTATATCAAGTATTGGGCGTAAGATAATTTCAAAAGTATTACTTCTAGATGCAAGAATACCTAGCGGTATACCGATTAACATACAAAATAATACTGCGGTGAAAATCATTGCTAATGTTGTCATGCTCTCAGACCAAAGATCAACTAGATCTATAAAAACTAAACTAACAAAAGAAAAGATTGCAAACTTTAAACCGTTAGTTCTATAAGCAAAAAAAACAAATATTAAAAGAATTATTGGAAAAGGAATAAAATTAAAAAGAGAGTCTAAACTATTAAGAACTGTGTCTATTGGTGCTGAAATCTTTTTAAAGAGTGGCCTTTGTTCAAATAGCCACTCTTTAATATTTCCTTCTATCCATTCACCAATTGGAATGTATATTTCGTAATCTGAAGGGGCTAATTTTAAACTCATTTAAAATTAACCTGAACCTTTACTTGATCCAACTATCAAACGTACTTTGATTAGCTTTTATCCATTCAGCTGCGTGTTTCTTAATAGCTTTTTCACTTTTCTCACCCTTGTTCATCTTCAAGTTCTGAGCAGCAATATCTCCAAGAGGTATAGAAGCTTTTTTAAGCATCTTTTCTACCTTTGGATTTGCTTTAAGAAAGTCTACATTCGCTGCTGGTCTAATATCATCAGCACCAAAACCTAAATTTACTTTAGACTTTGTCGCGTTAGCGATCTTAGTAGGTTTAGTTTTACTGTATGGAACTTCAATCCAAACTACATCTTTACCAAGTTTTAAAGCACCAACAGTCCAGTTAGGTGTCCATGTATAAAATAGAATTGATTTTCCGTTTTTGTATTTAGATACTGCATCTGCCATTGAAGCTGAGTAGTCCGCTTTTACTGGATTTATAAAATCGCCTAATCCAAGCTCATCAAAGTGTTTTGTGATTTGTTTTTCACAACCCCAGCCTGGAGGACAAGCAACCATATCTGCTTTTCCATCACCATTAGAGTCAAACTCTTTGGCGTGTTTTTTGATATCCATTACGCTTTTGATACCAAATTTATCTGCTGATTTTTTATCAATTAAGTAACCTTGGGCTCCTCCACCCTTCATTACATAACCAACTGGTTTAACTTTCCCTTTAGACTCTGATATATAACCATCATGTGTACCGAACCAGCCGTTTACCCATAAATCAACATCACCTGATGTTGCAGCTACATAAAACACTTGAGGTTTCATTACAGTTGGGCCTGAAACTTTGTAACCCATTTTTTCAAGAGCCGCCTTATAGATCTCAGCCTGAAAATAACCTGTATCCCAGTCTGCCTTACCCATTTTGATCTCGTTAGCATTTACAGCACTACTAATAGTAAGAGCTGCAATTATTGATACTAGATGTTTTAAATATCTCATATTTCCTCCTAAATTCGAAAAATTTTAACATGTAAAGAATTTTAATGTAACCGTTATACAACTAAAAAGTGAGATATATCTTATATGCGCACCTTAGTGCGCATATTTTCTTATTTGCTAATTTATTCTTAATTTATCCAACTATTAAAGGTTTTTTGATTTGATTTGATCCATTCTTCAGCGTGTTTCTTTATTGCTTTTTCGCTTTTCTCACCCTTGTTCATTTTTAAGTTTTGAGCAGCAATATCTGCTAAAGGTATAGATGCTTTTTTTAAAAACTTTTCTACTTTTGGATTAGCTTTTAAAAAATCAACATTTGCAGCTGGTCTAATGTCGTTTACACCAAATCCCATATTAAGTTTTGACTTTGTTGCATTTGGTACACTTACAACTTTTGTTTCGCTAAAAGGAGCTTCGATCCAAACTACATCTTCTCCTAATTTTAAAGTTCCAACAGTCCAATTAGGAGTCCAAGTATAAAATAATACTGATTTACCGTTTTTATATCTTGAAATTATGTCTGCCATAGCAGCTGAATAATCTGCTTTTATTGGATTAATAAATTCACCCAGACCAAGCTCTTCAAAATGTCTTGATATAATTTTTTCGCAACCCCATCCTGGATGACAAGCAACCATATCTGCTTTACCATCGCCGTTTGAGTCAAACTCTTTGGCGTAGTTTTTTATGTCCATTACAGATTTAATATTAAATTTATCTGCAGTTTTTTTATCAATTAGGTAACCTTGCAAGCCACCACTTTTTGCAACATAACCTACAGGTTTAACCTTACCCATTGCCTCTTTGACGTATGAGTCATGATTTCCAAACCAACCATTAACCCAAAGATCCATATCCCCTGCTGCAGCCGCAACATAAAATACTTGGGGCTTCATAACAGTTGGGCCCGTAACTTTATAACCCATTTTCTCTAGTGCTTTTTTATAAACTTCTGCTTGAAAATAGCCCGTATCCCAATCAGCTTTACCCATTTTTATTTCTTTTGCATTAATTGATAAATTTAATGATGAAATAAAAACTATAGTTATTAATATTTTTAGAAATTTCATAATTATCCTTTAGTTATAATTATTTTAAATTATAAAAAATTTTAATGAAAAGAGAGTATTGTCGCAGAAATATTTTGAGGTGATCTAATCTTTTTTACACTTTTTGCAAATACCGAAAAATTCTAGATTAAATCTTTTAAATTTCATTCCTTTTTTATGATTAAAACCTGATAAATATTTTGAAAGTTTGATATCACTGATTTCATCTACCATTTCACAACTTTCGCAGATCGAAAATGCAGTTGCTTTTGAAATTTCGCAATTTGAACTCCTACAAGCAACAAAAGCATTTTTACTTTCTATTTTATGAATTTTGCCCATTTCAATTAACCTGTCTAAAGCTCGATAAATTTGTTGAGGTGCGTTAATTCCTTTTTTTTGTACATTAAAAAGTATTGAGTAAGCTTTTAAAGGACCTTTCGCTTTTTCAATAATATCTAAAACAATTTGCTGATTTCTAGAAAGTATTTGTGCTTGTGCCATAAATTAAAATTAACAATTTAATATCATTTTTTCAATTCAGAATAATTTTTGATCTTAATAAGTGTAAGACAAAATAAAAATAACGCAGCTGTTATTATTGAAGGTCCGGAAGGGGTATTAATTTCTAAAGATGAAAATAAACCAATAATCACTGATAACAAGCCGCCTATAATTGATAACTTAATCATCTGCGTTGGATTGTTAGAAACATTTCTTGCCATTGCAGCTGGCATAATTAACATCCCTGTTATCAGTAAAAGCCCTACAATTTTAATTGATATTGCAATTATCGCTGCTAATAAAACTGTAAAGATTGCATTCACTTTATCAGGGTTCATACCCTCGGCTTCAGCAAGTTCATGATTAACTGTTGAGGCAAATAAAGGTTTCCAAATAAATTTAAGTATGAGTAAGATTAATGCTCCACCGATCCAAATTATCAATAGATCTATTTCATTAACTGCTAGGATGTCACCAAATAACAGTCCCATTATATCAAAACGGATTGAAGTGAGAAAACCAATAACAACCAAGCCAACTGCAAGAGAGGAATGTGCTAATAAACCTAATAATGCGTCTCCAGGTAGTTTTGTAGTTTTTTGAAGTTTTAAAAGTATTAGTGCAATCGCTGATGAAATTAAAAAAACTAAAAATGCTATGTTTAATTCAAAAAAGAAAGCTATAGTTACCCCAAGAAGTGCAGAGTGAGATAATGTATCACCGAAAAAAGATAATCTTCTCCAAATTATGAAACATCCAAGAGGTCCAGTGACTAATGCAATTCCAATTCCAGCAATCAAAGCTCTTATAAAAAAATCATCAAACATTTATTGTTTCCTTTTTATTGTTCCGTCTGGTGAGTGAGTGTGATCATGTTTATGTTCATAAACAGACAAAATTGTTGAAGCACGGTCTCCAAACAGTTCTTGATATTTATTGTTGTTAGCTACAGATTGAGGGGTGCCAGAGCAACAAACGTGACCGTTTAGGCAGACCACATAGTCTGTCGATGACATTACAACATGTAAATCATGTGATATTAATAGAATTCCACAGTTAACCTTTTCTGAGATTTCTTTTATTAACTCGTATAGAGAGATTTCACCTTTAAAATCTACTCCTTGAACCGGTTCATCTAAAACTAAAAGGTCAGGATTTTTTGCAATAGCTCTTGCGATTAAAACTCTTTGAAACTCGCCTCCAGATAAATTACTTAAATTATTATTTTTTAAATGTTCAACTCCAGTCAATTTTAAGGCATCTATTATTTCTTCGTCACTTAGATTTTGTGTAAGCAACATAAAATCAATTACTCTTATTGGTAATGTCCAATCTATAGAAATTTTTTGAGGGACATAGCCAACTTTTTCAGTAAATTTTGAAACCTTTCCTTCGATATTCTTGTAAATACCTAGAGCAATTTTTGCAGTTGTTGTTTTTCCTGATCCATTAGGTCCAATTAAAGTAACTATTTCTCCACGTTTAACTTCGAGAGAAACGCCTTTAACTAGCCACTTATCATTTTTATACAACCCTACGTTTTGAACTTTAATTAATGTTTCTTTATTCATATGAAATATCTCTTGCATTAACATTTGTTATATTATAACAAAACGTTATATTATAACATTATATGAAAAAAACTTTTAGAACTATTTCTACTATTATCTTTACGTTTTTAGCCATTAATTCCTTAGCAAAAGCTGAAGTTAAAGTTGTTGCATCAATTAAGCCAATACATTCTCTAGTGAGCTATGTAATGGATGGTGTTGGAAAACCAGATATTATAGTTGATGGATACAACTCACCGCATAATTTCAGTTTGAAACCTTCGCACGCCAAAATGATTGAAAAGGCCAATCTCATTATTTGGGTTGGAGAAGATTTGGAAACGTTTCTTGAAAAACCTTTAAAAAGTATAAGTAAAGAAGCGGTGAATGTTGAAATTATGGATTTAAAAGGAATTAAAAAACTAAAATTTAGAGAAAGAAATATTTTTGAAGGTCATGATGATCATGGGCATGGTAAAAAAGAACACAAAGAACATGGGCATGATGAACATAAAGAACACGGTCACAAAGAAAAAAAACATGATAATCACGGTCATGAAGGTCATGCTCACGAAGAACATGATCCACATGTTTGGTTGGATCCAATGAATGCAAAAGTAATTATTAAAGAGATTGAAAACCAACTTGTTAAGTTAGATCCTGATAATGCTTCAAAATATAAAGCTAATTCTAAAAAAGCTCAGACTGAGTTAGATAATTTAATTAAAAATATAAAAAAAGATCTTAAAAAAGATTTGAGATTTGTAGTATTTCATGATGCGTACCAATATTTTGAACACAGATTTGGTATTAAAGTTTTAGGAGCTTTAACGGTAAACCCAGATGTTTTACCTGGAGCAGAGCAATTATCAGAAATTAGAGAAGTTATCGAACACGAAAAAGTTAATTGTTTATTTTCAGAACCTCAATTTAATCCTGCAATTATAAAATCAATAGCAAAAGATACTAAAGTTAAAACAGGTGTTTTAGATCCTCTTGGCGCAACTCTTGATAAAGGTAAAGGAATGTATACAAAATTATTGTCTGAAATGTACGCTTCGTTTAAAGGTTGCTAATAAAAAACTATCTAAAGTTTTTAAAACTTAGTCTAAAAATCCCCTTCTTGTCAGCCGATAAATAGATGTCTCCATTTTTATCCTCATATAGAACATTTTTATCATCAGTCACGAAATGTCTCAAAATTAAATTTCCTAGCTTGATTTTTTCGACAGATTCTACCTTGTTTAAATTTTCATTTAATAAAAAAATAATTAGCGAATGACCTTTTCTAAGATTGTTTCCATATAATGATAATCCCATTAAACAATTTTTTTTATAGTACTGTTTAAAAACTTTAGGACAATGATTTAAACTCGATATTCCTACAGAAGGTACAAAGGCAAATAAAGGTTCTTCAAAATTATTTTTTTCATGATTAATCTTAAATGAAGAGCCATCTCCACCATTATCCTTTAAGTAATTGGTTCCATAAGAAACTTTGGGCCAACCATAATTTTTTCCTTTGATTACTCTATTAAGCTCGTCTCCACCTTTTGGTCCATGTTCAACATTAAATACGTTATTTCTTAAGATAGTTAAACCTTGTGGAACTCTATGCCCTTTTGAAAATATGCTTATCTTTAATTCATTATTAGAATTAATTGAGTTTAGTAAATCATCCTTGTTTATTTCAAGAATTTTACCAAACTTTGAATTATCTAATTGAGCTAACATACTATTTTTACTTGCATGTTTTTCAGGCGTACCTAATGAAAATAAAATTTTATCACTTAAATGTACATTTGAACTACCAAGACCATTGAAGTCATTATTTTTTGCTACCTCAGGCAAGCACTTGCTTCTGAACAATTCTTTTTGATCGTTAATCAAAAATAACGAAGCAAAAAAACAATTTTTTTCATTAGAAGAAATTAATGCTATTTTTTTATTTTCAAATGAAATAATAGTTTTTATCCCACCGTTTCGCTGTAGTGTAAAATAATTAGGAAGATTGATTTTTTTAGACTCTAGGTTTTTAACTAATGTTCCAGTCTGTGTGTATATTTCTAATTTTGCTTCATTAAAATTATCATTAAATCCATTGTAAATTACAAAAGCTGTTTTATCCTCTAATTTTAATACTTTTTTAGCTTCGACAGTGAATGAATTAGCTATGAACTTTTGTATTTCACTCTCAGAAACTTCAATTTTAATTATTTGTTTCTTTTTAAAAAAACTTTTTATCTTTTCGATCTTTTCTGGATTTTCAAAAGTCCATATTGCCGTTAATAAAACGGTCAATAACCATAAAGCAAATATTATTATAAATTTTTTTGTCACTTAAAAAATTAATTCTGCAAATCTATTTTCTATTAATCTTATTTTTATATTGTTATTATTTGAAAAGTCATCAATAGCACTTTTTACCTCTTTGATAAAGCTTGCTTCTCCATAATCATCACATAGAACAACTTTATTTTCACCTTTCATATGCTCATATAAAATAGAGAGATCATTTATCACAGTTTGATAACTATGACCGCCATCTAAGAAGGTAAAATCAATATTTTTTAGATCAATTTCATTAAGCACTTTGTTAGTGTCTCCTGCTATTAACTTTATATTTTTATTATATTGATTTAAAAATTTATTAACACTTTCAATTGAATTTAAATTTTCTTTTAAAATATAATTGTAATAGATATTTTTAAATGGGTTAGAAAACTTTTGGTCTTTTAAAAAAGTTGGAGCGATCTCATTTTTTTCGACACTTTGATCTTTGCCAAACAAATCAATACCAACGTAATTAAAATTGTTACCGTGCGCTTTATATAAAAAATCGCAAATGTTTCTTGCAGTAACGCCGCAAAAAACGCCAATTTCTAAAACATTTTTAGGATTATGATTTAAAAGTCTTTCGAGAAAAATATTTCCCCATTTGCCTTTTAAGCCGGTTTTTCTCCAATAACTTTTGTAATTAAGACTCAAATATTAAGCAAAAACTTCGCCCCACGAACCTTTTGTAGAGGCTTTAGAGTATTCTGTTGCTCTTCCCTCAAAAAAGTTCATGTGCTCTACTCCATTAAGCATTGTATCTAACCAAGTTAATGGGTTTTTCTTTACATCGTAAATTGGATTTAATCCTAATTGCTCAAGTCTTCTATTTCCAATAAATCTAATGTACTGCTTAACTTCCTCTGCTGTTAATCCTTCTAATGATCCCATTTGAAAAGCTAAATCAATGAAAGCATCTTCGTGATGTACGATTGTTTTACAAGCATCGTAAATTTCATTTTTTAACTTGTCATTCCAAATCTGTGGTTCTTCTTTAATGAAATCTTTGAATAGCCTAATCATTGAATTGCAGTGAAGAGTTTCGTCTCTTACTGACCAAGTTACAATCTGCCCCATGCCTTTCATCTTATTAAACCTTGGAAAGTTTAAAAGAATTGCAAAACTTGCAAATAATTGTAATCCTTCAGTAAATGCTGAGAACACTGCCATTGTCATCGCGATGTTGTGTTTTGATTTAACGTCAAAACCTTGCATATAATCATATTTATCTTTCATCTCTTTATATTTCATGAAAGCAGAGTATTCTGTTTCTGGCATTCCAATCGTATCTAACAAATGAGAGTAAGCCGCTATATGAACAGTTTCCATAGCTGCAAACGCAGTCATCATCATCAATACTTCAGTGGGTTTGAAAACTGTTGTGTAGTGTCTTAGATAACAGTTGTTAACTTCAACATCTGCTTGAGTAAAAAATCTAAAAATGTGAGTTAGTAAATTTTTTTCCTCAATAGATAAGTTTTTTTGCCAATCCCTTACATCATCTCCTAATGGTACTTCTTCTGGTAACCAGTGAATTCTTTGTTGAGTTAACCAGGCGTCATAACACCATGGGTATCTGAAAGGCTTGTAAACAGGGTTTTCTACTAGTAAACCCATTTTTTTAGGTTGAATTATTCCTGGTTTAATTTTCTCTGCTACTGACATGATAAACACTCCTCATAGTTATTTGACTCATTATTTGATTTTTGTCCGTTTGAGTAAACATTCTTAGTTACATCAGTTTGTGATGTATTATTTACATTCTCGGCTCTTTGGATTGATTTAGATCTGCAGTAATAAAGACTTTTTAATCCTTTTTTCCAAGCTTGGAAATGAAGATCATGTAAATCTTTTTTATGAATATCTGCAGGTATAAATATATTTACAGATTGAGCTTGTGAAATATGAGGAGTTCTATCAGCTCCTAATTCCACAACCCATCTTTGATCTATTTCAAATGCTGTTTTAAAAGTATCTTTTTCTTCAGCATTTAAAAAATCTAAGTGAGATACTGAACCCTGGTTAGTTGTGATGCTAGACCAAACTTCATCGGTATCCTTTTTGTATTTTTGTAAAAGTTTTTTAAGATATTTGTTTCTTACGTTAAATGAACCAGATAATGTTTTGTGCGTATAACTATTTGCAGCGATAGGTTCAATTCCTGGTGATGATCCACCACAGATAATTGATATAGATGCTGTTGGAGCAATAGCAGTTTTATTTGAAAATCTTTCTTTCATTCCATATTCAGCAGCGTCAGGACAAGCTCCTCTTTCTTCTGCAAGACTCACTGATGCAGCGTCAACTTTTTCTTGAATATTTTTAAATATCTTTTTATTCCAAACTTTGCTCATGACAGAACCAAAAGGAATATTTTTTTGTTGGAAGAAAGAATGTAAACCCATTACACCCAGTCCAACACTTCTTTCTCGCATAGCTGAATATTTTGCATGGGCGAATTCATCTGGAGCTCTATTTATAAAATCTGTCATCACGTTATCTAAGAATCTCATTACATCCTCGACAAATTGAGGATCTTCTTTCCATTGATCGTAAGTATCTAAATTCAATGATGACAAGCAGCAGACGGCTGTTCTTTGATTTCCATCATTATCTTGTCCAGTGGGCAAAGTAATTTCACTACATAGATTTGAAGTTTTAACTTTTAATCCAGCAAGCTTATGATGTTGAGGAATTTGTCTGTTAACTGTATCAATGAAAACAATATAAGGCTCTCCAGTTTCAATTCTAGCGGTTAGTAGTCTTATCCATAAATTTCTTGCAGGTATTGTAGACTGAACTGTGCCATCGTATGGACTTCTCAAAGCCCATTGATCACCTGTCTCTACTGCTCTCATAAATTCATCTGTGACCAACACACCGTGATGTAAGTTGAGAGACCTTCTGTTAACATCACCACCTGTCGGTCTTCTCATCTCAATAAACTCTTCAATTTCAGGATGGTCGATTTGTAAATAACATGCTGCTGAACCTCTTCTTAAAGAACCTTGGCTAATAGCCAAAGTTAAAGAGTCCATAACTTTAATAAATGGAATAATCCCTGATGTTTTTCCAACTTTTCCTATCTTTTCACCGATAGATCTTAAGTTGCCCCAATAACTTCCGATACCGCCACCTCTTGCAGCAAGCCAGACATTCTCTTCCCAAAGATTTGTAATACCTTCTAAGCTATCATTAGCTTCATTTAAAAAACACGAAATTGGCAAACCTCTTTCAGTGCCACCGTTAGATAGAACTGGTGTTGCTGGCATAAACCATAAATTGCTTATGTAATTATAAATTCTTTGTGCGTGTAAATTATCATCGGCGTAGACACTAGCCACCCTTGCAAATAGATCTTGGAAGCTCTCATTTTGACCCAAGTATCTGTCTTTAAGTGTAGCTTTTCCAAAGTCAGTTAAATTAGCATCTCTAGATCTATCAATCTTTATTGTGATGCCTCTCTCATTTTGAAATAGCTCTGTTTCACCAGACAAAGAAAATAAATCCGGTTTTTTAGGACCATTATTTCTTAGGTCATTTTGGTGCTTTTGGCTTATACTGCCGACAGCTTTCTCTATTGCCAATGATACGTTTTTATTCATATTTTTACTTATTTACTTCGATTTATTAACAAAACAACTACATGTTGTGTCACAATAGTCTTAATATACTATATAACATCGAAATCAATAGAACATTATAAGAACATTTAAATAATTTTGCAAGTGGAAAGTTTTGTTAATAAACATTTAATAACAAAAGTCCTTATTCTTTAGTATTTATAATTAATGAAAATCAATCCAAATGGTTTTAGAGAATACGACGCTAGATGGCTTTATGAAAAAGACATCGATTTAGAGGGAATCACTGAATTAGGAAAAGGACTAGGTTCTCAAATTATAAGCCATACAAGGAAAACAAATCCAAGAGTGATAGTAGGCCATGATTATAGGTCCTACAGTGAAGATATAAAAAAAGCTCTTATCAATGGCTTAACTTCAACCGGATGTAATGTTGAGGATATAGGACTATCATTATCTCCTACTGTTTACTTTGCGCAGTTTAATTTAAACTCAGATGCTATAGCTATGGTTACGGCTAGTCATAATGAAAATGGTTGGACTGGAGTAAAAATGGGTATCAAAAAAGGTTTAACCCATGCTCCTAAAGAAATGGGTGAACTGAAAAATATCACTTTAAGTAAGAAGTTTATTAAAGGAAAGGGTTCGATTAAAAAAATAGATAATTTTAAGAATGTCTATTCAAATGATTTAATAAAAAAAAATAAGATCAATAAGAAAATTAAAGCCATTGTTGCTTGTGGTAATGGAACAGCGGGAGTATTTGCGCCTGATATCTTAAGAGGTATAGGTTGTGAGGTTGTAGAATTAGATTGTAATCTAGACTGGTCTTTTCCAAAATATAATCCTAACCCTGAAGATCTTGAAATGTTGCATACAATAGCTAAAGCGGTAAAAGATAATAATGCTGATGTCGGATTTGGTTTTGATGGAGATGGTGATAGATGTGGAGTAATTGATGATAAGGGAAATGAAATATACTCTGATAAAATAGGATTATTAATTGCTAGACACTTAGCACCTAAACATCAAACCTCAAAATTCGTTGTGGATGTAAAATCAACAGGTCTTTATGCTAAAGATAAAGTTCTTTTAGAAAATAATTGTAAGACGATTTACTGGAAGACTGGACATTCACATATAAAAAGAAAAGTAAATTTAGAAAAGGCTTTAGCAGGATTTGAAAAAAGTGGTCATTTCTTTTTTAATCAACCTTTAGGATACGGATATGATGATGGAATAAATTCAGCGATACAAGTTTGTCATTTATTAACTAATCACAATAAGAAGATGAGTGAAATCATTAATGATTTACCTAAAACATATCAGTCTCCAACTATGGCTCCATTCTGCAAGGATGAAGAGAAGTATAAAGTGGTAGAGGAGATGGTTAAAAAAGTTGACGATCTTAAAAAAAAGAATATTAAAATAGATAATCAATCGATCACGGAAGTTTTAACGGTTAACGGAGTAAGATTTTCTTTAACAGATGGATCTTGGGGTTTAATTAGAGCTTCATCAAATAAACCTTCTCTTGTTGTGGTTACTGAGAGCCCAACTTCAAACGAGAGAAAGAAAAATATTTTTGATTTTATTGACAAATTATTACAAGAAACTGGAAAAATTGGCGAATACGATCAAAAAATTTAAAGATTAAAATACTCGTATAAAAATTTAGTACCTATAATTATTAAAAATAATCCAAAATACTTTGTCATTTTTTTTTTATTAATTCTATGACTTGCTTTTGCTCCTAACCTTGCCATAAATGCTGTTATTGGAAAGAATATTAAAAATGCTGGAATGTTTAAAAAACCAATGCTTAAAGGTAAATTAGCATTTAAATAATTACCTGAGAAAAGAAAACCTATCGTACCGAACAAAGCTATTATAAAACCAATAGCAGCTGCACTTCCTATGGCTTTATTTATTGGATAACCAAAAAACTTTAAGATTGGAACATTCATTACTGCCCCGCCTATACCCATTGGTGCTGAAACAAAACCAGTAATAATTCCTGAGATTATTTTAGCCGGCAAACCCATCTTGATTGAAAGATCGGACTCTTTCTCTTTTAGAAACAATAAATAGAAAGCTAGAATATAAACGACAACTGTAAAAAATAGTATTAAAGGTTTTGTTTTTAAACCAGCAGCCAAAATAGTACCAAGTATCACCCCAATAATTACAAACACTCCGTAACCCTTCACTACATTAAAATCAACTGCTTTATGTTGATGATGAGTTAAAACTGAAACAATTGATGTTGGAATAATAATTCCAAATGAAGTTCCTACTGCTAAGTGCATTAAATAAGCTGGCTCTATTCCAGCTGCACCAAAAATATAAAATAAAATTGGAACTGTAATTAATCCGCCTCCAATACCAAATAAACCTGCAGCAAAACCTGCAGGGATAGCTGTAATGACCATTATTAAAATTAAATAGAGAGTCTCAGATTGAAAAAAAATGTCCAAATTTATCTTTCCAAAGATACAGGATTTGTTTTTTTAACCTGATCCATTATATGATTTACTTTTTGAAGATCAGCATCTCTGATACACATATTTTTAGAAAGATATTGTTTCCAAGTTCTAGACCCATTCTGTCCGTGAAATAAACCAACAGTGTGTCTCATGATATGATTTAATTGCACACCTTTAGATGTTTCCTCTTGAATATATGGAATTAATTTTTCCATGACTTCACTTCTAGTAGGCACATTTTTATTATTGAAAATATCTTTTTCTATATCAGCTAGAAAATAAGGTGAATGATAGATAGCTCTTCCAATCATAGCGCCATCTACTTTTAAAAAATGATTTTTAATATCCTCAGTAGACTTAATTCCACCGTTAATAATTATTTCATCATTTTTAAAATGCTCCTTTAATTGATAAACAAATTCATATTTAAGCGGTGGAATATTTAAATTTTCTTTAGGGCTTAATTTTTTTAGTAAAGCTTTTCTTGCATGGATAATAAACTTTTTTGATCCAGCGTCTTTAGTAGTTTGAATAAAAGATTTTAAAAACTCAAAATTTTCAACATCATTGTAACCAATTCTTGTTTTAATAGTTACTGGCAGCTTTGTAGCCTTAGACATCATCTCAATACATTTGGCTACAAGATTGGGTTCTTGCATTAAACACGCACCGAATTTATTTTTTTGAACTTTTTTGCTAGGACAACCTAAATTTAGATTAATTTCCTTATAGCCATAATCTTCTGAAATTTTGCAAGCCTCGGCAAGTTCATCGGGATTTGAACCTCCAACTTGTAAAGTAACAGGATTAGAAATTTTTTTAAATGATAGTAATTTATTCCTGTCTCCTTTTATGATTGCGTTAGCTACAATCATTTCTGAGTATAAATGAATATTCTTACTAATAAGACTTAGAAAATATATTTCATGTTTATCAGTGCAATCCATCATTGGTGCAACTGAAACAGTTTTTTTCATAATTTATTCTGATTTATTTTCTTCTACTGGAGCTTCCTCGCTTAACTCAAGTGGAGCTTCTTCTTTATCTAAGTTTTCTTCTTTAATTTCTGGCTGCTCTGCTTTTAGCTCTGAAAGAGCTTCGTCTGCTAAACTTGGTTTTTTAACCTCTGGAATCCTTCTTGTTCTTTTAGAAGGAAGGATGGCAACACCGCTTTTTGAAACTTGACCTTTATATAAATTTTCAAAGTCATCATTTGTTTCTTCTTCTGTTTCTTCCTGCTCTTCTAGTTCATCTGGCTCTTTTCTAAGTCTTTTGATGGCACTAGTTTCAATCTCTTTTACGTCAATTTTTCCATCTCCGATTTCTCTTAGTGAAATTATTGTTCTCTTATCATTGTCCTCCTCAACTTGCATTGGTGATCCGGCATTGAGTTGAACGGTCCTCTCTTTTGCTAGGAGGACTAAATCGTATTGATTATCAACTTTTTCCAAGCAATCCTCAACTGTAATTCTAGCCATGATGAAAGTTATTTATTCAATAAAACCCGATAAATCAAGCTTAAATTGTGTTTCTTACAGGCTCTATTCTTTTTCTGATTAAAGTTAATAAAGTTAATGAAACGACGATATAAGCAGCACCCACAAAAGCAATATTTTCAACAGTAAATCCTTTGTCAATCAGCAGGCCAAAAACTGCAGTGCCAAAAGCAGTTGAAAAAACCATAAATGCTGTTGTTAAAGCTTTTATACTTCCAATATACTTAACTCCATATATCTCTGCCCAAGTAGAAGAGCCCAGAATGTTTGCTAAGCCGTTAGATACTCCTATCAAACCAAGGAATACATATGCAAATATTTCATGATTAAAATTGAATAGTGTGATCATGGCGAATAATAGTGGCAGGTTCATGTAAAGAATAAGTTTTCTTCCTGTAAACTTATCTACTAGGAAACCTGAAACAAATAAAGTAACTATAGAAGTTATTGAATAAACCATAAATGCTTTTGGAATTGTATAAACAGCCCACATTTTCGAGTCAGAGATAAAAGATTGATAAACAAAAATGCCTGTAGCAATCCATGGCATCGCAAGCATATTTAAGGATACGATATAAAATCTGTAATCTCTCAAAACATCTCTACGTCTCCAACTTTTAATTTTAAGATTTTTTTTGGTAGGATTTCGATCTGTTTCTCTTGAGTCTAGTTTTATAGATTTAACTGTATTTAAAATTATAAGAGGCAAAAATAAAATTATTAAAATCGCAATTCCTTGCCACACAGTCCTCCACGAATAAATAATAAAAAAATAAGTTATAAGAACAGGTAAAATAAATTCCGCAGTTGATAAACCAAACCAAATTGTACTCAGAGCTTTTCCTCTAGATCTTTCAAAAAATCTAGAAATTGTTGTGGTAGATGTATGACTCATTAAACCTTGCCCAGAAAAGCGCATCAAAAAAATTCCAATAGCTAAAAAATAAACACTATTAATAAAAGAAAAAAATAAAGATGAAACAAATAACAACATAACTACAAAAAATGAATAATTTAAAATTTGATAATCATCAATTTTTTTTCCAACCCAAATAAGAAGTAAACTTGAAAAAATTGTTGCAGATGCATAGATGGTCCCAAATTGCCCATGAGTAATACCTAATTCATTTCTTATTGGTGCGTTAAACAAGCCTAAAAAAAAGCTCTGTCCAAAACTAGAAAAAAATGTAAATATAAAACCAAAAATAATTACTTTTTTATTTAACGAAAGGTTAATCATTAATGAGTTGTAAAGTTTCTTTCATAGGTCTCGGTGTCATGGGCTATCCCATGGCTGGTTATATATCAAAAGCAGGTCACATTGTAACTGTTTATAATCGTACAAAAGCTAAAGCTGAAAAATGGGCAAAGGAATACAAAGGTGATGTTGCTGATACTCCTATGGATGCCGCTAAAGACAGTGACTTTATTTTTACATGTGTTGGAAATGATAATGACTTAAGAGAGGTTACTTTAGGAGATAAAGGACTATTTAAGACTGCAAAAAAAGGTTCGATTTATGTAGATAACACAACCGCCTCAGCTAACATCGCTAGAGAATTATATAAAGAGGCAAAAACAAAAGGTTTTGATTTCTTGGACGCTCCTATATCTGGAGGACAAGCTGGTGCAGAGGGTGGAATTTTAACAGTTATGGTTGGTGGTGATGAAACTCCATTTAAAAAAGCAGAGCCCGTAATTGATTGTTATAGTAAAAAAATAAAATTACTTGGACCCTCTGGCAGCGGTCAATTAACTAAAATGGTTAATCAAATTTGTATTGCAGGATTAGTTCAAGGATTATCAGAGGCAATTAATTTTGGGATGAATGCAGGGTTAAATATGCATGATGTCATTGAAGTGATTTCAAAAGGAGCTGCTCAATCGTGGCAAATGGAAAACAGACATAAAACGATGATCGAAGACAAGTTTGATTATGGTTTTGCAGTTGATTGGATGAGGAAAGATCTAAAAATAGCAATGGATGAAGCAAGGAAAAATAATTCTCCCCTTCCAATCACAAAGATAATTGATGAATACTATGGTGAAGTTCAGAAGATGGGTGGCCAAAGATGGGACACTTCTAGCTTGATCAAAAGATTTAGAAAATAAATCGTGTCACAAGAAAGTGTAAGTTACTACGAAGATTTCACAGAAATTGAAAAAAAAATTTGGTCTCTTTTAACAGATGCAGTCAAAAATAGATCCTCAGAATTTAGAACTCCAGTTTTTATATGCGGAAACGATAAAGATTTAGATGGAAGAGTCGTAGTATTAAGAAAAGCTGATCAGCAAAATAATTTTATTCAATACCATAGTGATATCAGGTCATCAAAGATAGAGAAGATCAAAAAAAATCCTAATTGCTCAATTTTATTTTATGGCAAAGAAGAAAAAATACAGCTTAGAATTAAAGCTAAATGTACTATTAATCATGATAACGAAATTACAAAAGAGTCTTGGGAAAAAACAGGTCATATTAGCAGAAAATGTTATCTAGTCACTAATGGGCCAGGAACCAAGTCAGATAAACCAACATCAGGTTTAGATAATAAGTTCGATAATTTTGATTTTACAAAGGAAGAAAGTGAAGCTGGTTATAAAAATTTTTGTGTAATTAAATGTAATATTGAAAGTATTGAGTGGCTTTATCTGGCAGCTAAAGGTCATAGAAGAGCTTTGTTTGATTTACAAAATAATAAAAAGAATTGGTTAGTCCCTTAAATATGAAAGATAAATTTAAAATTGGAATTGATTATGGCGGTACTAAAATCGAAGCCATATTAATGAATGACAAAGGCAATGAAATTAAAAGAGAAAGATCAGAGTATGATAGAAATTATGATTCTGGAATTTCAACAGTAAAAAAATTCGTAGAGGATTTTAAAAAAGCGTCTAGCAATGAAGCTACGGTTGGTATTGCTATACCAGGTTATTCTTCAAAAGAAACAGGGTTAGTTCATAACGCTAATTCTGACTGGCTAAATAATAAACACTTTAAAAAAGATTTGGAAAAAAATATTAATTGTGAAGTTAAAATAATGAATGACGCTAACTGTTTTACTCTATCTGAAGCTATCGATGGAGCGGGAAAAGATTTTAAAAGTGTATTCGGTATAATAATTGGAACAGGCTTTGGGAGTGGATTGTCTTATAAAAAAGAAATTATTGAGGGCGCAAATCAAGTAGCTGGTGATTGGGGGCATCAACCATTACCCTACCCGACTAAAGAAGAAATAAACTCAAAAATAAAATGTACTTTACCCACTTGTGGTAGACCTTTATGTGCTGAACAATTTATATCTGGCGCAGGGTTCACAAAGAATTTTAATATCAAACATAATACTAATTACAAAGCTCCTGAAATTGTTTCTCTAGATAAAAAAGGAGATCCCAAAGCTAATAAAGAGTTTGAACTTTATGAAGATAGATTTGCAAGATTAATAGCTGTGATGATTGGAATTTTTGATCCTGAAGCAATTGTTTTAGGTGGGGGAATGTCTAATACAGAAAGATTATATAAAAACCTACCAAATATAATTCCTAAATATACATTTGCAGATAAAGTAAGAACAAAAATTCTAAAGAACAAACATGGTGACTCAAGTGGTGTTCGTGGTGCTGCTTGGTTATGGGATTAAATATTTTTGATTAATTCTTAAGATTTTTAGTTACTTTTTCTTTTGACGAACCTAAATTTACTTCATCAAAATAAACAATCATATTTGGATAAGGTTTATCACCATGTTGTCTTTTCCATCCACTTACAAAAGTTTGATATATTCCAAAATCTAAGCCCACTCCTCTTTTAGTATAAGGTGTAATATTTTTTATATTTTCAGCATTCATTATTAGTTTATTGTTTACCCATACTTTCATGAACCCATCATCCTCTCTTGAATATCTAGCATTGATTAAAATATCTACCCACTGACCTTTCATGTCATTTATCTTCAATGCCTTTTTCATCTCAACATATTCGCCACTCCACATTCTTCCCACCTCTAACCATTCTCCGCTTCTGTCTGTTATCATAAGTATAGGTTTCCACCCTTTTTCGTATAGTTGGGCAAAAGTAGTTCTGACTGGGGCTACAGATTTATAATCTTTAGGTAAATAAATTGATGCAGAATACCAATGATCTTTTTTACCCTTTTGATGTTTTTTAAATTGGAGTTCAGTTCTTTGTCTGTCTTTTTTACAATCATCATGGCCACTATCTTTGCCACAATCACCTAATCTTACTTCGAATCTATAAGATTTTTTTCCTGATCTTACAGGATGACCATCCTTACTTTTAACCAAACTTAAAGAGTAACTTTTTTTGTGTGAAATAGTTTTTTTTTTAACCTCTGTGTTAGAAACATCTTTACTGTTTTTTGCATCCAAATTTGAATAAGATGATAAAAAAATAAGTAATAAAAAAAAACTATTTCTTATATTTTTTAAAATTTTCAACATAGTCTCTAGCATTTTCTTTAATGTGTTCTATTTCTTCATCGGTTACTTGTCTTACAACTTTACCAGGGCTACCAAGGACTAAAGATCTCTCAGGTATAACTTTATTTTCTGTAACAAGTGCGTTGGCTCCAATGATACAGTTTTTTCCAATTTTAGTTTTATTTAATATTGTTGAACCTATTCCAATTAAGCAATCATCAGCTATTTCACATCCATGAAGCATTACCATATGTCCTACTGTTACTCCTTTACCAACTATTGTTGGGCAGCCAGGGTCCGTATGAATAACACTTCCATCTTGAATATTAGAATTCTCTCCAATTATAATTGGTTCAAGATCACCTCTTAATGTTGTGTTAAACCAAACGTTGGAATTTTTTTTTAATTCTACTCTACCGATTATTACTGCATTTGGTGCAATCCAACTACCTTGATCTATTTTCGGTGTATGTCCTTCAAAATCGTAAATCATAATATTGCTGTAATGTATTATTAAATAATTTATAATACATTATGGCCTTAACTAAAACCCCGGTTTGTGATTTTGGATCAAAAGCTGAGGATTTTGAATTAAAATCAATAAATAATAAATTAGTTGCATTAAACGATGTTAGAGGTGAAAACGCCACATTAATAATGTTTATTTGTAATCATTGTCCTTACGTGAAAGCTATTATTAAAGATCTGGCAAAAGATTGTAATGATTTAAAAAAAGAAGGAATAAATTCTGTAGCAATTATGTCAAATGATACAAAAAATTATCCAGAAGACTCATTTGATAATATGATCAAATTTGCTGAAAATAATAATTTTGATGAGATAAATTATCTATTTGATGAAACTCAAGAAATTGCTAAAAAATATGGAGCTGTCTGTACACCAGATTTTTTTGGATACAATAAAAATTTAGAACTTCAATACAGAGGTAGATTTAGAGAATTAAAAGAATTAAAACCTATAAATAATGGAGATAGTGATTTAAAAGTAGCTATGAAGATGGTTGCTAAGACAAACAAAGGGCCTGAAAAACAAATTCCAAGTATGGGCTGTAATATAAAGTGGTTTAATTAATGTTCTTGGTCGCTACAAGAAACTTCCCCCCCGAAATAGGTGGAATACAAAACTTAATGGAAGGATTGGCGAATGCTTTATTAAATCATGGTCCAGTTAAAGTTTTTGCTGAAAGTTTTGAAAATACAGAGCAATATGATCAAAATTCTAAATTAGATATTGAGAGAATTTCTGGTTTTAAATTATTTAGAAAATATAGAAAAGCTAATCGTATAAAAGAGTTTATAAACTCTAAAGAAATTAGGGCGGCTTTTTTTGATCATTGGAAAAGTATTGAAAATATTGAAACAAGTGTATTAAAAAAGACAAAATCATTTTGTTTAATTCACTCAAAAGAGATAAATCATCCAGCAGGCTCATCATTGAATAAAAGGGTTCTAAAATCATTAAGTAAAGCTGACTACGTCATAGCAAACTCTAGATTTACAAAAGAACTTGCATTAAAATTAGGAGCAAAAGATATAATTGTTATTAATCCTGGTTGTAATTATCCCATTCAAATAAATGATGAGGTAAAAGAATATGCAAGAAAAATTTTTAGTGGTGCTTCTCCAAAGTTAATTACTATTTCAAGATTAGATGGACGAAAAAGTCATCACAATGTTATGATGACTGTAAAAAATCTATTACCCAAATTTCCTAGTTTAAAATATGTATCTATCGGTGACGGAGATGAAGGAAATAATCTTTTAAAACTTAGGAAAGCACTTGGATTAGAAAATAATGTTGAATTTATATTTAAGTCTTCTGAAGAAGAAAAAGTGGCTCTGCTTGAACATTCAGATATATTTATTATGCCCTCTGTTGTTTATAAAAAATCAGTTGAAGGTTTTGGTATAAGCTATATTGAAGCAGCTTCTTATGGGAAGCCATCTATTGGTGGAATTTACGGAGGAGAGGGAGATGCTATTAAAAGTGGAAAAACTGGTTATCTATGTAATGGAAATGATCTTAATGCAATTTATGATACTCTTTTAAAAACTTTGTCAAACGGCCATTATTTAGAATTAGGAGCTAATGCTCTAGAATTTTCTAAAGAGTTTAGTTGGAATAAAATAATTAAGAAATATATTAGTTTAATTTAGATCTTGCTTCACTAATTACTGTTTCAACATTTAGATCTTTTAAATTTTTTACTGAAATTGCTTTGAAATTAAAGTTTTCAATACTTACTTTTTTAGCTGTAGTATGACTACCAAATAAAACTAATCCCTTTTTATCTAAGTGAGAAGCGATATGTGCTGGACCTGTATCATTTGCAATAATAAGTTTTGCGCCATGTATCAAAGACACTAAAGTCTTTATATTAACAGATTGATTTTTTTCTAAAATTACTTTTGCATTTAACTTTATAGCTTCCTCAACCTCATTAGGACCTGGAGCTAGAAAAACTGAATACTTATTTTTGAAATCTTGTTTCAATCTTTGAATCAACTCTTTGTAATGAGGCCATTTTTTATTTTTTAACTTAGGTGAACAGAAAGGAAATAAAAGAATGTACTCTCTATTTGTATATTGTTTAACCAAGTGAGAAATATTTTCTGTTGCCCAGCTTAAATCGATATTCTTTGTAAATTCGGTTTCAATACCACTTTTTTTAAGTTGAAGTTCCATTCTTTCAAGAACGGGCTCTTTGTCAAAATCATTTTTTTTTTGACCTGGTTCTAAAGCTGTTTCTGTTGATGACCATTCAGTGTCTTTATTTATTATGAATCGTTTATAGAATTTTGTCCTGCCTGAGTTTTGTAAATCAAATACTTTACTAAAATGATATTTAGCTAAAGTATTTTTTAAATTTTTTAAGTAAAATAAATTCCATCTCGGCAATCTTTTATCAATCAATACACCATCTAAATATGGGCACTCAGACATAAATAAAGAATAAGGTTGGGTTGTAAGTAAAAAAACTTTTCTATTAGGGTAAAATTTTTTGATATCTTTCATCGCTCCATTAGCTTGTATTATGTCTCCTAAAGAACCGTGCTTAATTATTAATATATTTGACATTATTAATTCCGAGTATAATTAAAGGATGATATAGTCAAATATATTTATGATCAATAAATTAGACAAAATATTGGCAGAGATTTCGGCAGGTGAATTATTTGATAAGATAACAATTTTAGAGATCAAAAAAGTAAAAATATCTAACAAAGAAAAATTAGTTGCCATTGAAAAGGAGCTTAAATCTTTACAGGAAACAGTAAAAAAATTTATTCCTTACCAAGATAATATCTCAAAACATATAAATGATTTGAAGGCTATAAATCTCAAACTATGGGATATAGAAGATGGTAAAAGAAAAGCAGAAAAAAATAAAGATTTTGGTGAACGGTTTGTTGAACTTGCAAGAAATGTTTATAAATTTAATGATGAGAGAGCAAAAATTAAATTAGCAATTAATATTGCACTAGGTTCAAATATTAAAGAAGTAAAATCTTACGAATAACTAATCAGATTTTAAACTAGGAATTATAGATCTTAACTTTTTTGGGAGTTTTGTATCTATTGATACCGTTATCACACCTTCAGACTTTTTGAGCTCCTTTAATATTTTTCCATCTGGAGAGACAATCATTGAGTGACCGAAAGTTTTTCTACCATTATAATGTATACCGCCCTGGGCTGGTGCAAAAATATAACAAAAATTTTCTATAGCTCTTGCTTTTAATAAAGTGTGCCAATGTCTTTTTCCAGTTGTTTCTGTGAAAGCTGAAGGAATAGAAATATAGTCTGATCCAGCTTTAGACAATTTTCTGTACATATTAGGAAATCTCAAATCATAACAAATAGATAAACCAAGTTTTCCCCATGGAAGGTTAAAAGTTTTAATCTTTTTTCCAGGACTAAATGTTTTTGACTCAAAGTATTTTTCTTTTTTGCTCAAAACAACATCATACATGTGGATTTTGTCATAAAAAGTTTTAATCTTTCCAGTTTTATCTACAAGCACAGATCTATTAGCTAATTTTTTTTTTGTAACTTTTGTAATTAACGAACCAATTAAAATCCATTTTTTATGTTTTTTAGCCAATTTTTTTATTCCGTTTAAATAAATATCATCTTTCATGGGTTTACTAATTTTCAGCAATTGCTTTTTATTTAAAGAAAAAATAGAGGAAATCTCAGGAGTTAAAATAAAATCAGTTTTTTGTTTTACAGCTTTAGAAATAAGCTTTTCTGTTTTTTTTAAATTTTGTAAAATATTATTATTTGATCTTAATTGAATGCAAGAAACCCGAAACATCACTTCATTATAGATGAAGCAAAATTCCAGTTACAGTCAAAACTTGGGATGTAAGCTCCTGATAATCTGACATTTCCAAAGCTTTTAGATAAAACTTTACACCAATTATCTACTTGTTTTGGTTTCTTGTCATTGCTTCCAACTTGTGCTGTAATTATTCCACCCTTTTTTAGAATTCTTTTCAAGCCTTTCATGTTTTTTCTGGCTAGGTCGATACAGTATTGATCATCATTAAGATCTACAAATATTTTGTCATATTTAGAGTCTTCTATTTCTTTTATACTTTTAAAAGCGTCTCCCCAAAAAGTTTTGATCTTATTGCTTTTTTTTACTTTGGAACAAACTTTCGGTAAATGGCGGTAACAAGCTTCAACAATCTCTGGATCTAATTCAAACCAATCTATGTAGCCTGAATTATTTTCTAAACAAGCCCTGGCTACACCGCCGTCCCCTCCTCCAATTATTGCTACATTATTATTTTTTTTGCTTAGATCGTAACTAGATTTAAAGAAATTCGAACTGTAAATTTTTTCATCTTTTTCTGCAACTTGAATTTCATGATCAATAAATAAAGCATGACCAAACTCTTCCAGATCCATAACTTCAACGAATTGACCTACTTTTGATGTAAATTTTTCTAATACTTCTTTAACCAAATAATATTTTTTTTGACCCGGAGTGCTATAAATATCGTCATAAAGACCAATGCTACTTCTATCAAAAGCATTGGTGATCACTCTTTTATGATCAATCTCATTTCTTAAAATCTTTAAAGCAACTTTTGGATTTATTTTACCACAAGTAAAGAAATCAAAACTAATTACACCTCGTTCTGGAAAAGTATGAAAACTAAAATGACTTTCTGATAATAATGCGACTAAGGTAAAACCTTGAGGCTCAAATTTATGTGAAGCTACATTTAATATCTCTACTTTTGCAGCTTTTGCAATTTTATAGATTACCTTTTCGT
>QBVU01000007.1 GCA_003284275.1 Pelagibacteraceae bacterium AG-313-A04 | reverse complement strand
TTATTCATTAAAACAAACACAAAGACTGATTCATCAAATTAGAAAATTTTCTAAAAGTAAAGATTTTCCAATTTTAATTGATGAAGAAGGCTCGAAAGTTTCAAGATTAAAAAATATTTTTAATCATCATTTGAATGCTTATAATTTTGGGAAAGTTTTCGAGAAAGATAAGAAATCTGCAATATTTATTTATAAAAACTATTTAAAATCTCTATGTAATTTACTCAAGATTATTGGTGTGAATATTAATACTATACCTGTCTTAGATGTATTAAGAAAGAATACTAGTAAAATTATTGGTTTAAGAAGTTTTTCAAATAATAAAGAAATAGTTAAAATTTTAGGCGATATTACAGTTCGTGAGTGTCAAAAGCATAAAATCATTTCTGTAATAAAACATATTCCTGGGCACGGATGCGCTACTCAAGATAGTCATATTTTTTTACCTAAGGTAAATTTAAGTGAAAAAAATTTGAATCTTATTGATTTTTTTCCTTTTAAACTTAATTCAGCAAGATTAGCAATGACAGGGCATATTCTTTATTCAAAAATTGATGCTAAAAATGTTTCTACATTTTCAAAAATAATCATAAGTCAAATTATTAGAAAAAAAATTGGTTTTAAAGGTATCTTAATGTCAGATGATATTTCAATGAAAGCTTTGAAATATGACTTAGTAACTAATGCAAGAAAAGCTCTAGAAGCAGGTTGTAATTTAGTTCTTTATTGCAGAGGAAATACTAAAGACAACTTTAAATTGATCAAATCTGTTCCATATGTTGATAAATTTACTGCAAAAAAAACATCAGAAATTTTCAAAATTTTAAGGTAAAATTATTAATGGAATCAAATCAAATATCAATAAATATTCCTAATTACAGTGGACCACTTGAAGTTCTATTAAATTTAGCAAAGTCACAAAAAGTTAATTTAGCCGAAATCTCTATTACAGAATTAGCCGATCAATTTTTGGAATATATTAAAAAAAATGAAAATCTTAATTTAGAAACAGCTTCAGAATTTTTACTTATGGCAACTTGGCTAGCCTACTTAAAATCTAAACTTTTATTACCTGAAGATGAAGAGGATGATTTTAAAGCACTAGAGGTTGCTGAAAAATTAAAATTACAATTAAAAAAACTTGAGCTCATAAGAATATTATCAGATCAAATGTTAAAAAAAAAAAGACTAGGTGTTCATATATTTACAAGAGGCATGAAGGGTGGAATAAGATCAATCAACACTCCAATATATGAGTTGTCATTATACGAACTTCTAAAAAGTTACGCAGGAATTCAAATGCAGAAAACTTTTCAAAGTATTAGCATTCCAAGGTTGCCAGTTTTAACAACAGAAGAAGGAATAAAACAACTTAGAGATAATTTGGATAAAATTAAAGATTGGAAAAACATCAACGAATTAATCCCAAAATTTTATTTAAAAAATGAAATGAAAAGAACTGGTATAGCAGGTATTTTTGCCGCAAGTCTAGAACTAACTAAAGAAGGAATAATTAAAGTTTCGCAAAGTAAAATATTTGAAAAGTTAATGATTAAAAGGATATAAAATGTCTAGTAAAAAAAAAGATAATATAATTCATTTCCCGTCATCACCCTCAAAATTAGAAAGACAAATAGAAGCTATCTTGTTCGCTGCTTCTGAACCACTTGATATTGAGACAATAGAAAAAAGAATTCAAACAAACACTGATATAAAAAAAATTTTAGATAACTTAAAAGAAATATATAAAAATCGTGGTATTAATTTAGTTTGTATAAAAAATAAATGGTCTTTTAGAACAGCTGAAGATTTATCTAAATTAATGGCACTTCAAAAATCTACACAAAAAAAATTGTCAAAGGCAACTGTAGAAACATTAGCTATTATTGTTTATCATCAGCCCGTTACTAGATCTGAAATCGAGGAGATAAGGGGTGTTTCTTTTGCTTCTAATACGTTAGATATATTGCTAGAGTTGAACTGGGTAAGACCAGCTGGTAGAAAAGATGTACCAGGTAAACCAATACAGTATGCTACAACTGAAAACTTTTTAAATCATTTTAATATCCAAAAACTTTCTGATTTACCTACAATAGACGAACTTGGCTCAGCAGGGTTGATCGATACATCAACCATTGATAGGTCAATATTTGGAACAGGTAAATTTTTTAAAGAACAATCACTTAAAGAAAAAAACAATATTTATGAAGATATTGATGAAGCTATAAAAAAAGCTCCAGAAGAAGAAAAATAAACATATATATTTAAGAAGATTTATTGTATATAATTTTTATATGGGAAATATTGGTTGGACAGGTATAATTATAATAGCAGTTTTAGTTGTAATCCTTTTTGGAAAAGGAAAAATTTCTAGTATTATGGGAGATCTCGCTAAAGGAATTAAAAGTTTTAAAAAAGGTATGTCTGATGACCCATCCGCTGGAAACGACAATTCAGAAAAAGACTCAGACACAAATTCTGAAAATAAATAAGCTAATATGCCTCAAATTGGTTGGTTAGAGATTTTAACAGTCGTTATAATTGCAATATTAGTTTTAGGCCCAAAAGAATTTCCAATAGCTCTAAAAAAAATTGGCTCTTTTTTTGGAAAATTAAAAAATACCTTAAGTAGTTTTCAGAGAGAAGTTACTTCAGTCACAGAAGAAATCGATATTGAAAAAAATATAACCAATCCAAAAAAGAAAAATAAAGAAAGAAAAAATGAGCCAGAATAATTCTTTCACAAGTCATTTTATAGAGCTTCGATCTAGGTTAATTAAATCTATAATATTTATTCTGATTATTTTTATAATCTCTTATACATTTGCAGAATATATATATGCATTTTTAGTTAACCCATATGCAGAGGCAGTTAAAGATGACCCAACATCTAGACGACTTATTTTTACTGCACTACATGAAACTTTTATTACTTATTTAAAAGTTGCTTTTTTTTCTGCTGTTTTTTTAGGTAGTCCAGTTCTACTTATACAAATTTATAAATTTATAGCTCCAGGATTATACAAAAATGAAAAGAAAGCTTTATTACCTTATTTAGTGTCTACTCCAATACTTTTTTTATTCGGAGGTATGCTAGTTTATTACTTAGTTATGCCATTAGCTATTAAGTTTTTTTTATCTTTTGAAACAATGGGTTCAAATACAAGTTTACCTATTCAATTAGAAGCTAAAGTAAACGAGTATTTATCTCTGATAATGAGATTAATCTTTGCCTTTGGAATAAGTTTTCAGCTACCAATATTATTGAATCTTTTAGCAAGAATTGGAGTTGTTAATTCGGAATATTTAAAAAAATCAAGGAGATATATAATAGTAATCATTTTTACTATTGCTGCTATTCTAACTCCCCCAGATCCAATAACTCAAGTTGGTCTAGCAATTCCACTTTTATTGCTCTATGAGTTGTCTATAATAACTGTAAGATTCACAGAAAAAAAAGCCAAACGTGATAATTTAGAAGATGCATAACATTAAAGATTTAAGAAATAATTTAGAAACTTTTAAAAAAAAACTATCAGATAGAAATGTTAATTTTGATACGGAAGAATTTATTAGAAAAGACACTATTAATAGAGAGTTAATAAATAAAAAAGAAAAACTAGAACAAGAAAAAAAATCTATATCTAAATCAAAAGATAAATCCAATTTTGAAAAATCGAAAAAAATATCTAATGAAATTGAAATATTATCAAAAAAGCAATTTGAAAGTCAGAATGAATTAAATTTGATAATTCACTCGCTCCCTAATATTGCGTTAGATGATGTACCAATTGGAAAGGACCAAGAGTCCAACAAACTAATTAAAAAAGAGGGTATTATTAAAAAATTTTCTTTCAAGATAAAATCTCACGTTGAACTAGGTTCTAAAAATAGTAACATTGATTTTGAAACATCGACAAAATTATCAGGATCAAGATTTGTTATTTTAAAAGAAAATTATGCCTTACTAGAAAGAGCATTAATTAATTTTATGCTTGATACACATGTAAATGAATTTAATTATGTTGAGATCTCACCGCCTTTAATAGTAAATGAGGAAGTCATGTTTGGAACTGGTCAATTACCAAAATTTGAAGACGATCAATTTGAAATTAAATTTGATAATACAGATCAAAGAAAGTTCCTGATACCAACAGCAGAAGTGGTGCTCACAAATCTTGTAAGAAAATCAACTATTGAAAAGAGTAAATTACCGAAAAGGTTTGTTGCATCTACACCTTGTTTTAGAAAAGAGGCTGGAAGTTATGGAAAAGATACAAAAGGTATGATTAGACAACACCAATTTTATAAAGTTGAACTTGTGACCATTATCGAGCCGGAAAAATGTAATGATGAACTTAATAGGATGTTGAATTGTGCAGAAAAAATACTAAAAAAGCTCGAAATTCCGTATCAAGTTATTCTTTTATCATCTGGAGATATGGGCTTTAGTGCTGAAAAAACATATGATATCGAGGCTTGGATTCCGTCTGAAAATAAATACAGGGAAATTTCAAGCTGCTCATCTTGCGGGTCTTTTCAATCCAGAAGAATGGGTGCAAAATTTAAATCAGAAAAAGGATCTGATTTTCTTGGAACGTTAAACGGTTCAGGACTAGCTGTAGGAAGATTGATGATAGCCTTGTTGGAGAATAATCAAAATGAGGACGGGTCTGTAAATATTCCGCCAATTCTAAAAAAGTACATGAATAACCAAGACAAAATCTAGTTAAAATTTACTTGTTAAACTAGATCTTTTCATATATTTCTCTCAACATGAGCGGTCAAGGTTTTGCACAGTTTATTCCATTAATTCTAATATTCGTTATTTTTTACTTTTTTCTTATTAGACCTCAGCAAAAAAGAGTAAAAGATCACAAAATTATGGTTGATTCACTAAAAAGAGGTGACGAAGTTATAACCTCTGGCGGCATAATTGGTATAGTTGACCGGGTCATGGAGGACGACCGGATTGAAGTGATTATTGGTGAAAATACAAAAGTTCAAATTATTAGATCAACAATTACTAGCTTACTTAAAAAAGAAGAAGTAAAAAAATAATTCTTTTTCGTGTTAAATTTTTCAAAAATAAATGTATTGATAATTTATATTATTTTTTTATTTGTTGGCTTTTTTTCAATTTTAAACTTTCAAGAAATAAAAATAATAGAAAAAAAAATAAATTTAGGTTTAGATCTTCAAGGAGGATCATATCTTCTATTAGAAATAAATGCCGATAATTTGGTTCAAGAAAAAATTCAATCTAAAGTTATACCATTAAAGAAGCTACTAAAAGACAATAATTTAGATTATCAAAACTTTAAAATAAATAATCAAAATCTATATTTAATGATAGATGACTTTGAGAAATTTGAATTGTTATTTTTTTCAAAAAAAGATAATGCAATAAATCCTTATTTAGATAATTATAGAGCATTTGAGTTGGATTATAAAAAGATTAACAATAACCAGATCGAAATTAGTTTCTCGAAGTTTGGATTATTGACTATAAATAATTCAGCACTTAAACAATCAATTGAAATTGTAAGGCGCAGAATTGATGATGTTGGAACTAAAGAACCAACTATTCTTCAGAGAGGTGAAAAAAGAATTTTAGTTGAACTACCAGGTCTAAAGGATCCAGAGAGAATAAAATCTCTTTTAGGACAAACTGCACAATTAAATTTTAGATTGGTTTCAGACAATGATGAATTTGGTTCTGAAGAACTTATTTCTGAAAATGGGGAAAAATTATTTGTAAGTAAAAGAATCGTTATGAGTGGTGAAAATCTTATAGATGCTCAGCCAAGCATACAAAATCAAAATAATGAACCCACAGTATCTTTTACGTTGGATAGGCTGGGGGCTCAAAAATTTGGCAGAGCTACTACTGACAATGTAGGAAAGAGATTGGCTATAGTTCTAGATGGTGAAATAGTAAGTGCTCCGAATATTAATGAGCCAATCACTTCCGGAAATGGTATGATCTCAGGAAACTTTACCTTTCAGGAAGCAACCGATCTAGCTTTACTTCTTCGTTCTGGCGCATTACCAACTCCGCTTCTAGTTGTTGAGGAAAGAACAGTAGGACCTGATTTGGGTGAGGATTCAATTAAATCAGGTATAACTTCTTTAATAATAGGCTTTATTTTAGTTATTATATTTATGTTCTATAAGTATAAAGTTTTTGGGTTGATAGCTAATACTGCTTTGATAGCTAATTTAATCATGCTAGTTGGAATATTGACAATTCTTGAAGCAACATTGACCCTACCTGGTATCGCTGGAATTATATTAACAGTTGGAATGGCAGTTGATGCAAATGTACTAATTTTTGAAAGAATTAGAGAAGAACTTAAAACAGAAAAATCTATTATCCATGCTTTTGATAGCGGATATTCAAGAGCTAAAATTACAGTCTTAGATGCAAATATAACTACTTTAATCGCAGCAATTATATTATTTGCTTTTGGTTCTGGTCCAGTCAAAGGATTTGCTATCACTTTAGGAATTGGAATTATTACTACATTATTCACAGCTTATTTTTTAGCTAGGCACTTAACTTCATTAGTTGTTTTAAATAATAATAAGGGAATTAAAATTTAATGACTAATTATAATTTTTCTTTAAGATTTAAAACTGCAAACATTTTTTCTATAATATTATTTATATTAAGTGTTGTTTTAATATTTTTTAAAGGCTTAAATTATGGAATTGATTTTAAAGGGGGAACTCTAATAGAATTAAGATCTATAAATGCAGATGTTTCCTCAATTAGAAGCTCTTTAAATGACATGAATTTAGGTGACGTTAATGTTAAAAAGTTCGGAAATGATGGAGATTTTTTAATTAAAGTTGAAGAACAAGGTGAAAATAATAAGTTAATACCTAAAATTAAAAAAAAACTCTCTGACACTTTAAGTTCTGAAATAAATTTTAGACGTGTAGAAAATGTTGGACCAAAGGTTAGTGCTGAACTTTTGCAATCAGGCATAATAGCTATTACCTTATCTTTAGCTGCCATGCTTTTTTATATTTGGGTTAGATTTGAATGGCAGTTTAGTATAGGAGCTATAGCAGCATTGTTCCATGATGTTGTAATTACTCTTGGTATTTTTTCACTTTTATCTTTAGAAATTAATTTATCAATTATTGCGGCGGTGCTTACCATAGTTGGTTATTCTATGAATGATACGGTGGTAATTTATGATAGAGTTAGAGAAAATTTAGGTAAATTTCATAAACTAGAAATAGGTGAAATAGCAAATCTATCTATTAACGAAACTCTTGCACGTACAATAATTACTTCAGTTACTACCTTATTAGCTTTATTTTCAATCTTTATATTAGGAGGTGAAATTTTAAGAGGTTTCTCTTTTGCTATGATTTTAGGTGTCTTTATTGGAACTTACTCATCGATATTTGTTGCTTCCCCAATATTAAAATTTTTTAAAGTGAGTTACAAAACTATAGAAAAAGAAGAAGAAAAAATAGTACCGTAAATTAATATAAATTTTGGGCAGCTACCATCGCTAACAACATTGGCAAAGAGAGCAAGGTATTTGTTCTTGAGAATAGCATTGCTGTTTTAGCAGATGCAGCTTTTTCTTCCGAAGTACACTCAACCATGCCTAAAGCTTTTTTTTGATTTGGCCATATTACAAACCATACATTGAAAGCCATTATCAAACCTAACCACATTCCAATTCCTATGGCTGTATTTTTTCCACCTGAGCCATCTAGCCCGATTATCATCGCACTATGAACATAACCATTAAGCCAAGCTAAAATAAGTCCAGATAGCACCGTGAAAGCTGCGGCCCATCTAAAATAAAATAGAGCAGCAGGTGCAATTACTTTTCCAATTGCTGGTTTTTGCTCATCTGGAATTTTTGCCATGTTTGGTATTTGAACAAAGTTAAAGTACCATAACAATCCAACCCACATAATTCCTACGGCTACGTGAATAAATCTGAATAACCAACTCCAAAAAATTGTATCTAATGCAAAACCATCACCAAAAAAATGCAAACTTATAAAAAATAATATTGTTAGACCAAGAGAAATGTGAACTGTTTTTGATAACGATTGCAGTATATTTGTCATGATTCCATTATAGCACAAATAAATTATTTAAGCAGTTTTTTTCATTGAGTTATCACCTATGATTTCTTTAAGAAATTTACCAGTAAAACTCTCTTTTACATTTGATACTTTTTCAGGTGTTCCCTCGGCAATAATTTTTCCTCCATTTATTCCACCTTCAGGACCCATATCGATTATATGATCAGCTGTTTTTATTACATCAAGATTATGCTCAATAACTACAACCGTATTACCAGTATTTGCAAAAGCTTGAAGGATTTCTAATAGTTTTTTTATGTCATGTGAGTGTAGACCAGTTGTTGGTTCATCTAAAATATACAAAGTTCTTCCTGTAGGTCTTTTTGATAATTCTTTTGCTAGTTTTATTCTTTGTGCCTCTCCTCCGGAAAGTGTTGTAGCTTGTTGGCCAATTTTCATATAACCCAAGCCAACGTGTTTAAGAGTTATAAGTTTAGATCTGATGTTCTGTATATTCTCAAAAAAATCACATCCTTCATCAACTGTCATATCTAAAACATCCGCTATATTTTTGTTTTTAAATCTTATTTCTAAAGTTTCTCTGTTATATCTTGCACCTTTGCATGTATCACACGGAATAAAAACATCCGGAAGAAAGTGCATCTCATAAGTTATCACGCCGTCTCCTTCACAAGTTTCACATCTCCCGCCTTTTACATTGAAAGAATATCTACCAACTTTGTAACCACGTGCTTTAGATTCCGGCAATCCAGCAAACCAATCTCTTATCGGGCCAAATGCTCCAGTATAAGTAGCTGGATTTGATCTTGGAGTTCTCCCAATAGGTGATTGATCAATATCAATTATTTTATCTATTAGTTCTGTTCCTTTAAAACCTGTAAAAGCTTTTGGCACCTTACGGCTTTTATTTTTATTAAGAAGTAAATTAAATGCGTTGTATAGAGTATGTAATATTAATGTTGATTTTCCACTACCTGACACACCTGTCACGCACGTAAAAGTTCCAGCTGGTATTTTAAGATTGACCTTTTTAAGATTATTTCCGCTTGCTCCACTTATTTCTATAAATCTTCCATTTTTTGCCATTCTTCGTTTTTTAGGAACTGATATAAATTTTTTACCAGATAAATAATCTCCCGTGATACTTTTTTTATTTTGAATAATTTCTTTGACTGT
The DNA here is from genome assembly GCA_003284275.1 of Pelagibacteraceae bacterium AG-313-A04. Taxonomy (GTDB): domain Bacteria; phylum Pseudomonadota; class Alphaproteobacteria; order Pelagibacterales; family Pelagibacteraceae; genus Pelagilacustribacter. The sequence continues at coordinate 27,918 of QBVU01000007.1, read as the reverse complement.
TCCGGTAGCAACTATCTGTCCTCCATTTAATCCTGCTTCGGGACCAATATCTATAATATGATCAGAGTTTTCCATTGTTTCAATATCATGTTCAACAACAATAACTGTATTTCCAAGATCTCTTAACTTTTGTAAAGCCCTAATAAGTTTTTTGTTATCCCTTTGATGTAAGCCGATTGAAGGTTCGTCAAGCACATAAAGTACGCCTGTAAGACCTGAACCTATTTGTGAAGCCAATCTTATTCTTTGAGCTTCTCCACCTGATAATGTTCCTGATTCTCTTGATAATGTTAAATAATTTAAACCTACATTAAGTAAAAAGTTTAACCTTTCATTAATTTCTTTTAAAATATGTTGTGCAATCTTATTTTCTCTTTCTGTTAAAACATTTTGAAGATTTTCAAACCATTTCTGAGCATCATCTATAGATTTTTCTGTAACTTCACTTATATTTAAGTCATTAATTTTTACACATAAAGCTTCATCTTTTAATCTCATTCCTTTACATTTTTCACAATTTGTTTCACTCTGATATTGAGAAATTTCTTCTCTCTTCCATTCACTGTCTGTTTCCAGATATCGTCTTTCTAAATTATTAACCACTCCTTCAAACGTTTTTTTTGTTGTATAAGATTCATATCCATCATCATAAGAAAATTTTATCTCATCCTCATCTGACCCAAATAAGATTACATCTTGTATTTTTTTGGGTATTTTTTTCCATGGATCACTCATTGAAATCTTATAATGTTTGGCAATTGATACTAATGTCTGTATGTAATACATTGAAGTCGATTTAGCCCAAGGTTCTATAGCGCCGTCTTGTAGACTTTTTTTTGGGTCAGAAACTACTAAATTTGGATCAACATTAAGACTGTGTCCTATACCTTCACAATCTTCACAAGCTCCGTATGGAGAATTAAAAGAGAAAAGTCTGGGTTCAATTTCCTCAATAGTAAAACCGCTTTCAGGACATGAAAATTTTGATGAAAAAGTGACTGTTTCTAATTTTCTAAACTTTTTTGGTAGAGTTTCATTCTCATATTCAACTACTAACAATCCATTTGAGAGATTTACTGCTGTTTCAACACTGTCCGCTAGTCTATTACCAAGATTTGAATTAAGAACTATTCTATCAACAACTATAGAGATTTCGTGCTTCAATTTTTTATTTAGATTTGGAAAATCATCAATATTTAGATATTCGCCATTTACTTTTATTTTCGTAAAACCTCTCTTCTTAAAATTTAGAATTTCCTTCTTGTATTCTCCTTTTCTACCCCTAACTATGGGTGCCAAAAGATAAATGGTGCTGTCTTTAGGTAATTTTTTGATTTTATCCACCATTTCACTTATCGGCTGAGATACAATAGGTTTTCCAGTGAACGGGGAGTAAGGTATACCAACTCTTGCAAACAATACTCTCATATAATCATATATTTCTGTTACAGTAGCCACTGTGGACCTAGGATTCTTTGATGTATTTTTTTGTTCTATTGAAATAGCTGGACTTAAACCTTCTATCAGATCTACTTTTGGTTTTTTCATCTTATCTAAAAATTGTCTTGCATAAGAAGAAAGACTTTCAACGTACCTACGTTGTCCTTCAGCATATATTGTATCAAACGCCAAAGAGGATTTTCCTGACCCAGAAAGGCCGGTGATAACAACTAATTTCTCTTTTGGTATTTCAAGAGAAACATTTTTTAAATTGTGTTCTTTTGCGCCTTTTACAACGATTTTTTTCAACATATTTTTTCCTTAATTAAACATACGTCTTATATTTATTCATTAATTATGATATAAATTATTACTTTAATAAATAAATATTCAAAATATATTCAAATTAATATGGCAGGAAGTTTAAATAAAGTTCAATTAATAGGTCGTTTAGGCGCAGACCCAGAAATTAAACAAATGGTTAACGGTAAAAGCGTTGCTAGACTTAGTATAGCCACAAGTCAAAGCTGGAAAGATAAGTCTAGTGGAGAAAGAAAAGAAAAAACTGAGTGGCATAGGGTTGTAATTTTTAATGAAGGTTTAGTCAATGTTGTCCAACAATATGTAAAAAAAGGAGCCAATGTTTATGTTGAAGGCCAGCTAAGTACAAGAAAATGGAAAGATGAGTCAACAGGGCAAGACAAATACTCTACTGAAATAGTTTTACAGGGTTATAATTCAAGTCTAACTATGTTAGATAGCAGAGGTAATAGCAGTAATTCTAATCTTGTTTCAGAAAATAAAAGCTCATTACCAAATGATAATCTAAATCAGGATAGTTCTGATTTGGATGATGAAATTCCTTTCTAATATTTCATGGAAAAGAATACAGTTTCGAATAAAACATTTAAACCTATATTTGTACAAGATGAGATGAGTTCTTCTTATCTATCTTATGCAATGAGCGTAATTGTGAGTAGGGCGTTACCCGATGTCAGAGATGGTTTAAAACCTGTTCATAGAAGAATAATTTATGCGATGTATAAAGGGGGATATGATTGGTCTAAACCTTTTAGAAAATCTGCTCGTATAGTAGGAGATGTTATTGGTAAATACCATCCACACGGTGACCAATCTGTTTATGATGCTTTAGTAAGACTAGTTCAAGATTTTTCAATGAGCGTACCATTAATATCTGGTCAAGGTAATTTTGGATCAATTGATGGAGATCCACCTGCTGCTATGAGATATACCGAGACTAAACTTGGTAAAATTTCACAATTTTTAACTGAAGATCTAGAAAAAAACACTGTTTCTTATCGTAGTAATTATGACGAAACTGAAAAAGAACCTGAGGTTTTACCCTCCCAGTATCCTAATATACTTGTTAATGGCGCAGGCGGTATCGCAGTTGGGATGGCTACGAGTATCCCTCCTCATAATCTCGGAGAGATAATTAATGGCACAATTGCATTTATAAATAACAAAGATATTACAATTGCACAATTAATGAAACATGTTCCTGGTCCAGACTTTCCTACAGGAGGAATAATAATCGGCAAAGATATTATTAAACAAGGTTACAATAAAGGTAGGGGATCGTTTAAAATCAGAGGCGAAATAGAACTGGAAGAAAAAAAAGGTGGAAGAGAAGTTCTATTAATTAAATCTATTCCATATCAAGTAAATAAATCAATTTTAATAGAAAAAATTGCTCAATTGGTTAGAGACAAAAAAATTGAAGGCATAAGAGATATAAGAGATGAGTCTAATCGAGAGGGTATAAGAGTTGTTATAGAATTAAGAAAAGGTGTTGAGCCTGAAACGATAAGAAGACAATTGTACAAACTTACAAATATTGAAAGTTCATTTGGTTTTAATACTTTAGCAATAGTAAATAACAAACCAAAAATTTTAAATCTTAAAGAGTTCATTTCTGAATTTTTAAAATTTAGAGAAGATACAGTTATTAAAAGAGTTAAATTTGATTTAAAAAAAGCAGAGGAGAGAGCTCATATTTTAATTGGTTTAGCTACTGCCGTTGAAAATATAGATGAGATAATTAAGATTATTAAAAATTCAAAAGATGTAGAAATTGCAAAAAAGAATTTACTTTCAAAAAAATGGAAAATAAAAAAAAGTACGAATCTTATATCATTAATAGAAAAAAAGAAAAATATTACTAGTTACTCACTTTCAAACGAGCAAGTGAATGCAATTTTAGAATTAAGATTACAAAAACTAACAGCTTACGGAATTGGAGAAATTGAAAATGAAATCAGCAAATTAGCAGAACTTATTATCGAGTATAATAAAATTATTAATTCTAAAAAGGAATTATATAAATTAATTGTAAAGGAATTAGAAAATATAAAAGATAAGTTTGCTTCTCCAAGGAAAACAAAAATTATTGATGCTGTTCTTAATTATAATATAGAAGAAACAATTCAAAAGGAGTCTGTCGTAATAAGCATTACTAATCAAGGTTATATAAAAAGAAGCCCACTGAGTTCTCTCAAAGCTCAAAAAAGGGGCGGAAAAGGCAAAACTGGTATTTCAACTAGAGAAGAGGACTTTGTAGTACAAATATTCACCGCAAATACCCATACACCCGTTTTGTTTTTTTCTACTCAAGGATTAGTTTATAAGATTAAAGCACATAAAATACCTGAAGGAACGGCCGCCTCAAAAGGTAAATCTATTTTTAATATTCTACCACTCAAAAGTCATCACTCTATAAGTTCTATTATGCCTTTGCCTGAAGATGAAGCAGAATGGAAAAATCTAATGGTAGTTTTTGCAACATCAAAAGGAAATGTAAGAAAAAATACTTTAGAGGATTTCATCAATATTAATAATAGTGGAAAAATAGCAATGAAATTAGATCAAGATGATAAAATTATAGGTGTTAAAATTTGTAAAGACGATCAAGATATTTTATTAAGCACTCAATTGGGCAAGTGTATAAGGTTCAAGTCAAAAAAACTTAGATTATTTAAAGGGAGATCTTCAAAAGGTATAAAAGGAATTCAACTGAAGGATAAAGATAAAGTTATTTCACTTTCGATACTTGATAATACCAAATTAGATGCAAAAACTATTAAAAAAGACAAAAAAATTAAAAATGGACTTGATAGATTTATCCTATCAGTTACTGAGAATGGTTATGGCAAAAGATCATCTTATTTGGATTACAGAGTTACAAATAGAGGGGGGAAAGGAATTATAGGTATAATTAATTCTCCCAGAAATGGCAACATTGCTTCCTCCTTGGTGGTAAATGAAACTGATGAGATAATCTTATCAACCGATAAAGGTAGTATTATGCGTTGCGCAGTCAAAGAAATAAGAGTTGCTGGTAGAAACACACAAGGTGTGAGGATTAAAAAACTTAATGGAATAGAAAAAGTAGTTTCTGTAATAAAAATAGAGGATAATATAAAATAAATGAATATAGCAATTTATCCTGGTACATTTGATCCAATAACATTTGGACATATAGATGTTATTAAAAAATCTGTAAATATATTTGATAGAGTTATTGTTGCTACAACTGATAATATTAATAAAAATTACCATTTTTCAATTGATGAAAGATTAAAAATCATTCACAGTTCATTATTTAGCGATTTAAAATTGAATAAAAAAAAAATTAAGATTATTAGTTTTGAAGATTTAACTATCAATTTATGTAAAAAATATAAAGCAAGCACTATTATAAGAGGTTTGCGAGCTGTTTCTGACTTCGAGTATGAATTTCAATTAGCAGGTATGAATAAAAAACTAGATTCAAAAATAGAAACCATGTTTTTAATGTCAGATATTGAAAATCAAATTATTTCATCTAAATTTGTCAAAGAAATTGCAAATTTAGGAGGAAATATTAATAGATTTGTAACTAAATCAACTGTAAAAATGATAAAAAATAAATTTTAATGAAGTCACTTTTTTATTTATTTATAGTTTTTTTTGGTTTACTAACTAATTTTTCGTTACAAGCAAATATGATTTTAAAATTAACTTACGGTGATGTTGAGATTGAACTTTATCCTGAGAAGGCTCCTAATCATGTTAAGCGTTTTAAAGAGTTAGCAGAATCAGGGAAATATGATGGTGTAGTTTTTCATCGTGTGATAGATGGTTTTATGGCACAAACTGGAGACGTAAAATTTGGAAATTCTAATAGTCCTGATTTCAATTTATCATTAGCCGGCACTGGAGGATCAGACTTACCAAATCTGAAAGCAGAATTTACGGATATTGCTCACACTAGGGGTATTTTATCAGCAGCAAGATCTGCAAATCCTGATAGTGCAAACAGTCAATTTTTTATTTGTTTTGATTCAGCTCCGCATTTAGATAGACAATATTCTGCATTTGGAAAAGTAATTAAAGGTATGGAATTTATTGATATGATAAAAAAGGGTGATCCAAATAGTGGATTAGTTCCAAATCCAGATAAAATAATTTCTTTAAAATCTAAATAATTCAAATGTCCAATAAAGAATTTTCTTTTGAGTTAATTACTCAAGAAGGCAAGGCGCGTGTAGGTAAAATAATTACATCAAGAGGATCGATCAATACTCCAGCTTTTATGCCAGTTGGAACCCAAGGAACCGTTAAAGGAGTATTTACCGATGATATTTTAAAAACAAATACTGAAATTATTTTAGGAAACACCTATCATCTTCTACTGAGGCCTGGCATTGAAGTATTAAAAAAATTTGATGGAATACATAATTTTATGAATTGGAATAAACCTATTCTTACTGACTCAGGAGGATATCAAATTATGTCTTTATCTAAATTTAATAAAATAGATTTAAAATTAGGTGCGATTTTTTCATCTCATTTAGATGGAAAAAAAATAATCTTAAGTCCTGAAAAAAGTATTCAAGTCCAAAAGTGCATCAACTCAGATATAATGATGGTACTTGATGAATGTCCTAAATTAACTTTAGATAAAAAAATTTTATCCAATGCGATAAATATTTCAACAGAGTGGGCAAAAAGAAGTAAGATTGAATTTGGCAACGATAGATCGAAAGGTTTATTTGGTATTACACAAGGGGGTCTTTACAAAGATTTAAGAATAGAAAGCATTGAAAAATTATTAAAAATTGATTTTAACGGTTACGCTATGGGCGGTTTAGCTGTGGGAGAAAAACAGGAAGATATGTTTAGAATTTTAAATGAAACGATGGATTATCTTCCAAAAAATAAACCTAGATACTTAATGGGCGTAGGAACACCATCCGATATCTTAGGCGCAGTTAATGAGGGTATAGATATGTTTGATTGTGTCATGCCCACAAGATCAGGTAGAACAGGCCTTGCTTTTACTTGGGAAGGTAAATTAAATCTTAAAAATTCTAAATATCAAAATAATAAGGAACCATTAGATTTAAATTGCAAGATAAGAGAATTAAACAAATATTCAAAGAGTTATTTAAATCATCTAATAAAATCTAATGAAATGATGGCATCAATGCTAATCTCTCTTCATAATATTAATTTTTATCAACAATTTATGCGTGAAATAAGAAAAAATATTAAAGATGGGACATTTAATACCTTTTATAAAAAATACATAAATTTATTTAATTAATCATTTGAAATTCTATATATTTATGGATAAAAGTACGTCTTTTAGGGCCCTTAGCTCAGTTGGTAGAGCACCTCCCTTTTAAGGAGGGTGTCGATGGTTCGAGTCCATCAGGGCTCACCAATTATACTTTAATTGGAGGATACTTAACCATAATATCGCCTATCCAATTACTTAAATTTTCAATTCTCTTTTTACTGCTCGGATGAGTACTTAAAAATACCGGAGGTTCTTTACCTTTATTCTTTTCAGCCATACGCTCCCAGAGTTTAATGGACTCTCTAATATCATAACCAGATAAAGATGAAAAAATTAATCCAAGATAATCCGCTTCTGTTTCTTGTTTTCTACCAAATGGATTCATTATCCCTAACTGAAATATATCTAAACCGGTATTCTGACCAACGGTATTTCTTGTTCTGTTTATAGCTCCACCTAAAAAAATGTCTGCTATAGCCGTTCCTAAGTTAATTGACATTGCGTGACTCATTCTTTCGACAGAGTGACGAGCAACAGCATGTGCTATCTCATGACCCATAACAATAGATAGAGCATCTGTGTTTTTTGTCACTTTGAGCAATCCAGTGTACACTGCGATTTTTCCACCTGGCATACACCAAGCATTTACAATTTTATCATTATCAACCAAAACATAATCCCAGCCAAAATTTTTTGTAGGATCTTCTTTTTGTTGACTTTTAAAGAAAGAACTTACGGCTAATTCCATTTTTTTTCCTATTGTTTTAATTTCATTTAATTGTGAACCTGAGTTAATTAATTTTGTTTTAACCCTAAATTGCTCATAAGCAGCTTCAGCCTGTTTATTTATTCTAGATTCAGGAATAATACTTAGTTGTTTTCTTTCGGTGATTGGAACAGTAGTACAAGAGGGCAGCAAAAGAGAACAGCATCCGCATCCAAAATAGCCAAGAAATTTACGTCTATTTATGTTATACATAATTAAGATTCATGATTTTAAATAATAAATTATTAATTGCAATTTTTATTATGATAATAATTTTTATTGTTTACTCAAGCTATACATAACAAATGCCTGAACCATCATTAAAAAGATCAATTTTTGCAAAATTAAGAAATAATTTTATAGCGGGTGTTGTTGTTTTAATTCCAATTGGGATAACATTATACTTAACATTATTCATTATAAGAATTTCTAGCAAAGTTATACCAAAAGAAATTAATCCTAATAATTACTTACCGTTTGATATTCCAGGTGTTGAGATTTTAATAGCACTTATAATAATTACTTTTATAGGATGGTTGTCACTTTCTTTTTTGGGTAAAAAATTTTTTGAGTTATTTAATAACGTACTTAAAAAAATCCCAATTTTAAGGACAATATATTCTGCAATAGGTCAAATGACCGAAAGTTTTACTAAAACAGACAATAAACAAAAAAGTGTTGTATTATTAGAATATCCTCGTAAGGGTGTATGGGCTGTAGGATTTGCAACCAAAGAAAATGAAGGTTTGATTAAAGAAAAAATTAAAGAGGATTTAATAAATGTATTTGTTCCAACAACACCTAATCCAACAAGTGGTTTTCTCTTACTAGTTCCAAAGAAAGATTTAATTTTTCTTGATATTTCATTTGAACAAGCATCTAAATTTATTGTTTCAGCAGGGACAACAAATATAGATTAAAATTCTTCTATATTAATAATTTCAGCTTTATCAAATAACTTTAAAAGAAAGGAATATTTTTTTTCATTAATATCATCTTGAATATCAAGAATATATTTTTCTGCTAATTCAAACAAATCTTCGTGATGTAAGGGATCTGCAAATCTAAAATTCTTAATTCCACTTTGTTGATATCCAATTAAATCACCAAATCCCCTTAATTTCAAATCTTCTTCAGCTATAAAAAAACCATCGTCTGAGTTTTTTAATATCTTAATTCTTTTAATTGCACTTTTACTTAATCCTTCTTTAAATAACAAAATACAAACTCCCTGTTTTTGGCCTCTACCAACTCTTCCCCGTAATTGATGCAATTGTGCTAGACCAAATTTATTAGCATTTTCAATTATAATTAAGTTTGCATTAGGAAAATCTATACCAACTTCAATAACTGTTGTTGAAACTAAAATAAAAATTTCTTTATTTAGAAATTTATTTAAAATTTTATCTTTCTCCTCATTATCAAGCGCTCCATGTATAAGACCAACTTTATTAGGAAATTTTTTATTAATTATTTCATATTTCTTTTTTGCTGATGAATAATCCAAAAAACTTGACTCCTCAATCAATGGACATACCCAGAAAACTTGATTTCCATAGTCGATTTGTCTTTTAATGGATGGCCATAACTCATTTATTTTTTTTTCTGGCTTACTTAATGTTTGTATTGGTTTTCTTTCAGCAGGTTTTTCATTAATTTTAGAAATATCCATATCTCCATAAAGAGACATCATCATAGTCCTTGGAATTGGAGTGGCAGACATTAATAGTACATCACAATTGTCCCCACCTTTTTTTGCTAAGTCACTTCTTTGTTTTACACCAAATTTATGCTGTTCATCTATTACAGTTAAACCTAAATTTCTAAATTTAATTGTTTTTTGGAATAACGAATGTGTTCCAATAATTAAATCAATCTTACCTTCTTTCAATTCTTTTAAAATACTTTTCCTTTCCTTGTATTCGGTTTTTCCAGTTAAAAGTCTAATTTTCAATAAAGTGCCAAATATTTTTTTGGACAATTCAAAATGTTGTTTTGCTAAAATTTCAGTTGGACTCATCAAAGCAGTTTGATAGCCGCTTTGTGCAACATTATAAATTGATAAAAGAGAAACAATAGTTTTGCCCGATCCTACATCGCCTTGTATAATTCTAAACATTCTTTTATGGCTAAGTAAATCTTGATCAATTTCTTTAAGGACAGTATTTTGACTATTAGTTAATTTAAATGGTAGTTTTTTTATTAAATACTCAACTTTCTTATTATCAAATATTTTTGCTTTTTTCCTTTTTCTAATTCGTTTTCTATTTTCTGATAAAGATAAAAAATTCGCACAAATTTCATCAAATACTATTCTTCTATAGCTTTTTGATTTATTGTCTTTTTTTTCATTTAAGTGAAGGTTTTTAATAGCTTTATTCCAATTTAGTAACTTATTTTTTTCAATAAACTGATTATCAAGCCAGTCATTAATTTTAGGAATGTTCGATATGATTTTTTCACTTATAGATCTATATTTTTTTTCATTAATACCTTTCGTTAAATTGTACTTAGGTATATTCTTAACGACATAATCTTGATTTTCTATCGTAGTGACATAATCAGGATTTGTTATTTGATATTTTTTATTAAAAAAATTAATTTTTCCACTTATGATGACCCACTCATTTAAAGGAAAAAGTTTTCTTAGATATCCTTCTCGGCTATTAAAATAAACAATATCAATTTTGCCAGTTTCATCCTCACAGATTATTTTATTAGGTAAATTTCTTATTCTAGGAAAATTAAGTTTTTTTACTTTTACTTTAATTGAGCAAATCGTACCGACCTCAAGTTCACTTAACCTCACTATTTTTGACCTGTCTGTCTCAGAATAGGGGAAATTTAAAATTATATCTTTTATTTTTTCTATTTTTCTTTTTTTTAAGTATTTACTTAATTGCGATCCAACGCCTTTTATAGTGTTAATATTGTCGAAAATATTATCTTTGTTCATTTAATAGATTAAATTCGGTATAATATAATTTAATGAATAATAAATTAGAAATATTCAAAAAAAAATTGATTTATAGAGCTGGTTATAGAGGAACCAAAGAAATGGATATATTATTAAGTTCGTTTGTTGATAAAAATATTGATTTATTTAATGAACAGCTTTTAAATGAATTAGATAGATTTCTAAATTTTGAAGATGAAGTAATACTTAATTACTATCAACATGGCATTATTAAAGAAAATATTGATAAAAATGAAGTTTCCAAAATATTTAAGAAATTTAGATTATAATGGCGGAGAGGGTGGGATTCGAACCCACGAACGAGTTGCCCCGTTGCTGGTTTTCAAGACCAGTGCTTTCAACCGCTCAGCCACCTCTCCTTAAAATAAGTTATGTCTCTTAATACTATCAAAGTCCTTAAATAACAATAAATAAGTCTATTTAATTGTCTAGTTGATACTTATTAATTATGATAACTAAGAAAATGTTCAAATTTTTTCTTAACTTTATATTTCTATTTTTTTTATTTTTTAATCATGCCATAGCAATGAATGATTTCAATCAATGGAAAGTAAAATTTAAATCTCGAGCCATAAATTCAGGTATTTCAGAAAAAGTTGTTAATGATATAATGAGAGACGCAAAATTTTTACCTAAAGTGATTGAGTATGATAGATTCCAACCAGAATTCTACGAAGATACTTTTACTTATATCAAAAAAAGATCTTCGAAGAATAAAGTTAAAGAGGGTTTAAAACTTTACAAAAGAGATAAAAAAATAATAGACACCGTCGAAAAAGAATTTGAAGTAGAAAAAGAATTATTGTTAGCTTTAATGGGTATAGAGACCAATTTTGGAAAATATTTAGGTAAAATGGATATTGTATCCTCACTAGCGACGTTAAGTTTTGATCAAAGAAGAAGTGAATTTTTTACAAAAGAATTAATAATATTATTAAAATTAGTGGATAGAAATATTATTGATAGAAGTATTTTATATGGTTCTTGGGCTGGTGCTTTTGGTAATTTTCAGTTTATGCCCAGAACAATAAGAAATTATGCAATAGATTATAATAAAAATAAAACTATAGAACTCAAAAATATTGAGGATTCATTTGCCTCTGCAGCTAATTATTTGAAAACTATTGGCTGGAAAAAAAATCAGCCATGTTTTTTTAAAATTGAACTTAATGACAATATACCTAAAAAATATTTAAATTCATCTGCAAGAAATATAAAAAACAAAAAAAAAATTAATTTTCTAAAAAAATATATTAAAAACTTTGAGGATTTAAAAATTGACGATAATTATACCGCGGCAATAATTATTCCTGATAAGGATATCATACCAGGAGCCCAAACGTTTGAGCCTGCATACATAGTTTTTGATAACTATGAAAAAATTTTAAATTGGAATAGATCTTTGCGTTTCGCATTAGCCGTATGTACTCTTAAAGAAAGGTTTAATAATGAAATTTAAGATAATTATTTTTTTGGTCTTTTTAATTTCAGCTTGTACACCGCAATTGACTACATTAAATAAAAAGGAGTCATATAGCGCTACTGGTTTTGCGTATGTATACAATGATAAAGATTTTATTGAAAAAATTATTCAAGGAAAAATGAATAATGAAAAATTTCAAATTTCACATCAAAATCTTAAGACAGGTACACTCCTAAAAATTTCAAATCCTAAAAATAATGAAAGCATAATCCTAAAAAACATTAAGCGAATAAGATATCCTGATTTTTATAAAGTTTTGATCACAAAAGCAGCTGCAGAAAAATTAGATTTAGATATAAATTTACCAATATTAGAAATTATCGAAGTAAAAAAGAACAAATCTTTTATAGCTGAAGAAGCAAAAATGTTTAAAGAGGAAAAAAACATTTCCTCAAAAGCACCTGTTGCTTCAGTTCAAATATCAAATATTTCTAAAAAGGCAAAAAGAAAAAAAATAAAAAAAACAGATCATGTTTATATTCTTCTTGGATCATTTTATTCAATTGATACAGCAAAATTCTTGAAGAAAAGAATCAATAAAGACATACAAGATTTTGATATTAATAAATTAATGATACAAAAGAAAAATAATAAAAAAACTTTAGTAATTTCAGGACCATATAGCTCTATTAATTCTTTAAAAAATGATTACATTAAACTAAGAGCTTTTGGATTTGAGGATTTAGATATATTTTTAAATGAATAAATTTTTAATCATAATTATTTTAATATTTAGTTTAAACACTAAACTTTTTGCTAATCCAAATCTACAAGCTAGAACAGGTATTTTAATTGATTACCATTCTGATAAAATTTTATTTGAATTAGATCCAGACTCACAAATCTATCCAGCTTCTATGACTAAAATAATGACTGCGATAGTTGCTTTTGAACTAATTAAAGAAAATAAGTTATCTTTAGATGATATGTTTACTGTATCAGAAAATGCTTGGAGATTATCTCAAGCAGGTTATTCATCAATGTTTATAATGATTAATGACCAAGTTTCTGTTGAAGATCTTCTTAAGGGCATAATTATTGCTTCTGGTAATGATGCTTGCGTAGCTCTTGCCGAGGGTATTGCTGGATCAGAAGAAAATTTTGCTGAAATGATGAATGAGAAAGCAGGTGAGATAGGTATGACTTCAACAAATTTTACGAATTCGTCAGGAATTAATGATCCTGATAATGTGTCTACAGTGCGTGACATTGCCTTGATGTCAAAACATTTAATCAAAAATTATCCAAATTATTACGAGTTATTTGCTGAAAAAACTTTCACATGGGATAGAACTGGCGGGGAACCTATTAAACAAGGTAATCGAAATCCTTTGTTGTACAAAAGTGTTGGGGTAGATGGAGTAAAGACTGGTTATTTAGCAGTTGAGAAATATTCTTTAGCTAGCTCAATGAAAAAAAATGATAGAAGAGTAATAGCAGTAGCATCAGGTTTTGAAACTAAAAATTTAAGAAGCTCTGAGTCACTAAAACTATTGAACTGGGGTTTTAGAAATACAAACACTTTTGAGATTTCTAAAAAAGATGAAACTTTTTTTGAAATAGATACATGGCTAGGTGTTAAAAATAAACTAAAAGTTACTACTAAAGAAAGTTTTTATGTAACTATCAATAAAAAAGACATTAGATATTTAAACGTTTCATTGGCCTACTCAGGGCCCATCCAAGCCCCGATTGATCAGAATGAAGAAGTGGGCAAAATTATCGTTACACAAAAAGATAATGTATTAAAAGAAATACCTTTGTATGCAGCAGAAGATATTAAAAAAGTTAATTTTTTCAAAAGCTTACTAACATCTCTAAATTATTTGATTTGGGGAGATGTATAAAAAAAAACCTTTTTTCATAGTTTTTGAAGGAGTGGAGGGATGCGGTAAATCTTATCAAAGCAGAAAACTTTACAATAAATTAAAGCTAAATAAAATTGACACGATTCTAACAAGAGAACCAGGAGGAACAAAAAGTTCAGAATTAATAAGAAATTTAATTTTAAAAGACTATTTTAATAAAAGCACAAAAAATAAATTTGATAAGTACACAGATACTCTGCTCTATCTAGCTGCAAGAAATGAACATATCAAAAATAAAATAAAACCTGCGCTGATAAAAAAAAAAATTGTAATATGTGACAGGTTCACTGACTCCACATTAGCTTACCAGGTTTATGGAAAAAAGGTTGATATAAAATTTATAAACAATATTCACAACAAAATACTTGATGGTATAAAGCCTAATTTAGTTTTTATTTTAAAAGTTTCTATTAAATCTTCAAAATTTAGACTTAAAAAACGTAAATCGAAAAACAGATATGATAATTTCGCTCAATCTTTTTATACAAAAGCTCAAAAATCATTTCTAAAAATTGCAAAAAATAAAAAAAACTATTATATTTTAGATTCATCATCAGATGATAACGCCCTAGAAAAAAAAATTCTTACAATAGTAAAAAAGCATTTAAAAATTTGATGGATAATCCAAAATATTTTGATCCTAAATATTCATTACATTTATTCGGCCTTGAAAAAGATTTTAATCTTTTATCATCTTTATATATTAAAAAAAAATTACCAAATGTTTTATTATTATCAGGCTTGAAAGGTTGTGGTAAATCAACTTTAGTAAATCATTTTCTTTTTTCTATATTTGATGAAAAAAAATATGACAAGAAAAACTTTTTTTTGAAAGATACGTCAGTTTTATTTAAACAATTTAAAGATAATATTTTTCAGAATATACTTTATGTAAAAGGCTCTGACTTTAAATCTATTAAAATTGATGATATCAGAAATCTCAAATCAGTTATTCAAAAATCATCTATTTATAACAAGGATAGATTTATCATCCTTGATGATGTTGAGCTTTTTAATATTAATAGCCTTAATGCATTACTTAAAATTCTAGAAGAACCAAGCGCAAATAATTATTTTATATTAATTTATAATAATGCAAAATCCCTATTAGATACGATTAAATCAAGGTCTTTAGAGATAAAAATTATTCTTAGTGAGTCAAAAAGAATAAAAATAATAAACGAGTTAGTTAATTATCATAATATTGAAGTAAATTTAGATCCAGAAAAATCAGAACTAACACCAGGAAATTTCTTAAAATTTAATTATATTTTTGATGAATATGAAATATCGATTAATAATAATTTTATAGATAGTTTAAGTTTATTATTAGATTTACATAAAAAAAAAAAAGATAACATATTTATGGATATAGCTTTTTATTTATCAGATTTTTATTTTAAAAACTTAAATGATCAAAATATTATTAAAAGTGATATAATTTTTGAATTAAAAAGTTTTGTATCGGATAATTTAAATAAATACTTGACTTTAAATCTTAATCAAAATTCGTTAATTAATGCTATTAATAACAAATTAAATAATGGCTAAAAATTATTATATAACTACTCCAATTTATTACCCATCAGGAAAACCACATATGGGTCATGCATACTCTAGTATTGTTGCAGATATTTTTGCAAGATTTAAGAGACTTGAAGGTTTTAATGTTTTATTTTTAACCGGAACAGATGAACATGGGCAAAAAATTGAAAAAGAAGCAAAAAAAAACAACAAAGACCCTAAGATTTTCTGTGATGAATTATCAGACACATTTAGATCATTAACAAAAACTTTAAACTTAACAAATGATGATTTTATTAGAACAACTGAAAAAAGACATTATAAATCAGTAATTGAAATCTGGAATAAACTTGTAGAGTCAGGGGATATTTATTTAGATAAATATAGTGGTTGGTATTCTGTTTCAGATGAAGCTTTTTATGATGAAGATGAAATTGAAGAAAGTAATGGAAAACATGTATCAAAATCTTCAGGATCATTAGTAGAGTGGGTTGAAGAAGAGTCTTATTTTTTTAAACTTTCTGTCTGGCAAAACAAACTTATTAAATATTACGAGGATAATAAAAATTTCATTTTACCAAATTCTAGAAGAAACGAAGTTATCAAATTTGTAAAAAAAGGATTAAAAGATCTTTCTATAAGCCGAACTTCATTTTCTTGGGGCATACCCGTGCCTAAAAATAATAAACATGTAATTTATGTTTGGTTGGACGCATTAACAAACTATATAAGCGCTCTAGATTATCCAGATATAGAAAATGTAAAATATAAAAGTTTTTGGCCTGCAGATGTACATATAATAGGAAAAGATATATTGAGATTCCACGCTGTCTTTTGGCCAGCTTTTTTAATGGCTGCAAAACTTCCATTACCTAAAAGAGTATTTGGACACGGCTGGATACTTTCCGATGATAAAAAAATGTCTAAATCATTAGGAAATATTTTAGATCCCTTGGAGATAATAGATAAATATGGAGTCGATCAATTACGGTATTACCTTGTAAAAGAAGTTTCACTTGGAAACGATGGTTCAATCTCATTGGAAAATTTAAAAAATTGTATTAATAATGATTTAGCGAATAATTACGGGAATTTATGTCAACGAGTTTTTTCATTTATAAAAAAAAATTGTAATAATAAAATTCCTAAAACTAATAATTTTAAAGAAACTGATACTAAATTAATTAACAATATAAAAGACAACATTCCAAAACTTATCGATTTAATAAATAAACAAAATCTAAATGAATATATCAAGACAGTTGTTAATTTTTCTTTTGAAGCTAACAAATATTTTAACGACTCAGAACCATGGTTATTTAAACAAAAAAATCCTGAAAGAATGAATACAATTTTAAATACTATTGTTGAACAAATTAAGAATATATCAATACTTTTAAATCCAATAATACCGATTGCTACTAGAAAAGTTTTAAATACAATTAATATATCTGATAAAGATATTTCAATAGAAACGATAAGAAAAGAAAATATTATAGATAACGATAAAGAATTAAAAAATTTAGATATACTTTTTAAAAAAATTGAAAATGATAATTGATTCACATTGCCATTTAACTTACGAACCTATGTCTAATTCACTAAATGAGACAATTGATAGAGCAAATCAAGATGGGGTAAAATATATTTTAACAATTTCAACTGAGGATAAGAGTTATAATAAGATTATAAATATTATTACAAAACACAAATGTGTTTTTGGAACTTATGGTATTCATCCTCATGAAGCAAAATCACACCAACATATAAAAGCTTCAGACATAATTGAAAAGGTTAATTTAAATAAAAAGGTCATTGGTATTGGTGAGACAGGTTTAGATTTTTATTACAACCATTCAGAAAAAAATGATCAAATAAATTGCTTTGAAGAACATATATATGCTGCCCAAGAAAATAACTTACCAATAATCGTTCACACTAGGTCAGCTGAAAAAGAAACTTTTAAAATTTTAGAAAAACATTTAAAGAAAAAACATTTCAAAATATTAATTCATTGTTTTACTGGTTCTAGAGAATTTGCGTTTAAATTGATAGATTTAGGAGCTTATATTTCAGCTAGTGGGGTTGTGACTTTTAAAAAGTCTTTAGATTTAGCGAATACATTTAGAGATCTACCAAATAACAAAATTTTAGTTGAAACTGATGCTCCATATCTTTCGCCTGTTCCCCTAAGAGGTAAGCCAAATGAACCTAGTTATATAATACATACAGTTAAATTTTTGTCAGATCTTAAAAAAATTTCTTTTGAAGAGTTCTCTAAAACTACTTCAAATAATTTCTTCAATTTATTTGGTAAATTAAATTGAAAAATAAATTCACTATTCTTGGATGCGGTAGTTCGTTAGGTTCTCCATGGATTACTAGCTATACAGGTAAACTAAAAAAAAATTCAAAAAATCAAAGAACTAGATGTTGCGCCCATATTCAAAAAGGAAACTTATCGGTTCTTATTGATACATCGCCAGATATTAAACATCAATTTTTAAAAAACAAAATAAAAACATTAGACTCTATTATTTACACTCATGAACACGCAGACCAAACTGCAGGCATTTTTGAGATGAGACCATTTTATTGGAAAAACAAATCAAAAATTGCAATTTACGGCAGTTCCAGAACTATAAGAGCTTTAAAAAAAAGTTATAAATTTTGTTTTGTAAATAAACATGGATATAAGCCAATTATGAAGGCTAATATTATTAATAAAAATTTTTCAATAAGAAAAGGATTAAATAAATTATCTATAAAATCATTTGAAGTTAATCACGGATTAATTAATGCAACTGGATATGTAATGGAGAAAATTGGTTATTTGAGTGATTGTAATAATGTACCAAAAAAAAATTTAATCTATCTTAAAAATCTAGATTACTTAATAGTTGATTGTCTAAAAATTGATAAACATCCATCTCATTTTAATTTTGAGTCTGCTATGGATTTAATAAATCTTATTAGGCCAAAAAAAGCTATACTTACTAATCTGCATACTGATTTAGATTATTTTGAGTTAAAAAATAAATTACCAAGAAATATAATTCCTGCTTATGATGGATTAAGCTTTTCTTTTTAAATTAACTTTTCTATTGCTTTTCTAAACTTTTCTGAGGATGGTTTTGTGATCGAAGAAAATGTATTAGCTACTTTTCCGTCTTTCCCTACTATAATTTTGTGAAAATTCCATTTAGGAATTGCACTATTTCCATAATTTTCCTTAGCCCATTTAAAAAAAGGGTGTGCATTTTTTCCTAATACATCAATTTTTTCAGTCATTGGAAAATTAATATTGAAATTTGTTTCACAAAAATCTTTGATTTCCTTATTAGAACCTGGCTCTTGTTTGAAATTATTTGTAGGTACACCAATTATTACAACATTTTTATCTTTATAATCTTCCCAAACTTTTTGAAGATCAGAGTATTGTGGTGTAAATCCACATCTAGATGCTACATTTACCACTACTAAAACTTTATTTTCATAATCAGCTAGGTTAATTTGGTTACCATCGATTCCATTAAATTTAAAATTATATGCAATTTCAGCGTATGTTTTTGAGCCCATGCTAAATAATCCAAACATAATTATTAAAAATAGATATTTTTTAATCATTTTAAAGCTTTTAATACAGCATTAAATGGCAATATTAAACATTTTATTCTGCTTAAATTGTCGCTTGAAAATAATTTTTTAAAAACTGACAAATTACTAGGTATTTTAAAATCTTTTTTATTAAAATTTTTTAAAATTAAAAAATCTTTCTTAATATCTTTTAAATAAAAATTTTTAATCTTCTTTGATAAAAGACTCGCTGATGCTTCACAATAAATACATGCTTCTGTTTCATATCTCATAGAACTTACTTTTTTGTCTTTAACAATAAGTTCAAGAGTTATTTTATCCCCGCATAACGAATTTTTCAAAGAAGTTTTGTGAGAATAATTATTTTTTAGGCCAAAATTATTACTTCTTGAAGCTAATTTAATTATATCTTTGCTAATCATTTTTTTGAAAATATTAGTAATAAGAAATACCCAAAAAGAGTAGACAATAAAGAACCAGTTAAAACTCCAATTTTTACTCCATCTATATATTCTAAATTATTTGCAAAAGCTAAGTTTCCTACAAACAAACTCATAGTAAAACCTATGCCAGTTAATATTGATACTGCATATAAAGCTGGCCATGTTGAACCAGTAGGCTTATCTGCAAATTTAAGTTTTATAGAAATATAAGAAAGCACAAATACACCTATTTGTTTTCCAAAAAATAAGCCGAGTACTATTCCTAATGGAACTGGATTTAAAAGAGTTTTAAAAGTCAAACCTTCCAAAGATACACCTGCATTAGCAAAAGCAAAAATTGGCATAATTCCAAACGCTACATATGGTGAAAGACCATGCTCTAATTTTAGTAGCATGGACTCTTTATTATTTTTTATATTATGAGGAATAGTTAAAGCTAATAATACTCCGGCAATAGTAGCATGAATTCCGGATTGATGGGTGAAATCCCATAAAAATACCCCTACAACTAAAAAAGGTATAAAACTTTTTACTTTAAATTTATTGAGACCAACTAAAAGAATTACTGATACGAGCATTAAAATTAAATATTTTATTTCAATATTCCCTGAGTAAAAGAAAGCAATAATAACTATAGCTCCCAAATCATCGATGATTGCTAAAGCTGTTAAAAAAACTTTTAAAGATATAGGAACTCTTTTTCCTAATAGTGATAACACACCTAAAGAAAAAGCAATGTCTGTAGCTGATGGTATAGCCCATCCATTTAATGTGGTACTATCTGAATAATTTATAATAATATAAAATAATGCTGGAACTGCCATTCCGCCTACAGCACCTATAATTGGAAGCATAGCTTGTTTTGGATTTGATAACTCACCTTGAAGAAATTCTCTTTTTATTTCTAATGAAACAAAAAAGAAAAAAATTGCCATTAACACATCATTAATCCAATGAAGCACACTTAATTTTAAACCAAATTCTTTTGTTCCAAGAATTATGTACTTTTCTAGAGAAGAAAAATAAATATCACTTAATTGTCCGTTACTTATAATAAGTGCGAGGATCGCAGCAAAAAGCAGAACTAATCCTGAAGCAGCTTCAAGCTTAAAAAAATATTTAAAAGGTTTTGTAATTTGTTGGATCATGGGTATTATTTACTTGTATAGAGACCATCTTTCAATTGCCAAAAACATATAATTAACCTATAAAACAGACGATCGGGGCGTAGCGCAGCCTGGTAGCGCATCTGGTTTGGGACCAGAGGGTCGCAGGTTCAAATCCTGCCGCCCCGACCATTAAATATGAAAAAAGCTAAAATTTATATCCCAGCCAAGACAGCCATGCAATCGGGGAGGGGCAAGCAAAAAAAATGGGTTTTAAAATTTGAAACGAAAGACCCATCAATTAATCCTTTAATGGGATGGGAAACTTCTACCGATACTTTAGAAGAAGTCGTTTTAAAGTTTCCATCTAAGGAAAAAGCTATTGAATATGCCAAAAAAAATAATATTTCTGTCACAATTATTGATCCTAAGAAAAAAGAATTTGTAATTAAATCTTACGCTGATAATTTTCTTAAGAATTAAATATGTGGCGAAGTTTTTTTAAAGATAAAAAATGGTATGTTTGGTCCTACGGTGGAGGATTCTTTATTATTACACTCCTTGTACTACAGACTTATTTAGATGTTTTATTTAATAGCTGGTATAAAGATTTTTACGATATTCTTCAAACCGCTGAAGATAGAGATATTTCTGAATTTTGGGAGTCAATAAAGAGATTCTTGTATATAGCGCTACCTTATGTAACAATATTTGCATTCACGAATTGGTTTACTAGACTTTGGGCTTTTAGATGGCGTGAAGCTATTACATTTTCTTATATGCCTTATTGGAGAGCCACAGAGGCAAAAGTTGAAGGTTCATCTCAACGTATCCAAGAAGATTGTATGAATTTTGCAAAGATAGTTGAGTCTATTGGTCTGCAAGTTGTAAAAGCAATAATGACTTTAATAGCTTTTATTCCTATTTTATTCGTCCTATCTTCGAATGTAACTGTCCCTTTTTTAAATAATGTTTCAGGGTCCTTAGTTTGGGTGGCTCTGACTTTAAGTTTAGGTGGAATTTTAATTAGTTGGTTGGTTGGTATAAAACTTCCAGGCTTAGAATATAACAATCAGAAAGTAGAGGCTGCCTTTAGAAAAGAGCTGGTTTATGGAGAAGATGATAGAAAAAACTATGTGCAGGCTCCAACCATTTTACAACTATTTACTGGTATAAAATTCAATTATCACAAGCTTTTTTTGCACTATGGTTACTTTGATTTATGGGCTATCTGGTATAGACAGTTGTTTGTCATTGTGCCGTTTTTAATTATGGCACCAGGCCTATTTACGGCTGCTTTTACTTTGGGTGTTATGATGCAAGTAGTTAATGCATTTGGAGAGGTAAAAGACGCTTTTTCTGTGTTTTTATATAATTGGACTAGAATTACCGAATTAAGATCCATCCATAAACGGTTAATGGAATTTGAAACAGCTATTAACTACAACACTAAGAAGTTGAGAAAACCTCAAAAATCTGATGTAAGAGCTTAATGGAGCTCTACCTAAAACTTATTGATGTAATTGCCCCAGTTTTTTTTGTCATTGGTATTGGTTATTACCTTGGGAAAAAAAACCCAGAAATTAGCACTGATTTCATAACTACATTCGCAGGTAACGTAGGAACTCCTGCAATGATTTTTTACACAATAACAACTACTGGAGTAACTTTAAGTGTTTTTACCGAATACTTTATTTATGCATTATTCATAATTGGAGGCTTTTCTGTTGTAGGTATTTTATTTCTTATTTTACTTAAGAAAGATTTTATAAGTGAATTACCACCATTAATTTTACCTAATACTGGAAACATGGGTATTCCTATTTGTTTATTTGCTTATGGTACAGCCGGGCTAGGGGTTGCATCTGCAATTGCATCAGTAATTATTCTTCTTCACTTTACACTTGGAGTTTTATTGGCCAAAAAAAGCTTTTCATTTGAAATATTAATTAAGAATATGCCAATTTACGGAATAATTGTTTCAGTCATATTTTTATATTTTGAATGGGATGTTCCTGGATATTTAGAAAACACTACATTTTTGCTTACATACGCTACTATATTTTTAGTTTTAATGTCTTTAGGTATTGCTTTATCAAGATTAAAAGTTGTGACTTGGACTCATGCATCAATTCTAGGAGCGGTTAGAGTTATTATTGGACCTTTAATAGGATTTGGATTAATTAAATTTCTTAATTTAAACGGTTTTGCTGCTGGTGTTCTTTTAATTCAATCATGTATGCCAAGTGCAGTTTTAACTTATTTAGTGGGCTCAATGTATTCAGAGAGAAAGGTGGTCGACAGCGTAGCAAGCATTATCGTGACATCTACTATTATGTCATTTTTTACTATCCCAATTGTAGTTTATTTAAGCCTTAAATATTTTCAATAAATACAGTGACTTAAGTAATGTAATTAAAGTAATTAATAAAGTAATAGGTAAGTATTATTTATATATATAACAAAAAAAGTAAATAAACATTGAAAAATTTAGCTTATTTAAGCTTTAAAAAGTAATAAAAAAGCAATAAATAAGTCCAAAGAGGTGCTAAAAATCAAGGTTTTATAAGATAAACTCTTAAAAACTAGAAATTGAAAAGCTAAAATTCAGCAAAATAGGGTGTTTTAGACTGCTCTAAAAGCAGCAATAATTAACAATTCTACAAGCACTTCGTGTACAAAATATAGCGTTTAAACGGCCTTAGAGGGTGTTTTTTTTGCGATCATTGATTTTAGAGTGCAACTGACTGGTGTGTGGGTTAAAAATACAGTGAAATAGGGGCTAATAGACCCGATCGCCCGTCAAATAACAATTCTAGAGCCTTATACCCTCTTTTTTTAGTAAAAATCTCTTAGTTTTTACACCTCCTTTGCCTGAATAGCCTCCAAGTGATCCATCAGATCTTATAACTCTATGGCAAGGAATTTTGGGTGCATAGGGGTTTTTTCCTATAGCATTAGCTACAGCGCGCACTGCAAGGGGTTTTCCAATGCCTTTGGCTACCTGAGTGTAGGTTTTAACACTTCCACGGGGTATTTTCCTCAAATAAGCCCATACTTTCAGTTGAAATTCAGTTCCCACTAGCTTCATTAGTCAAATATTAAGTAAATTGTTAGAGATAAGCCTACTATAAGAGCTATTATTAAGCCTATAGCTATCATTTTTTTGCCTTTTGAACTTGAATTAGTCCAGAAGTAGGAAATTCCATAAACAGCAGCTATAAATACTATTATAGGAAGAATAAATTTAATCATTAGTATAAAATTATACGTATTGACATCTAAAATCACTTAATATATTATTTCCGATAATTAATGGTTATCGGAAATTTATGAATGATTTAACGACTGAGATAAAAAAACTAGAAATTGAAACTTTAGACAATTTAAAGATGTCAAAGGCTAAAAATACTATCAGAGCGTATAAATCTGATTTCAATGACTTTATTTTATTTTGCTCCAAGCATGGATTGCAAAGCATGCCTACTGAACCTAAAATAATATCTTTGTATCTAACTCATTTATCTAAAGAATCTAGATTCAGTACTCTTAGAAGGCGCTTAGCTTCAATTAATGTAATGCATAAATATAAAGGTCATTATCTAGACACCAAACATCCTATAATAGTGGAAAATTTAATGGGCATTAAAAGACAAATAGGCGTACATCAAAAAGCAAAAAAACCATTATTATTCAATGACTTAAAAAATATTATTAAAGTAATTGATAAATCATCTGCTAGTGAACATAAAAAACTTAGAGATAAATCACTAATTTTAATAGGTTTTTCAGGTGGATTTAGAAGGTCTGAGCTGGTTGCTATTACTAGAGATGATGTTGAATTTGTTAATGAAGGAGTAAAAATATTTGTCAAAAAATCAAAATCAGACCAATCTGGAGAGGGAATGACTAAAGCTATCCCCTCTTTTAAATTTATTGAGTATTGTCCTGTAGAGCATCTTAAAAATTGGATGTATGAAAATAGAAATAGTTTAGTTTTTCCAATTTCAGATAAAAATGTAGCTTTAATAATTAAAAAACATGCATTAAGCGCAGGTCTAGATGAAAAAAAATATGCTGGTCACAGTCTTAGATCGGGTTTTGCAACCACAACAGCTGAATATGGAGCTAGTGAAAGAAATATCATGGCAATGACCGGGCATAAGTCTGTAGATATGGTAAGAAGATACATTAAAGAGGCAGATTTATTTAAAAATAACGCATTAAATAAATTGACTAATAAATAATAATTAAAATTAGTTTATATTCTTTTTAAGAGGATCTTCATTAAATAGTTTTAACAATATTTCAGAATTTTTTCTTGCAGATACTAAATAAGATTCATAATTGTTTTTAATAAGATCAATTTTTTTAATAATTTCATCTATGTCATCAGCTTCTTCATAGGATTTATGAACAAGAACATCTTTCATATACTTTAAGTTCGATGGTAAAGTCATGGGAATTTGATGCGTTATACTCGAATAAATAGTTGA
The DNA here is from genome assembly GCA_003284275.1 of Pelagibacteraceae bacterium AG-313-A04. Taxonomy (GTDB): domain Bacteria; phylum Pseudomonadota; class Alphaproteobacteria; order Pelagibacterales; family Pelagibacteraceae; genus Pelagilacustribacter. The sequence goes on along the minus strand of QBVU01000007.1, from coordinate 2,634 downwards.
AGGGTTTCCAAGATTTATTTCATCAGCATTATGTAAAATTGGCATAATGTCAATCTTCTGGAGAGTATCTCTAAATTCTTTATAATCCATATATTTTAGATAAACAGTTACATTAGAGTTAGATTTAGCTAAATTAAGAAGCTCGTCACTAGTATCCTTTACATCTTTATTAACTTTTGAATATTGTATTATAAACTTAAAATCTTTAGACAAATTATTTAATTCTTTAATTATTTTCGGTAAAAAATTAAAACCCCTATTCACTCTTGCATCACCCATATAACCAACAGTTTTATGACTTTTATGATTAGTTCTTTTGAAAAAAACCCAAGGTATATTGCTTAAAAAAATACCGTTACTTGAATTAAGTTTAGCTTGGAAAATATCAAAGTTTTTTTTTGTAAGAACGTATAAATATATCTTATTATTAAGAAAAAATTTTATTTTATTTAAAAAAAAATAAAACCCACCGAACTTTCTTTCGATTGGGGTGTAAAGAATTCTTAAATGTATTTTGGGTATTTGTTTTTCAATTCTTACTAAGAAATTAGCTAATGACATATGCTTATTTCTAGTTGTTTGAAAAAAAATATGGTCTTTTCCGGTGAAATTATTTTTTTTAAGAAAGAAATAAATTTCAGAAAAATATCTAGGTAAAATAAATCTATTAGAAATTAGTGCATTTATATAGTTTAAAAAGTTTTTTTGAATTACAAAATGAGGAATAAGAAATATCGAAGATAAAATTCCTTTTAAAAAAAACCATAATTCAAAAACATAATGTAAAAATTTATTTTCTTTTTTTTCAAAATTATTTCTTTCAAGGATTTTATGTACATTTAAATCATCAGGAACAAATGTTCCCTTAGCATCAAACATTTTATTTAAGACAGCATGTATTGTAAAATCATTTCTAAAAAAGAAAAAAGACTCAAGTAAATTATCTAAATAATGCCCTCCTGGCCCTTGCATTTCTGTTTCTATCAATAATAATTTTTTTTTCACTTTAAATCTTATATTTTAAAAGGCCCTTGTCTCTTTTAAGATTTATACTTATTGAAGTTTTTAGTTTATTTTTAGGCTTGATATCATTTATCAAAATTCGTTCACCAAAAGGAAGATTACAGATAATCTGATTAAATCTAATTTTGTTTTTTTTTAAAAAAAATTTAGTTTTTTTAAGATAATTAGCTTTTCTGCTTGTTGTTATAATTATTTTATCTTTTTTCGGAATTTGTTTAAAAAAATTTTTAACACCTTTAAGCAAAGTATCCTTTTTATCAATTATGTATCCATTGTGTTTTAAAATAGTTCCATCTAAATCTATAAACCATGTATGGGCCATATTTTTAGATAGTTTAATTCTTTTCATTTATTTTAAAGCCTTATTCATCCAATAAATACCATTGTAAAAACTTGCTAATATTGAATCTATATCGTCTTTTACATAACCGCTCAACGATAACCATATCAGAGCATGTATTATCTCAATTTTGTTAATATTCTTTTTAAAATGAGATTTAAATATTTTTTCAGCTCCTTCTGGGTAAATATTATCCATCATTATTTCTATACTGTAATTATCAATGTATAACTTAAACTTTCTTCTATTAAACAAATCATAATTACCAACTAAAGAATAATAGACTTTTGAAAAATCATAAAAGCTATCTCCAAGAATATTTGCATTATTAGCAAAATAACCTCTTGGATCAAAGAATACAGGTTTTAAATTATTCTTTATTAAGATATTTGAAAGAGTTGGATCTCCATGAATTGAATTAAATTTTTTATTATATAGTAAATCATTTATTTGGTTAAACATCTTTAAATTTTTAGAATGTAGATAATTTTTACATTTTAAACCATTTATCGTAAAAGACTCGACAGACGAAAAATTTGGAATCATTTTTGAGACAGATTTAAGTCTATCGAGAGTTTTTTTAATATATACGTTTTTAAGATCTGTTTTGTTTGAGTCAGTTATTTTTTTTGAATGTAAATCTGATAAACTAAATAAAATATTTTCTATAATTTTATGGTATTTTTTTTTCTCCAGATTTTCATATTGAAATAGGTGCCTTCCTTGAATTTTTTCCATTTTAAAATTTTTGCTATTGTAAATCTTTGGTATATCATTGTAGCCAAGTTTTGAAACTTCATTGTACCATTTCAATTCTTTTTTTATTAAATGATCGTAATTCTTGTCTATTGATTTTTTTATAACAAATTTATTTGTTATTTTGATTTTATTAAAATATCTACCATAGCCAATTTTATTATACGAATTTTCTATTGTAGAAAAATCTCCTAATTCTTTAAGGTCATTTATTTTTTTAGTATAAAAATTTTTGATGTTTAAAGAACACCATCTTACAAATTCACCTGATTTGGGAATAGATTTTAATAAATTCTTATTTTCAAAATAAAATATACCTGGTATTCCATTATTTGCTGAGGTTTTTTCAATCATTTTATTATTTTTTATAGACCACCTGCATGTAAAAGATGATGTTGTAACAATAGTAGGACTTTTTTTGAATATAAGTTTTTTTTCTAAAATTAGATCTGACCAAACAATTATTATTTTGTCTTTTCGATCTAATCTATTTAATATATTTCTTATTCCGGCGC
>QBVU01000006.1 GCA_003284275.1 Pelagibacteraceae bacterium AG-313-A04 | reverse complement strand
CAAAAAAAATATTTAAACAAAAAATTGTAAACTTAAAATTACTGGGTAAAAAAATATGTGGGTATGCTGCTTCAGCTAAAAGCACTACTGTATTAAATTACTGTGGTATAGATAATAAATACATTGACTATATTGTAGACTCCACAAGAGAGAAAATTGGAAAATTTACCCCCGGCACACACATACCAATCAAAAGCCCAAATTATTTCAAGAATAATTATCCAGATGTTGCTGTTTTAAATTCATGGAATCATAAAAAAGAGATTTTAAAAAAAGAGAAAACATTTAAAAAAAAGGGTGGAAAATGGATATCGCATGTCAAATAAAAACAGAATTGTAGTAACTGGAGGAAGTGGAAGATTCGGTAAAATTTTGCATCAAAATGTTGGTAGCAATTATTTGTTTCCTAACAAAAAAGAATTAAATATTTTAAAGATTTCATCAATAGTGAAATACTTAAAAAAAATTAAACCAAAATACTTAATTCATTTAGCTGGTCTCTCAAGACCAATGGTCCTTCATGAAAATGATATAGAGAGAAGTATTAGTTTAAATATAATAGGAACTTGTAATATTGTAATTGCTTGTGAAAAATTAAATATTAAGATTATTTATTTTTCGTCTAGCTATGTTTATCCTGGAGTTAAAGGTAATTATAAAGAAACCGACCCGTTGCTACCCATTAATAATTATGCTTGGTCAAAACTAGGAGCAGAAAGTGCGGTGCAAATGTATAAAAATTCTTTGATATTGAGAGTAAGTATGACTGAAAAACCCTTTGTACATAAAAAAGCTTATGCAAACATGATAACGAATTTTATTTTTCATGAAGATTTTATTCGAATATTAAAAAAAGTTTTAAATAAAAAAGGTATATTAAATATTGGAGGCAAATCTGACACTGTTTATAATTTTGCAAAAAAATATAAAAAAAATGTAAAAAAAATTTACTTAAAAAAAAATTTATTTCCAAAAATGCCAAAAAACTCTTCAATGTCATTATTAAGGTTAAAGAAAATAATCAAGTAACTTTTTTTGAATTGAACCGAAAGTTTATGATTTTATTTATTATTGGTAGCGAGGGGCGGATTCGAACCGCCGACCCCAGGCTTATGAGTCCTGTGCTCTAACCAACTGAGCTACCTCGCCATTTTCGATGGTTATAATATATTTAATTAACTAAATCATTAGTTAGTTAATGCTTAAAATTGATGGAAATATTAAACTAAATAGTGAGGATTATGCCAAAAACAGTTACCGCTGAAACAGCTGCTACACCCAAAGCTAAATTTCTCTTTTTTTCAATTTTTTTCTCCTCATTCAATCTTGATAGCAGGTCTGTAACTTTTACTTTCCCGCCAGAATTTTGGAGATCTGACTGATTACTTTGAAAGTTAAATTGAGTGCTCATTAACTTATTAAAGCACAATGAATTATATTTTAAATATTGATAACGAGCAAAATGGGTTAGAAAAAAACGCTTGACCCAAAATGAGTTAACTTCGCATTAATTTAGACCTTGGATCATGTATTGGGTTTGTTTCTAATTTTAATGGGTGTTTTATTCCTTCAACTTCGATAAAAAAATCTTCTTTGTCATTAATTCCACTTTTAACATATGCCAAACATAAATTCTTTCTATAGTAGAAAGAATAGTTTGAGCTAGTGGTATAACCCACGATCTTGTCTTTATTGAAAATTGGTTCATCATGAAGTAATAAAGGTTCTCCAGGTTTAAAGCTATTTTTAAGAGAAAAAAGCTCTAATTTTTTTTTTAAAGGTTTTTCTTTAATTTTTTCTAGCATACTTCTTCCAATAAATTTCTCTTTTTTTTTAAAATTCACTGCAAATGACAAACCAGACTCAAAAGGATTGTTTTCAGAAGTGATATCATGTCCCCAATGTAAAAATTTTTTTTCTAAACGAAGAATGTCTAGTGCATGCATTCCCGAATATGTAAGATCATATTTTTTTCCCAGTTTTCTTATTTTTTTGAAAATGATATTTGTTTTTTTTATTGGAATATAAATTTCAAAGCCTAACTCACCTATAAAAGATAATCTTTGAAACCAAACGGGGATATTTATAATATTGATAAATTTTCCTCTTGAGAAAGGGAAATCTTCATTAGAAAAATAATTTCCAAATAATTCTGTAATAAATTTTCTACTATTTGGACCAAATATTCCTATACAAGAATATTTATCAGTGACGTCCTCAAATTTAACTTTCTTTATTAAGTTTTTTAAAATGTGAGACTTGTTATGACTTCTTGCTAAGGCAGGACAAATGATTCTAAAATAATTTTTTTTTAAACAACTTACTGTCACATCAGCTTCAATACCACCTGATGGATTTAACATTTGTGTATAGGTGGTTTTGCCTGCAATATTTTTTATATTATTGGCACAAAGATATTGCAATTGTTCATGTGCATGCTGCCCACTCATATCAAATTTTACAAAAGGTGTTAAATCGAAAAAACCTAAATTATTTCTTGTATTATTGCATTCTCTTTTTGCTGATTGATACCAATTTTGAAATCCATAACTATATTTGTAAATTGGTTTTTTGTTTTTTGAAAACCACATTGGTCTCTCATAACCCGCCATTTGTCCAAAACAGGCACCTAATTTTTTTAATTCTTTATGATAAGGTAAGAGTTTAATATTTCTTGAGGTTTCAAATTGTTTATAGGGCCAATGCATTTTAAAAAGATTTCCAAGTGTTTCTGTAGTTCTTTTCTTAATAAATTTTAAAGAAGAGTTAAATTTTTCAAATCTTTTTACATCAAGGCTAAATAGATCTTGATCAGTATGCCCTTTGATCATCCATTCTGCTATTGCTTTGCCTGCTCCGCCAGACGATCCTATTCCAATGCTGTTAAATCCACAACAAACATAAAAATTTTTAATTTCTTCTGTTTCACCGAGAAGAAAATTACTATCCGGAGTAAATGACTCAGGACCTGAAAAGTACTTCTCAATTTTAAGATTTTTAATCATAGGTATTCTTTTTGCAGCTAATTGATGAAGCATTTTTGTATAATTTTTATCAACTTTAAACTCACCAAAAGAAAAATTATTTGGTACTTTACCAGTTTTTTTAAAAGCATTTTTGGCATTAGGTTCGAAAATACCAAGCATCATTTTTCCATGATATTCTCTTGCATATAAGTAGGTGTCGGGATCTCTAAAGGTTGGAAGATTTTTTGGTAAATTTTTATAACCCTCTGTGATCATATAAAAATGTTCATTTGGATATAGTGGTATACTGACCCCAGCTGCCTCTCCTATTTGTCTAGACCACATTCCAGCACATAAAACTATATACTCGCAGTTAATGGTTCCTAGGTTAGTTTTAACTCCTCTGATTTGATTTCCTCTCTTAAGAATTTTATCTAATTTACATTTTTCAATAATTGTTACTCCTTTGTTTTTTGCAGCGATTGAAATATTTTTAGTTAAAATTTCAGGATCAGCTTGACCATCCTCTGGTATATACAATCCGCTATATACATCTTTATTTTGTGCAATTGGATAAAGAGTTTTAAATTTATTCTTATCAATAATTTCAATATCTAAATTAAATAATTTAGACATTGTTTTTTGTCTCATAAATTCCTGATGTCTTGATTTTGTAGTAGCGATATTTATCGTGCCTGTTTGTCTAAAGCTCGTATCAAGACCGGTAATATCTTTGAGGTCCTTATAAAACTTAACAGAATTTTTTCTAATTTTTGTTATTTGTGGAGTTGTTCCTAATTGGGTAACCATTCCTGCGGCGTGCCAAGTAGTTCCTGAAGTTAAAACATCTCGCTCAATTAAAACAGTGTTCCACCCATTATCTGCTAAATGATAAGCGGCAGAACAACCAGCGATACCGCCTCCAATCACAACCACTTTAGCTTCATGTGGTAATGAGCTCATTTTAATTATTTAATAAATCAGATGCTGGTGTATATTTTAGATTGAACGCATCTGATACAGCCTTAAAAGTAATATTTCCTTTATAAACATTTAAGCCAGCCAAATAGTTTTTGTTTTCAGTAAGAGTTTTTTTATAACCCTGATCAGCTAATTTTAATAATAGTGGTAATGTAGCTTTATTGAGTGCCATTGTAGATGTTCTTGGTACACCCCCTGGCATGTTGGCTACACAATAATGAACGACATCATCAACTAAAAAAGTTGGATTTGCATGAGTAGTCGGTTTACTTGTTTCTACACATCCTCCTTGATCGATTGCTACATCAACGATTACTGATCCTCTTTTCATGGATTTAATCATTTCTTTTGTAACTAATTTTGGTGCTTCGGCACCAGGAATTAATACCCCACCTACTAATAAGTCACATTCTGAAATTAATTTTTTTAAATCCGTTTTATCGCTTTCAGTTGGAATAATTTTATCTCCAAATTGTTTATGAAGTTCTTCTAATCTTTTTCTTGACTTGTCTACAACATAAACTTTTCCTCTTAAACCTGTTGCGATTATCGCAGCATTTTCTCCAACTACACCTCCTCCAAGAATTACTACAGTAGCTGGGTCTACGCCAGGTGCGCCACCTATTAATAAGCCTCTACCTTTTTGATTTTTTTCTAAAGCGTGTGCTCCAGCTTGAACAGACATTCTACCAGCTACTGCACTCATAGGAGCTAATAAGGGCAATCGACCTCTATCATCTGTTACTGTTTCGTAGGCTATACAAATTGATTTAGATTTCATTAAACCTAAAGTTAATTCTTTGGCTGCTGCTAAATGAAGATAGGTATAGATAATTTGACCCTCTCTAATCATCTTAACTTCATTCATTAGGGGTTCTTTTACCTTAACTATTATTTCTGCTTTTTTAAAAATTTCATCTGGTGTTTTAATGATTTTTGCACCTGCCTTTAAGTAATCTTCGTTAGTAAAGCCAGCTTCAAATCCACCATTGTTTTCAATTAGTACCTCGTGATTTCTATCTGAAAGAGCTTTAACACTATCAGGGGTTAAACCAATTCTGTGCTCTTGGAGCTTAATCTCTTTTGGAACTCCAATTATCATTTACGACTTTGAATAGTTAGAAATACCTGTTCTTAATTTTTCAATAATTTCATCGATATGTTTTTTCTCACATATGAATTGAGGGGCTATAATTAATGAATCTCCAGTATTTTTAAAATTTACACCAGCATCGTAGCAATGTTTAAAGGTTTGAAAACCAGCTTTTCCGGGCTTATCTTTCATTTTCATTTCAATACCACCCATCATCCCATAGCCTCTTATACTCACAACTTCTTTTAAATCTTTTAATGAATGCAATCCGTCTTGAAGATATGGAGACATCTCTTTTGCTCTATTAAAAATATCTTCTTTATCAAATATATCTTGAACGGCTAAACCTGCAGCAACAGCTGCTGGAATTCCAGAGTAAGTATATCCATGGAATAATTCCGGTGTTCCTTCTGGATTTTTAGATGAATCTAAGACAGCGTCATACATTTCTTCTTTAACAGCTACTACTCCCATTGGAATAACTCCGTTTGTTGTTGCTTTAGCCATTGTTATCATATCAGGTGTAACACCAAACTCTTGTGAAGCAAATGCAGAACCCGTTCTACCCCAACCTGTTATAACTTCATCAAAAATTAAAAGAATACCATGCTTATCGCAAATTTCTCTTATTCTTTTTAAATAACCTTTTGGAGGCACTAATGTACCAGTTGATCCCGCAATAGGTTCAACTATACAAGCTGCAATATTTTCTCCACCAAAATTCATAGCTATTCTCTCTAAATCTTCAGCCATTTCAACACCAGTATCTGGTTGACCTTTAACAAATTTATGTTCTGGTAAATGAGTATGTCTCATATGTTGAACACCAGGCATTAAAACACTTGCAAAAGTTTTTACATTATTAATCATTCCTCCGACGGTAGTCGCTCCTATATTCATTCCATGATAACCTCTTTCGCGACCTACAAATCTAAATCTTTTTGAGTCACCTTTTGCTCTATGATAAGCTATAGCAATTTTGATTGCCGTTTCTACAGCTGTAGATCCGCAAATTGTATAAAATATTCTATTAATGCCCTCTGGAGTTTTTTTTGCAATTCTTGTTGCAAGCTCAAATGATCCCCCGTAGCCTTGGTTAAAGGGTTGGCAGTAGTCTAATTTTTCTAATTGTTTTGAAACAGCTTCAGTAATTTCTTTTCTTCCATGACCAAGAGGATTACAAAATAATCCGGAGCTCGCATCTATCATTTTTTTACCTTGATGATTAGTTAAGTAAACCCCTTTTGCATCAGTTATTAACCTTGGATTTTTTTTAAAAGTTTTATTGTCTGTAAATGGCATCCAGTGCTCATTTAAGGAATTTGGTATATTTGTTCTATTCGATGAACTCATAATTTGTTTTTAGACTATTGTTATGGTTTGACAAGAAATTTAACATACAATCTTTGGTTGTAAAATCAATACGGTCAAACAAGCTCAATCTTCTGTTTACTTCTTATTAAATTTAATTTTAAATCTTAATATTAAACAAACCATATGGGAGAACTATGAAAAAAATAATAAGCACAGTTCTTGGGATTTTATTTGCGTTTACTCTAACTGCTACAGTAGCTAATTCAGCTGCAAAAGAGGTAAGAGTTGCGTACTTTTTGGAATGGCCATCTCCAAATCTTGAGGACATGAATAAGAAAGCATATGCAAAAGCTCTTGGTGTACCTGTTAAGTGGACTAACTTCACTAACGGTGTAGCAATGACTGATGCTATGTTGGCAGGAGATATTGATATATCTTACTCACAAGGTTTAATGCCTTACATCAATGCTGTTAAGGCTAAAGCACCTATCAGTTTAGTAGACGTTGCAATGGAATACGGAATGGGAGGAACAACATGTGTTACTTCTAAAAAGTCTGGTATCACAAAAGCAAATGCTTCTGAACTAGAAGGTAAAAAAGTTGCAGTTCCTCTTGGAACTATGGCTGAATATGTTTTCACAGAAAGTATGAAAATAGTTGGTGCTGATAGAAAAAAAATGGAAATCATTGCAATGGACCCTGAGGAAGGTGCTGCTGCACTAGTTAGTGGCGATGTTGTAATGGCATGTTTATTTGGAGGTAACTCTATTAAATCTGCTACATCTGTAGGAACAAGACTTCTTACAGTTGATGAAGCTCGTGCTGGAGGTATCATGGGAATAGATATTGTTTCTGTAACAAATAAATTTATGAAAGAAAATCCAGGTATGTTGAAATCTTTTGTAGAATTAACTCATGAAGCTAATGAGAGATACAGAAAAGGTGGAAGTGATATGAAAGCTATGTCTAAAGAGTCAGAAATGAAAGTTGCTGACATGAAAGATACTTTAAGTGGCTTCAAATTCTTAACGCCAAAAGAAACAAAAAAATCTATGAAGAGTGGAAACCTTGCTAAATTTTTAAAAGGTTTTGATACTCCAAGAGGTACAGTAAATACTAAGTTTTTACCGTAGTTCTTGAAAGTAAAATTATAGGCACCAATAATGTTTATTGGTGCCTATTTTTTTATCAAAATATCTAATATAGTTCTTTTATGAGCAATCTGATTTCTCAAAATTTAAATATGATATTTAAAACTCCTAAAGGAGAAATTGTTCATGCTCTGAAAGATTTAAATTTTACAATAAAGAAAGGAGAGTTGCTCACTGTGCTTGGGCCTTCAGGTTGCGGAAAAACAACTTTATTAAATATTACAGCAGGATTTATAAGGCCAACATCAGGAAAAATCACACTTAATAATAAAGAAATTAATGGACCTGGTGTTGATAGAGGAATGGTTTTTCAACAAGGTGCTTTGTTTGAATGGTTAACTGTTGCTGAAAATGTAAATTTTGGTTTGAGAATGAAAGAAGAAGATGCCAATCAAACTCAAAAGAAAGTTGATGAATGGTTAGATATAGTTGGATTAAAAGGTTTTGGTAATACTCCTACTTATCAATTATCTGGAGGAATGCAGCAGAGGGTGGCTTTAGCAAGATGTTTGATAAATGATCCAGAATTAATATTGATGGACGAACCTTTAGGAGCATTAGATGCTTTAACAAGAGAAAAAATGCAATCTTTAGTTCTCAAAATTTGGAAAGAAACTGGAAAGACAATTATTCTTATAACTCACTCTGTTGAAGAAGCTCTTTTACTTGGAGAAAAAGTTTACGTAATGGCACCTAGACCAGGAAGAATACATAAAGAATATAAATTACCTTTCGCATCAATGGGTCTTAAAGAAGACTTAAGAAATATTAAGAACAATAAAGAATTTGTGTCCAAAAGAGAGGAAATTCTTTCAATGATATGGGACATGGAAGAAGAAATAATGGGAAAAGAAGTTTAATGATCACGGGTTTATTAACATTTTTATTTTTCTTCGCGATCATAGGATGTGTTTTATATGGAAGAAAATTAATTAGAACTGAAAAAGTCGATGCTGTTTTTGGAAATCCTGAAAGGGCACAAGGAGGTATTCATTGGGTAATTGTAGGAAGTAGTTTTCTTTTATTAGTTTGGCTTTATTATTCGTGGGACATAGCTAAGTCTTTTTTTCCAAAGTCTGCTAATGAACTTTGCCAAGTTGGAAAAGTAAACGAGTCTCTTCTCTCGCTTAAGTATCTATTTCCAATAGATGAACGTCAACTTAAGAGTACATCGGTAATAGAAACTGAGTCAGAAAATTTAAATAAAATCACTATTGAAATTGAAAAATCAGGTATCGAAAATCAAGATAAAAGTAATTTATTAAACTTTGTTTCTCAGACTAAAAATACAATTCCATTACTTACCAATGAACAACTTCTAAATAACGATACAAGAGAGCAAATTAAATTAATTAATAAAAAAATTATAAATCTAACTGAAAACTTTAAAAGAAGTGATTATCCAAATGAGAGTACTGAACAGGAGTTAGAGAGAATTGAAGCTGCCAAGGAAGAAGGTTCTTGGAAAGCTTCAAGCACCTCGATTGAAAATACAATCGAAATTCCTTTTATTCCAAAAACAAAGCGCGGTTTAAAATTTCAGGCAGCAGCCACAGAATTAAATTTAATAAGTGATGAATTCTTTGAGCTAAAAAATCATAATGAACAATATACTTCCGCCTTAGAAAAACTAAAAAAAGAAATAAAAGATTATAGATCTAATTTAAGTTCTTCTAAGGAGATCTCCTCTTCATTAGCAAAAGATATTCTTAAGATTGCTCGTAGAATAGAATACGCAAGTATATTTCCACCTAATACTCTTGATGATATGCAGGCATCAATAATCAATTTTGATAACTTACAAAAAAAGGAACAAGGCGGTCTTAGATGGGTAGATCTTCTTTTGTTTCCATCAGGTACGATCATTTCAAGTGGACCAAGTTGTTCTGAACAAGGTTCAGGTAGATGGCTTCCAAAACCATCAGACACACTCAATAAATTTACATTAATGTTGAACCCAAATGTAGGCTACAAACAAATTCCTTTAATTTGGTACGAAATGATGGATGTAAGTAAGATCATTGGTTTTTTAATACCTGATTGGTTTGCAGATATTTTGCCTGGAGAATATCCGGTTCATGATGAACAAGGTGAGGTTAAGCCAAATTTTAAAAGTAAAGTTTTAAGTTTTGTTACTGGAGACTTTAACCTATTTAAAATTCCAATTCCTACTGGTCACATATGGGACTCATTTTTAAGAGTATTTCTTGGATTAGTTGCGGGAATTATTGTTGGTGTTCCATTGGGATTGTTTATGGGGTTAAACAGATTTGCTAAAGGTTTCTTTGATCCTTTAATTGAACTATACAGACCTGTTCCACCGTTAGCCTGGGCGCCATTAGTTATTTCAGTTCTTGGAATAGATAATCTTGGAAAAGTATTTTTATTATTTATGGTTTCATTATCAATTATGATAATTTCGGCAAGAGCTGGTGCTTCCGGAACTCAATTATCTAAAATTCATGCAGCACACTCTCTTGGAGCGTCTAAATGGCAAATATTAAGGCACGTTATTTTTCCAAACTCTTTGCCAGAAATACTTACGGGAATAAGAGTTGCAACAGGAATGTGTTGGGGAACATTAGTTGCTGCAGAATTTTTAGCAGGAACAACTGGTGTTGGTTTCGTAGAAAATGTCGCGAAAAAATATTTCCAATATGAAGTAATATGGATCACTATATTTATTATGGGGATGCTAGGATTAATTTTTGATATCACAATTAGAAAGATAATAGACAAAACGATACCTTGGCGAGGAAAAGGTTAATCCATTTAATAATTTATGATTGGAATACTTGGTGGCATGGGTACACAAGCAGGGTTAGATTTTTGCTCTAAGCTTGCAAAGTTAAATAGAGGAAAAGCAGATCAAAAGTATCCATTGTTTATCCTTTACAACAAAGCATCTATTCCAGATAGAAAACAACACAAAAGCAAATATAAAAAAGTTTTAAACAGTCTTGTTGAGGGATGTAAATTTTTACAAAGGAATAAATGTAAATTTATTGCAATGCCATGCAATACCGCTCACTTCTGGTATTTAGATTTAAAAAAAAAGATAAATATTCCAATTTTAAATATGCCGGAACTTGTTTATTTAAATATTTCTAAAAAATGTAAAAAAAACGCAAAAATAGGATTATTGGCAACTGAGACAACGATCAAAACAGGAATTTATAATAAATACTTAACTAATAAATACAAACTCCTAGTGCCTTCAAGAAAAATTCAAACCAATCATGTTAATAAATCCATAAAATATGTGAAAATGGGTAAAACAAAAGATGCGGAAAAAGCTTTAAAGCCAGCTGTTAATTATCTAATTAAAAATAATTGTAAAAAAATAATTTTAGGATGCACTGAACTACCAATTGCAATATTTGCTTACAAGTCATTTAAAAAAGCAAAGATTTCAAAAACTTTTTTAGATCCAAATTTAATATTAGCCGAGGCATCAATGAGAGGATACAAAATTAAATAATTGTGATTTAATATTGAATCTCTTAATATGAAAAAATCTATATACATATTTTTCTTTTTTACTTTTACTTCCTCTTTGTCTTCAGAAATTGTAGTTTTCAAAGATTGTACAATTGATGATTATGAGTTTGAAAAAAATGAATATAAAATTGATATCGATAAAGGAATTATGATAAGAGATTTTATCTATACTGATGAAACATACAAAAGATTAAAAATGAATGACATACGTGTTAAGAAAGAGAATAGCTCTACAAAAATGGTGACCAGGAAGAATGGTGAAATAGTAACAGTAATTTCAGGTTACCCAGCTTTTTATACTCAAATGATATTTGATACCTTCGATAAAACAATAAAATTAAGGAGTATTTTAAATGACTCAGAGGGTATAAGTATACTTTCAAACTGTGAGAAAATATTAAAATACAAATTAAAAACTTAATGAAAAAAATAATACTTATAGTTCTCGCTCTTGTCCCGTTTTCTTTAATGGCAAATGAAAATGCTAAAGAAAAAAAGATTGCAAAATATGTTATGGAGAATATTCAAAGAGATTACGTTAATTGTTATAGTTTCTATAAAGTTGCTGCCCAAAGTTTTAAAGATGCGGGAAAAGATCAAAAAATTATTGATAGCTTAGAAAATAGTGCGGATGTATCTTTAAAATACAACTATGATCTTGGTGAAATAATGGGATTAAATCCAGAAGTAATGTCTCAAATGACAAAAGATAAAGTAAATGAATTTATAGAATTAGCGAAAAAAGATTTTTCTTCTCTAGCTAAAGAGTATGGCATGATGTGTAAAAGCTTAGTCGAGGACCCAGAGCAAAGAACAAATTTTTGGGAAGCTAAAGGAAATAAAAAATTTAAGTGAAAAAAAGTCTTTTAAAATCAAAACTAAAAAAAATATTTTTAAATCATAAACTTTCAAAAAATCACGCTGAAATTTGTTCTAACTATTTAGTTAAAGCAGAAATATTAGAAGCAAAAGGTCATGGTTTGGCTAGACTAAAAATGTATTGCGATAGAATTAAAGCAAAAGTAATTAATCCTAAACCAAAAATCAAAATAAAAAAGATAAGTTCTTCTGCTTCATATATAGATGCTGACAATAGCATTGGTTTCGTAAGTGCTGACATAGGTATCAAACAAGCAATTAAAAATGCTAAAAAAACCGGAATAGGTTTGGTTGCTATAAAAAAAAGCGGACATTATGGACTTTCAAGTTTTTATGCTGAACAAGCAGTTAATAATAAATTAATGGTTTTTTGCTTTACTAATGCACCTGCTGCCTTAGCGCCTCATGGTGCAAAAAAATCTCTCTTTGGCACTAACCCTATTTGCTTTGGGGCTCCAACAGGAGGAGTTCCCTTTATATTTGATGCCTCAACTTCAATGATTAATAGAGGTGCTATAAGAAGAGCAGATAAGTTAAATTTAAAAATTCCATATGGTGTTGCACTCAACAAACAAGGAAAGATAACTACAAATGCCAAAGAAGCTCTTAGAGGAACGCAATTACCCATCGCAGGTTTTAAAGGTTCTGGCCTAGCTTGGATGGTAGATATTCTAAGTGGCGTCTTTACTGGTAGTAGTCATGGAGGAAAAACAAAGGATCCATTTGATGATTTTTCTGGGCCTCAGAATATGGGTCATTTATTTATTACTATTAATCCAAAAATTTTTATAGGAAGTAATTTTATCAAGGAAATAAAGAAAAACATAAAGTTAGTCAAAAAACTTCCAAAAGCAAAAGGATTTTCAAATATTTTGTATCCAGGTGAGAGAAAAAATAAGACGTATAAAAAGAATTTAAATAAAGATATATCTATTCCTGCTAAAATTTTAAAAGAAATGGATGAATTAAATGCTTAGTAAGAAAGATATTATTTGCCCTGATAATTTGCTTAAAATAGCTAAAACAAAAGGATCGGCAAAAGCAGTAATAGTTAACGCAGTAAAGCCTGTTTCAATAGAGTCTGCAAAACAAGCCGTAGACGCAAATTTAATCATACCGGTTTTTATTGGAGATAAATCAATTATCGAAAAAAATGCTAAGCAATTAAACTGGGATATTTCTAAATACGAAATAATTAATGAGCCAGATGAAAACAGCACTGCCCCGATTGCTGCAAAACTTGCGAGTGAAGGTAAAGTTAAAATAATTGTTAAAGGGCATATTCATACCGATGTACTTATGAAAGCAGTTTTAAAAAGAGATTTAAATTTAATTGGAAAAAAAAGACTTAGTCATATTTGGCATATGACTATGGAGAAGAATGATAAACCATTTATCATCACTGATGGAGCATTAAATGTGTTACCAAAATTAGAAACAAAAATGCATATATTAAAAAATGCAATAGATTTTACCAGTAGAATAGGAATTGAAAAACCTAAAGTATCAGTACTATCAGCAACTGAAGAGGTTTTAGATAGTATGCCTAGCTCTTTAGAGGCAAATGAACTTACTAAAAGAGCTAAAGAGGAAGGCTTAAAAGCAGATGTATTTGGTCCAATGGCTTTTGATAATTCAGTTTCTGAAAAAGCAGCTCAAATTAAAGGGATTAAAAATGCGGTAGCTGGTAAAACCGATATTCTACTAGTTCCAAACGTAGAAACTGGAAATGCTTTAGTAAAAATGATGATTTTTTTTATGGGAGCTTGTGCAGCTGGTGTGGTAGTTGGTGGAAAAGTCCCTGTTGTAATAACAAGTAGAGCTGACGATACTCAGGCAAGACTTGCTTCTATGGCTGCTGCTGTTGTTTCCCTTTAATGAAAAAGTTTTACTTTCTTACTGTTTTCATAATAATAGATTTGTTACTTTCACAATTATTTTTGCTAAAGTTTTTAGAGAACGATCTTATAAAAGCAAATAAGGAAAGTTTTGAGAATAGAATATTCAACAAAAATTATAATTACACATTTCAAAAACAAGCTCAATTCACCTCTCAATATGATAAAAATATTTATAAGATCTTTACAAATGATCTAGGATTTAGAGATGAGAGCACTCAATCATTGGATAGAGAAAAAGAATTTTCAATTTTAATTGGTGATAGTTTTATTGAAGGAGTTGGTCTTGATTATAAAGATACAATTGTAGGAATTCTCAACGAAAAATTAGCAAATAATAAATTTAAGTTTCTCAATGCAGGTGTGGCGTCATACTCGAGCTATATTTATAAAAAAAAAATTGAAAAAATTATTAAAAATAATAGTGACTTAAAAGTTAGAGAAGTAATTGTTTTTCTCGACAAAAGTGATGTATCTGACGATGAAAGATATTTAAATAAACCCACATTTTTTAAAAATACTAAAGGAAAATTTATTAATCAAAGAAAGGAAGATTTTTTTAAAGATTTAAAAGAATTAAGTTTTTGGAGATTTTACACAAAACAAACTATTTCAGGAAAAATAATTAAATTGAGTACTGACCAAATCGAAAATTTTTTATCAAATATAGAAAAAAGATTTTTTATTTCAAAAAAATTAAATAAAAGTTTTTTTGCAGTAACGGACTTTGAAATTAAAGCTATTAAATCAATTAATAACAAGCCACATATTAGAAATTGGTATTTAGGTACTACATGGGAAGAAAGGACAAAAAATAATATTAAATTTTCAGTAGAAAATTTAAATGAACTTAAAAATTTTTTAGAGAAAAAAAATATTGAATTGTTAGTAGTTTTATATCCTTGGTCTTTTGAAATCGATAACGAAGAAATAAGAAAAAAATATTTACAATTTATTATTCCTCTTTTAAATGAAAATAAAATTAATAATTTATCCGTCTACGACATATTTCTTAAAGGAAATATTTATGAAAATATAGGTAAGAATTATCTTTATAACGACATTCATTTTAATAAAAATGGTAATCAAGTTTTAGCAAACGAACTATTAAAAAAAATAAATCAGTGAAAAAATTAAAAAACTGGGACAATAAAACCTGGTTATCATCTAAATCTTATATTTCTCAATTTAACAAATTTCTTAAATTTAGAGTAAACCTAAATAAAAATTCAAAAATTTTAGATATAGGATGTGGAAGAGCAAATATTATTAGTTCACTTCATAAAAGGTACAAATTTAAAAATAAACCTGTTGGAATAGACATTGTTAGAAATAAGGATATTAAAAAGAATATTATTTTCAGAAAAATTGAAGCTTCTAAATATTTGAAAAAAAATCGGAATTACGATCTTATTTTAATAAAACAAACAATACATTTTTTTTCAAAAACAAATTTAAATCTCATTCTCAAACTTGCTAAAAAAAGTTTAAATTCCAAAGGTAAAATATTAATTTTTTCTCTAAAAACAAAAAATAATAGGATACCTTGTTTTAAAAAAATGAGAAAAAAATTAGAAAAAAATTTAAAAAGGGATGAAGTTTTATTTAAGATAATCAAAAAAAACTTAAAGAAAATAAGCTACACAAACTTTAATTTTAAAGTAAATATCTCTAAGCAAAAGTATGTAAGAATGATCAGGGAAAGATACATTTCATGCTTATTAAGCATGAGTAATAAAGAAATTAAACTTGGTATCAGTGAAATAAAATCTAAATATAAAAATCAAATAAAATTCACTGATACCTTAAAATGTATTAGCTACAGAAAATAATTATTTTCCAGGTTCTTTGTATGATGAAGCCATTTTCTGAGCAGTTTTAGCTATCTCATTTAGATCTACATCTTCTAGAATTGTAAAATCTGAAACAGCACCACTAGAAACAGCTACCATTGCAGCTGCAGCAGCTTGTTCAAAAGTTCCTTCAATAACTGCCATAAAATCATATTTTCCTCTAAGGCCTGAGTATTGAGTTACTTTAGCTCCTACAGAAGCAGCTAAAGCTGATGTTGCAGCTTTCCTGTCTGTTGAAGGATTGTTCACAAACCCTGCAAGACCCTTAGCTGTATAACATCCAAGTGTATAGAATTTTGCCATTGTTACTCCTTTCTTATTTTTCGATTACAACTGTACCAGAGTGAGGGTCTGTAACACCTAACTCGGATGACAGTTCTTCTAAAGTGTGCCGAAGTGAGTCCAAAAATTCAATCATCTTTGGTCTTGCTTTGGCTATTGCATCTTCAGAATTCCATTCACCGATCATAAAAAATTCGTTAGGTTTAGTTTCAACATACTTAGCTGAAATTTGCCCATCGAACTTTGGCATCTCATCAATTTTTTTTAGATACTCTTCTCGATTAGATGTTTTCACTTTACATCTTACAATGTTCATAAATTTTGCCATATATCTCCTTAAACGTAAATTTTATCTGCTAAACCGTAACAAAGAATAGCACTTATAATAACAAGAACTAGTGGAGCATAAATTCCATCATTTCTAGTTTTCTTAGTTAAACCCGTTTTATCAATTTTTAATGTATAAAAATTTACAACTAATATTGAAACGTTCATTATAAAAACTAAATTAAAAAACGCCCAAGTAGCCACTAGTCCACCTGATCTTATAAAAGCGACATAAATTGCCATTAAAACTGTAGCGATCATGAATGAGCCTGCAAATCTTGTAATTAAGGTAGCGGTTTTATCTACTCCTCTACCCTTAAGAAATTTTTTAGTATCAAAGACTAATTGGTAAGCATAACTACCAACAATAATGAAATGAGCTAAGTAAATTATTAAAAAAAAAGCATTTCCAAATTTATCTACCATTTTATTAACCTTTGTACTGTTCCAGAAGATCGTCACTCATCGGCGTAGCAACTGATTTTTCTAAAACTACTCCTGCTGCTGCTCTCTCTTTTTGTAGTTGTTCATCAGCCTTGAATGCATTAAAGCCGTCCATTGTATCAAATCTTATAATTGTAGTAATTTTTGAGTCATTTTCTTTTTCAGTTCCGGCATAAAGAAATGTCATACCGTATTTTTTAATTTTTTCTGAATTACTGTGGACCATTACTTTCCATTTTGCAAAAGTTTCAATTGGACTTTCTATTTTTATTATCATGATTTCCTCCGTTAATTTTAATAAATTCCTGATTTAACTAGTTTATCAATTTCTGCTTTGGACTCTGGAATTAATTTGTAAATATATTTAGTGCAATCGCCTGTTTTTTTCTCATCGTATGGTTTTCCGTAAAGTTCATCTACAGATTTATTAAGTTCTGCATTTACAAAATCTTCTTTAACTCCTTCTTTAATTAAATATGATGTTAAATATTTCTTAGCAGCGATTGAAAATACAATTTTGTCCAATTTTAAAGTTCCTTGAGGTATCATGCTATTAGCATAATAAAGTCCTGTGCATTTTAAAGTAGCTTTTCTATCTTTTTCGCTAAGATGCCCCATGGCGTACACTGAAGTAAAAAATAGTAAAATAAATGTAATAAAAGTTTTTTTCATCATGTAGATGTTAGTTAAAATCATTCCAAAATTGAAATGATTATTTTAAATCTCTGGTATGCATATTGTCTACAACTAGAAGAAGAACTAAGGAATAAGAATGATTTTAGGGGCAACACAAGTGCCATTATGGATTTCTTGAAAGGCATCAGAGCCTTTTTTAAGATCTCGATATTCTATCCATCCTAAATCACCTAATTTTTTATCTTTTAGAATTACTAAACTATTCTTAAAATCTTCATTGGTGTAACAATAAGTTCCGACTAATGTTACTTCTTGGATTGTAAGTTTTTTAAAGTTAAAAGTTCCGGAAGGTTGGGTTAAACCTATATGAACAATAGTGCCTCCAGGTGCTATTGAATTAATTGCTTGATGCCTAGTGATCTCTAATCCTACTGACTCTAAAATTAAGTCAAAATGATTTTCTTTTATAGATTTATCATCTGGTGCAACAAAACTTGCTTTTAAATATTTTCCACATTCATCTAATCTTTTTTTATTAGGATCTGACATAATTATATCACTAGAATTTTTTTCTTTATTTAGAACTAAGCCACAAAGTAAACCTATTGCGCCCGCACCTTGAATTAAAATCTTACACTCTGATAAAGGTTTTTTTAAATTTGTCTCAGCTAATAAAACTGCATGTAAAGCAACAGCAGTGGGTTCAGCCAATGCTGCTTCTTTCATATTTAGACCTTTTGGTACCTCAAAAATATTTTGTTCCGGAACAGAAACTAATTCTGCTAAGCCCCCATCTCTTTTTGTCGGAGCGCTCATCCCAATCATTGTTCTTTGTGGGCACAGATGCTCTCTTTTATTTTGACAGTAATCACATTTCTCACAACTAATGAGTGGGTTGATTACGACTTCTTTATTTTTAAATTTACCATCTAAACTTATTCCGCTGAACTCGTGTCCTAATATAAGTGGTGGAATTCTTCTTTCATCTTTGCCGTGATAGGCATGCATGTCTGATCCACAAATACCTGATGCATGGACTTTGACTAATGCCTCGCCAGCTTTTTTAGTGGGATCTTTCTCTTCTTTGTAAACTATTTTTTCTGTACCAGTATAAACTAAAGCATGCATTAATTAGAAAAACCGTATTTTCTTAATCTCACATCTCCCGTTCTAGCGTGAGCTTCCATTCCTTCATATCTTGAAAGTCTAGCAGCAGCAGCTCCAACTTCCTTGGTCGACTCTTTTGTCATTCTTTGAAAGCTTAATGTCTTTATAAATTTTCCAACAAATAAACCACCTGTATATTTTCCAGCACCTTTTGTTGGTAATATATGATTTGTACCTGAACATTTATCACCATAAGCAACCGTAGTTTCTTCTCCAATGAATAATGATCCATAATTTTTAAGTCTTTTATGAAACCAATCTAAATTTTTTGTTTGAACTTCTAAGTGTTCTGGAGCGTATTCATCACTTATCTGAACCATTTCTTCATCAGTGTCACATAAAATAACTTCCCCGTAATCTTTCCATGCAGCTTCAGCACTTTTTCTTGGTAATTCAGGAAGTTCTTTAATTAATTCTGGAACTCTTTTTAAAACTTTATCTGCTAAATCTTTACTTGTTGTATAAAGCCAAGCCGGTGAATTGTAACCATGCTCTGCTTGCCCAACTAAGTCAACTGCAACAATTTCAGGATCAGCATTTTCATCTGCTATGATTGCTATCTCTGTTGGTCCAGCAAATAAATCAATTCCTACCCTTCCAAATAAAATTCTCTTAGCCTCCGCAACAAATTGATTACCAGGACCAACTAGCATGTCAGCTGGAGCATTTTTAAATAATCCATAAGTCATTGCAGCTATAGCTGGAATACCACCCAAATTCATTATTACATCTGCTCCACATAAATTCGCGGTATATATTATTGTTGAATGAGCTCCAACATTTGGTTTTGGAGGGCTGCATGCAATAATATTCTTAACACCTGCTACTTTAGCAGTAGTGACACTCATGACGGCTGATGCGATGTGGGCAAACCTACCTCCTGGAATATAACAACCAGCAGTATTTACAGGCACAAGTTTTTGTCCCGCGTATAAACCTTTAGATAATTCTATCTCAAAATCATTGCCGTAATTTTTTAATTGAGCTTCTGCAAATTTTCGAACTCTATCATGAGCAAACTTTACATCGTCTTTAGTTTTTTGATCTATGGATTTATTTATTTCCTCAATTCTTTCTTTAGAAACAATTATATCTCCTTCATATTTATCAAATTTCTTTGTAAGTTCTTTACATCCAGTTTCTTTAGATGTTTCTAAATCTTTTAAAAGCGTTTGAACGATTTCACGAGTTTTTGCATCATCTGTAGATGCTGTTTTAGGTGCTTTCTTTAAATATTTAACTGCCATATAAAAGTGTCGGTAACCACAATGCTATTTGTGGAAATATAACTATTAATATTAATCCGATTAATTGTAAAACCATAAATTGCATCATTCCAAGATATATATCTTTTAAGTCCCATTCCGGTACAACGCCTTTTAAGAAATAGGCCGATAAGGCCACAGGCGGTGAGAGCCAACAGGTCTGGAGATTTACCGCTACTAATATAGCGAACCAAGTTAAGTTAAAGCCAAGTGCTTCAACTAATGGTAATATAATCGGAATAATAATCATAACTATGGGTACCCATTCCAAAGGCCATCCAAGTAAGAAAATCATCACCATGATCATTGCTAAAATTAAGTACCTATTCATCTCTAGACCAAGTAAAAACTCGGTCAATAAAGTTGGCGTACCCAATCTAGCAAACACGGCTCCAAAGAAGTTTGATGCAGCTACTAGAACCATTATCAAAGCTGTTATTTCTAAAGTCTTAACAAGAGCCTCTTGTAATTTAGGAAGAGTTAATTTTTTATAAGCGAGTGATAATAAAAGTGCACCCATTGCTCCACACCCTGCGGCCTCTGTAGGTGTTGCAAAACCTAATAATATACTTCCAAGCGCAGCAAAAACTAATGCAGCTGGAGGAACTAATCCTAAAAGAAATTCAATCCAAACAGTTTTCATACTAGTTGGTCTCATGTCTTCTGGTAATGGTGGACCTAATTTTGGATCCAGCATACATCTAATTGTTGTGTATGCAGCAAACAACGAAGCTAAAAGTATTCCTGGTAATATTGCAGCTGCAAATAAATCTATAACAGGAATTTCCATAATTGGTCCCATCACAACAAGCATAATACTTGGAGGAATTAAAATTCCTAAAGTACCACCTGCTGTAATTGTTCCGGCAGCAAGCTGAACATTATAACTAGATCTATTCATAGATTTAGCGGCCATAATTCCTAATATCGTTACAGAAGCTCCAACTATTCCCGTTGCTGCAGCAAAAATCACAGAAACAAATAAAACAGCGTAATAAAGTGATCCTCTAACTCTAGCTAGCATAAGTTGGAATGCTGAAAACAACCTCTCCATCAAACCAGCTTGCTCCATCATAATTCCCATAAAGACAAAGAGTGGGACGGCGGCCAGAGTTTGTTCGGTCATCACCATCGAAAATTGTAAGGTCATTAAATAGAATACAAGTTTTCCAAATCCTAAATAACCAAATACAAATCCTAAAAATATTAATGTAAATGAAATAGGAAATCCTACAAATATAGCAAAAAGCATTACGCCGACTAAAATAAAACCTAAAACTGCTGGATCAATTAGTTCGGCGATCATTTACTTTCCCCTGGCCATTCACCTTTTTTTGCAGCCCAGTAACTTTTTAATAATTCCGAAACACCTTGAATTAAAAGAAATATTATACCTATTAATAAACAAGATTTTATAGGCCACATAAACGGCATCCATGTCGTATCCATGCCCCTCTCTCCTCTTTGTATTGATTCTCCAACGTAACCAATTGTCATATAAAGAAAGACAATTAAGCCTGGAAAGTAAAATAAAATATATAACCAAAAATCTACAAGTCCTTGATTTTTAGTTTTAAAATTTCTATATAAAAAATCTGCTCTAATGTGAACACCTTTGGAAAGAGCGTAACCCGCTCCTAACATAAATAAAGCTCCGTATAAAAATCTACTAATGTCATAAGCCCAAATTGTAGGTGCTAAAAATAATTTTCTCATTATTACTTCGTAGGTCATTGCAAAAATTAAGGGCATTAAAATCCAACAAACAACGTTACCTACCTGCTTACTAAATTTATCTATTGAAGTAATAGTGTTCGCCATCCATGCTGGCATATCAGCTGGCATTTTGCCTGAACCGCCACGCCTCTCGGCAATCATTTCATCTGAGATGTCTATTTTTGGTGGCTTATCATTCATAATCTTGTCCTAAAAAATTAGAGCGGACTGTTAAGTCCGCTCTAAAATATTTTTAAAGTTTTTGCTTATTACTTTAATGTCGCCGCGTGAGCCATTCCTAGCTTAGCATTAGACATTTGAGCACCACTCCAGAATGGTACAGCAATATCAGCAAACTCTTTCATTGAATTGTAAACTTTAGCGAAAAATTTATTATCCGCTGCGTTTTTGTTCAATGTTTTCTTTGCTGCTGCCATATATTCTTTAAAGTAGTCTGTTGGAGTATCTTCTAAAATTACTCCATGCTTAGTAGTTAATTCTCTTAAAGCTTTTCCATTTTCATAGATTCTATAGCTTAGAGATTTAGCTAATGAAGCGTTTGCAGCTACTTCAAGAGATTTTTTCTCGTGCTTCGTCATTGCTTTGTAAGTTTTTCCAGTAATATAAAAGTCAGCATTTACTACTACTTGGTGTAAACCTTGTAGGTAATAATGTTTTAATACTTTTTGGAAACCAAATGTTAAATCTGGTTTTGGACAACACCATTCTGCTGCATCGATAGTACCTGCTTGTAATGCTGGAAGAATATCTCCACCACCCATTGCTACAGATGCAATACCGATATCTTTATATGTTTGACCAGGAATTCCTGGAGGTGTTCTGAATTTATATTTTCTAAAATCAGCCATATCTTTAATTGGTTTTGGAAACCAACCTAAAGCTTCAGGGCCAACTGGTTGAAGCATAAATCCTTTAATGTCTCTACCCATTTCTTTCCAAAGTTGGTCGTATAATTGTTTACCACCACCATATTGGAACCAAGATAAAAACGCTAAGTTATCTATACCTACACCACCACCTGCTACTGGCGAACCAAATAACATGGCAGCTGGGTGATCTCCAGACCAATAGTGTGTCCATGCGAAACCACAATCTATCAATCCTTTATCTACCGCGTCTAAAGTCTCCTTTACTCCTACAACAGCACCTGCTGGTAAGATCTCAAATTTTAAAGATCCATCAGTAAGCTCTGTTACAGTGTCAGTAAAGTCCTTTAACATTTTCACTTCATCAGCTTTAGTGTTAAGAACGGTCTGACATTTTAAAGTTTTAGCGTTTGCTGAAGTCATAGAAAATCCTACAAGAACAGCTAAACCAAAAACTACAGATAATAATTTTTTCATTATTATTTCCCCCGTTTTTTATTAATAAAAAATGAATTAAACCTTTATTGAAAATCAGAGTCAAACCAAACTAATTAAACCTGAAGTTGAATAAGTCATATTAGTATGTATGAGTTTTCTCAAGTATAGTTTAAATTCCAGACATGGATGAATTTGATTTTATAATAATTGGTGCCGGATCGGCAGGATGTGTGCTTGCTAATAGATTGAGTGCAAATCCAAATAACAAAGTTCTTCTGTTAGAAGCGGGCGGCAAAGACACATATCCATGGATCCACATTCCCGTTGGATATTTTAAAACAATGCATAATCCAAAAGTTGATTGGTGTTTTCATACTGAAAAAGATGAAACAATGAATAATAGATCAATAAGATATCCTAGAGGAAAAACTTTAGGAGGAAGTTCTTCCATCAATGGTCTTCTTTGGATTAGAGGTCAAAGTAATGATTATGATAATTGGAGACAACAAGGTAATACTGGTTGGGGCTGGGATGATGTTTTTCCATATTTTTTAAAATCAGAAAATAACGAACTTGGACCAAACGAATTTCATAATAACAAAGGTCCAATAACTGTTTCAAATAAGAAAATTAATTTAGACATGTTGGAAGAATTTCAAAATGCTGCGGAAGAGACAGGAATTCCGCGAACAGAAGATTTTAATACAGGAGATAATTTTGGTATCGGTTATTTTCAATTTACTACAAGTCGAAATAAATTATTAAAATTACGATGTAGTGCTGCTAAAGGATATTTAAACCCAGTAAAAAATAGATCAAATTTAAAAATTGTAACTAAAGCACATGTGCAAAAAATAAATTTTGAGGGGAAAAAAGCAACTGGTGTAAGTTATTATCAAAAAGAAAAAGTAATTACTGTAAAAGCGAATAGAGAAGTAATTCTATCAGCAGGATCTATTGGTTCACCTCATATTTTACAAGTTTCTGGTATAGGAGACGCAGATAAATTAAAAAAATACGGTATAGAAACTATTCATGAATTAAAAGGTGTAGGTAAAAATTTACAAGATCATTTGATGTTTAGACCAGTTTATAAAGTAAAGAATTTAAAATCTTTAAATAGTAAAATTAATAGCTTGATTGGAAATTTCTTTATTGGTTTAGAATATATTTTTAAACAAAGTGGCCCAATGACAATGGGCGCAAGTCAAGTATGTGGTTTTGTTAAGAGCGATCCATCCAGAGCCACTCCAAACTTGCAATTTCATGTCCAGCCAATTAGCACAGATATTTTGGGAGCAACAAAAATGCATGACTTTGACGGAATAACTCCAACTGTTGCTAATGTAAGACCAACAAGTAGAGGAGAGATTAATATAGCAAGTAATGACAGTAGAGATAATCCAAAAATTAAAATGAATTACTTGTCTACTCAAGATGATAGAGATGTTGCGGCTAAAGCTCTTAAAATTGTAAGAAATATAATGCTAAATACTAAAACATTTAAAAAATATGAGCCTGAAGAATATAGACCAGGTTTGCATATTACTGATGATGAGGAGCTAGTTAAAGCCGCTAGTGATCATGCTCAAACTATTTTTCATCCTGTTGGAACTTGTAAGATGGGTAAAGGAGATGAAGCCGTAGTTAATGAAAAATTACAAGCACATGGGATACAAAATTTAAGAATAGTGGATGCATCTATTATGCCCAATATAACCTCAGGTAATACTAATGCACCAACAATAATGATTGCGGAAAAAGCCTCGGACATGATACTTAACAAGTAATCATGTTAGCAGAATTATTTACACCTGAACAAATAACTATATTAACCCAAATTATTTTTATCGACCTAGTCTTAGCAGGTGACAATGCAATTATTATAGGAATGGTTGCCTCAAAATTTCCTCCTGATCAAAGAAAAAAAGTTATTTTTTGGGGAATTGGAGGTGCAGTAGTTTTAAGAATAATTTTAACTCTTCTCACAGCTTACTTATTGCAAATTACAGGTCTAAGACTTATTGGAGGAATTTTATTATTATATATTGTTTATAAACTATACGTTGATGTAATCAAAGAAGCCTCAAAACAAGAGGATGTTAAAGTTGATAGTTCAAGTTTTATTAAAGCTATATGGACTGTTCTTTTAGCTGACTTTACTATGAGTTTAGATAATGTTCTTGGTGTGGCTGGTGCTGCTGGTCATCATTATCATTTATTAATTTTTGGATTAATACTATCAATAGTGTTAATGGCAGTGGCCGCTAATCTAATTTCAGGATGGATTAAGAAATATAAATGGATAGCTTGGTTAGGTTTATTGGCAATTTTAATTGTGGCTGTTGATTTAATATATACAGATATTAGAATTTTATTACTTTGATGTTGAAAAAAATAAATCTTAAAAATAAAACTGCTCTAGTAACTGGAGCTGGTAAAGGTCTTGGTAAAGCTTGCTCAATAGCTTTAGCTGAGGCAGGAGCAAAAGTAATTATATTAAGTAGAACAAAATCGGACCTTATTAAAGTAAATAAAATTATAAAAAAAACTAAAGGCTCAAGTCAATTATTTGTTTGTGATGTAACAAACTTAGAAGAATTAAAAAAAGTTTTAAGAAAAATTAATCGATTGGATATTTTAGTAAACAATGCTGGAAATAATAGACCTCAACATTTTACAAAAGTTAGTCAAGAAAACATGGAGTACTTAACTAATCTGAATATGAAAGCTGCATTTAACGTTGCACAATTATGCTCTCAAAAAATGGTTAAAGCGAAAAATAGAAAAAAAATTGGCGGATCTATCATTCATATGTCGTCTCAATTAGGTAGGGTTGGTTGTGAAGGGCGTAATGTTTATAATATGAATAAATTTGGAGTTGAAGGCCTTTCTAGAGGCATGGCATGCGAACTTGCACCTTATAATATTCGAGTAAATACTGTTTGCCCCACGTTCGTTGAAACACCTATGGTTAAAAAGTTTTTTAAAAATAAGCAATTTAAAAATAAAATGCTTAAAAATATTCCATTAGGAAGAGTTGCAAAAGAGAGTGATGTTGCAACTGTTGTTGCATTTTTAGCTGCGGACTCGTCTGAAATGATTACAGGGACATCTTTATTGGTTGATGGAGGTTGGACGGCACAGTAATGGGAATGTTTCTTAAAGATATAAATTTAAAAGGCAAAACAGCTTTAATTACCGGAGCAACTAAAGGTTTGGGTAGAGGTGCGGCTATAGCAATAGCAGAAGCTGGTGGAAATATTATTGCAATTGGAAGAAATCAAATAGAGCTAAATACTTTGAAAAAAGAAATAAAGAAATTTAAAGTTAATTATATATCATTTAATTGTGATGTTAATAATTACAATCGTATTAAATCCTTTATATCAAAAATTAAAAAGTTAGACATTTTAGTTAATAATGCTGGAACAAATATTCCAGAGTCATTTTTAAATGTTAAAAAAACATCATTAGAGACATTGTTAAATGTTAATACGAAGGCAGTTTTTAATGTTGCTCAACTTTGTGCCAATCAAATTATCAAATTAAAAAGAAAAAGTGGTTCAATAATAAACATTTCATCTATTTTCGGCTTAGTAGCAGGACAAAAAAGAACTGTTTATAGTATGACGAAGTTTGGAGTTGAAGGTTTGACAAAAGGAATGGCTTTGGATCTGGCAAAATATAATATTAGAGTTAACAGCGTTTGCCCAAATATAGTCTTAACACCTCGAACTAAAAAATATTTTGCAGACAAAAAATACAATAAATATGTTAAAGAAAATACTCCAATTAACAAGGTAGTAACTGTAAGTGACGTAGCAACTTCAATAACATTTCTAGCCTCTGAGGCTGCTTCTATGATTACTGGTTCATCAATAGTTATAGATGGTGGTTGGACTGCTAAATGAGAATCCTCTTAATATTTTTTTTTATATTAAAATTTCAGTATATAGGTGCTGTTGAATTTTTAGGGAAGTTTGAGCAAGGTGCTTTCATTTTAGGAAAAACTAATCCAAATTCAAAAGTAAAAATTGATAATAGAAATATACGAGTTTCTAAAAATGGTTATTTTGCTTTTGGTTTAGATAGAGACAGAAAAAATAATGTTTTAATTACGATAAAAAAAGACGGGGAAACAAAAAAAATTGAGAAAAAGGTGATGAAAAGAGAATATAAAATTCAAAGAATTGATGGTTTGCCTCCAAAGCAAGTCACTCCACCACCTGAGGTCTATGAGAGAATAAAAAAAGACAATATATTAATAGGCAAGGCCAGATCAGTTGATACTGCTTATGATTTTTTCAAAGATAATTTTATATATCCAATTGATAAATATATAATTACAGGCGTTTACGGTAGCCAAAGAATTTTAAATGGTAAACCTAGAAGACCACATTATGGAATAGATTTCCATGCTCCAGAAGGTACGCCGGTAAAAGCAATGATGGATGGAGAGGTTACTTTGTCAGAGAATGATATGTATTTTACTGGAGGAACAATAATTTTCGATCATGGTCATGGAATTAGCACTTTGTATATGCACATGAAAAATATTAATGTCAAAGTTGGACAAAAAGTTAAAAAGGGTCAAGTAGTTGGCACCTTAGGACAAAGTGGAAGAGCAACAGGCCCTCACCTCGATATAAGACTCAATTGGTTTGATGTAAAGTTAGATCCAGCTACTATTTTAAATAAATGAAAATTTTTAAAATAATTTTAATAAATTTTTTTATTTTTATTTTTTCTTTATTTTTAATTGAAATCTTTTTTGGATATTGGTTTGATAAAGATAATCTTGGTCCATACATGCGAGAACATAGAATGAAAAAAAATTCTATTTCTGTAAAATTTAAAGACACAAATTATAACTTTATCTACAAAAGAAATTATTATGGGTTTAGAGGTGAAGAAAAAAAATTAGAGGATATTAAAATAGTTTTGATTGGTGGAAGCACAACCGATGAAAGATATAAACCTTATGAATATACAATTACTGGATTTTTAAATAAATATTTAAAAAAAGAAATTAATAAAGAAATAATTAATGCTGGAATTGAAGGCCAGTCAACTAGAGGCCATATATATAATTTTGAGAAATGGTTTCCGAAGTTAAAAGGGTTTAATCCAGATTATTTTATTTTTTATGTTGGAATGAATGACCACTTAAAAGATCCTAATGATGATAATGAAAAAACAATAGTTGGTCACGTTTCTAATCCATCTTTTTCTGAATTAATAAAAGATAGTATTAAGTCTAAAAGTATACTGTATGACTACATAAGAAAAATTAAACATAAATATTACTTAAACGAAAAGAAAACTGTTTTTTATGATTTTGATTTTGGGATTAAGAAATATACTCAGGCAGGTTTTGATTTTTTAACTTATGATCAAGCGATCAAAATTTATAATATATCTAAGCTTAAAGCGGAAAATAGAGATAAAATAAACTTTTATTTAAACAATATAGATAGATTAGTTAATCATGTTAAAAAGTATAACGCTAGACCAATCTTTATTAATCAATTAGCTCACAACGGTAATCATAATAAAATTTTATTCATACTTAATTACTCACTAATAGAGCATTGCAAGAAAAAAAAATATTTATGTATTGATTTAGCTAGATCTTTGAAAGGTAAGAAAGATTATTGGTGGGATGGAGTACATACTACACCAACAGGATCACAAGAAATTGCTAAAATTATTTTTCCTAAACTCTTGGAATTTTTAAAATAAGAACTTAATCTAATTCAAACTTATTTTTATAATCATTAATCAATGATTTATCTTGATCATTTTTTATTAAAATAAAATCTTCTATCACAAGAATATCTAGATTTGTTCCCATAAAACAATTAAATGCATTTTCTATTGAACATACAATCGGTTCACCTCTAACATTAAAAGAAGTGTTAACTAAAACCGGACAGCCTGTTATCTTTTTAAATTCATTGAGCAAATTATAGTATTTTGGATTTGTTTCTTTATGAACTGTTTGTATTCTTGCAGAATAATCGACATGGGTAATGGCAGGAATACTAGATCTTTTAATATTTAGTTTATCAATTCCAAATAATTTTTTGTCATCTTCAGACATGTTTATTTGTTTATCTTTTTTTATATCAGATACTAAAAGCATATATGGACTATCACAATTAAGCTCAAACCAATTACTTAGTTCTTCTCTTAAAACCGAGGGTGCAAATGGCCTAAAACTTTCTCTAAATTTAATTTTTAAATTTAATTCTTTTTGCATTTTTTCTGATCTTGGATCAGCAAGAATTGAGCGCCCTCCTAAAGCTCTTGGTCCAAATTCCATTCTTCCTTGAAACCACCCCACTGTTTTATTGTTAGAAAGCTCTTTTGCAATAATTGAAGATATTTCATTTGCATTTTTTTTTGTATATTTCGCTTTTAATTTTTTCAGTTGATCTTCTATGTGATGCTCAGAAAATTTAGGCCCTAAATACGCTCCTTTCATTTGATCTTTAAAATTTTCCCTTGGTTTTTTTAATTCGTGGTGCCAATATGCTAAAGCGGCTCCAAGTGATCCTCCTGCGTCTCCAGCGGCTGGTTGTATCCAAATATTTTTAAAATTCTTTTCTCGTAATATTTTTCCGTTTGCTACACAATTTAAAGCAACACCACCCGCTAAACATAGGTTTTTAATTTTATATTCACTAGCGATATTTTTTGTAAGTCTAATTACAATTTCCTCTATTACTGCTTGTACTGATGATGCTATATCCATGTGAAAATCGTTTAATAAATCTTTTTTAGGGTCTCTAACAGGATGACCAAAAAGAGTAGAAAAACTTTTATTTGTCATTGTTAAGCCAGTTGCGTAATTAAAATATTTCATATTTAATTTAAATGAACCATCTTCTTTAAGATCCATTAATTCATTTATTATTAAATCTTTATATTTTGGTTTACCGTAGGGTGCTAATCCCATTACCTTATACTCGCCGCTATTTACTTTAAATCCTGTGTAGTATGTAAACGCAGAATAAAGTAATCCTAATGAATGTGGAAAATGAATTTCTTTTTTCATTTCTAATTTGTTTTCGTTACCTACAGCTAAAGTTGTTGTTGCCCACTCTCCAACTCCGTCGAGTGTTAAAACTACTGCTTCTTTAAAAGGAGAAGGGTAAAACGCACTTGCAGCATGACTATAATGGTGTTCGGAAAATTTAATTTTATTAATATCTTTGAATTCTCCATCATGTTGTTGCAGTTTTTCAAATAAAAATTTTTTTTGAAACAATTTTTCTCTTAGCCAAATTGGCATTGAGAGACTGAAAGATTTGAAGCCTTTTGGCGCAAATGCCATATAAGTTTCTAATAATCTTTCAAATTTTAGAAATGGTTTTTCAAAAAAAACTATATGATCTACTTCACTAAGCTTTAATTTGCCCTCTGATAAAACATAATTGACTGCATTAAATGGGTATGTTGGATCATGTTTTTTTCTTGAGAATCTCTCCTCTTGTGCGGCAGCTATTATATCTCCATTTACGAGTAATGACGCTGCACTGTCATGATAAAAAGCTGATATTCCTAAAATTGATGTCACTTAAAAAATAGTATAAATAAATGGAGCTACTGCTGACCCCTGGCTCAAAACAATTAAAACACCAAATAATGCCAAAACAATTATAATAGGCAATAACCAATATTTTTTTCTTTCATTTAAGAATTCCCAAAATTCTTTTAAAAAATCAATCATTAAAATTGTTTATCCATTGATCCTAGGTGCTTTTTCCTTTTAATCCAGTAGCTCTTTATATCATTGCTAAACTTCATTCCTATTAAATCTTTGCCTAATAATCTTACTAGTAAACTAATAGGTGTTAATATTAAAAAATATACTAAAGCCATTACTATAGGTGCAATAATTCTGCCTAATATTTCACCAAGTTTTATCCATGCCTTATTGAGAGGAGACAATATTTTAGATTTTGATAAGCCTAAAATCAAAAAAATTACAGCAATTGAAATTAAATAAAGATTTATCTCCCCTGATTTTGTTAATGGCCATAAACCTATAACCAAAAACACTACAAAAAACAGGAGCCCAAAGCTTCTGTTCTGATTATTTTGTCTCATTTTCTGGGTTTAGTTTAGACCTTTTTGAGGCTTCATGTCTTCTTTTTTAATTCCAGCTACTCTTACTGGTTTTTTCATGGCATCTCTTCTGAACGGCTCACCTAATTCTTGGTTAAGTATCACTTCAATAAATGTTGTGATACCTTTTTTTTGATCTTCACATGACTGTTTAATAGCTTTTGTGGTTTCTTCCATAGTTTTAACTGTAACCCCTTTTAAACCACATGCATTAGCAACTTTTGCGTAACTTAATTCTGGATCTAATTCTGTTCCTATAAAATTATTATCAAACCATAATGTAGTGTTTCTTTTTTCTGCACCCCATTGATAATTTCTAAATATAACCATAGAAATAGCTGGCCATTCTTCACGTGCACATGAACTCATTTCGTTCATACTTATTCCAAATGCTCCATCACCTGCAAATCCAATCACTGGAGTTTCTGGGCAACCAATTTTTGCTCCTAAGATAGATGGAAAACCATAGCCGCAAGGACCGAACAAACCTGGAGCTAAATATTTTCTTCCTTTTTCAAAAGTTGGGTAGGCGTTTCCTATTGCACAGTTATTTCCGATGTCACTAGAAATGATTACATCTTCTGGCATCCCAGCTTGAATCGCTCTCCAAGCTTGTCTTGGGGACATTCGATCTTTATCTCTATCTCTTGCCTCTTTATTCCAAACAGTTCCTGGATCGTCGTCTTCATGATCTAAACTGGAAAGTTTTTGTAACCAAGCTGATTTTGTTTGATGAATTAAATCTTTTCTCTTTTGTCTATCCGTGTCACCTGCTTTTGGAGATAATTTACTTAACAATTGTTGAGTAACTAATTTAGCGTCTCCACAAATTCCGACGGTTACTTTTTTAGTTAAGCCAATTCGATCTGAGTTCATATCAACTTGAATAATTTTTGCATTCTTCGGCCAATAATCTATTCCATAGCCTGGTAAAGTTGAAAAAGGATTTAGTCTTGTACCTAAAGCTAAAACTACATCCGCTTTAGCTATTAGTTCCATTGCTGCCTTAGATCCATTATAACCTAATGGGCCTACTGCTAATGGATGGCTTCCTGGAAAACTATCATTATGTTGATAACCAGAACATACAGGTGAGTCTAATTTTTCAGCAAGCTTCACACAGTCTTTAATTGCTCCACCAATAACTACACCTGCGCCTGATAAAATTACAGGAAATTTTGCGTTAGAAAGTAATTTTGCAGCTTCCTCTATCGCTGCTGCACCGCCAGCTTGTCTTTCTAATCTTACGATTGGAGGTAACTCAATATCTATTACTTGTGTCCAATAATCTCTTGGTACATTAATTTGTGCTGGAGCTGAACCCCTAATGGCTTTTTCTATAACTCTATTTAAAACTTCCGCAATTCTAGATGGATCTCTAACTTCTTCTTGGTAACAAACCATATCTTTAAATAAATTCATTTGTTCAACTTCTTGGAAACCGCCTTGACCCATTGTTTTGTTTGCTGCTTGAGGTGTTACTAAAAGAAGTGGAGTGTGATTCCAGTAAGCTGTTTTTATTGGTGTTACTAAACCAGTTATACCTGGTCCGTTTTGTGCTACAACCATTGACATTTTTCCGGTTGCTCGTGTGTAGCCATCAGCTATTAAACCACCGTTGGTCTCATGGGCCACGTCCCAAAAAGTAATGCCTGCATCAGGAAAAATATCTGAGATAGGCATAAATGCAGAACCAATAATACCGAAGGCATGTTCAATTCCATGCATTTGTAAAACTTTTACAAAAGCTTCTTCTGTAGTCATTTTAGCCATAAATCTCCTAAAAGTATTTTGAAAAATCTAGCTTTCATTATACTAAATTTTAGTCTATATCCATTAGATATTTTTATGTCACAGCCCGATCTAATCATACACGACGAAAAAGATAACGTAGGAGTTGTTGTAATAGAAACCACTAAAAAAGGCCAAGATTGTAGCGCCTGGATAATGGAAAACGACAAAACTGTTAAAGTTCCATCAACAAACGAAGTGCCTTTAGGGCACAAAATTGCACTGAAAGACCTTAAGGTTGGAGATACAATTTTTAAATATGGGCATGATATTGGAAAAGTAGTCAAAGAAATCAAAAAAGGTGAACACGTACATGTTCACAATGTAAAAACAAAAAAGTGGTAAAATTAATATGGATATTCCAAAAAGTTTTTTAGGTTTTAAAAGAGAGAATGGAAGAGCTGGAACAAGAAATCATGTAATTATTCTTCCAGTTGATGATATTTCGAATGCTTGTGCTGAAGCTGTGGCTAATAACATCAAAGGAACAATAGCGTTACCTCATTCTTACGGGAGATTACAATTTGGCGCTGATTTAGAATTACATTTTAGAACGATGATTGGTACAGGCAGAAATCCAAATGTTGCCGCTGTTATTGTTATTGGAATTGAACCAAAGTGGACCAAAAAAATTGTCGATGGAATTGCAGAGACTGGAAAACCTGTTGAAGGTTTTCACATAGAAAGAAGTGGAGATATTCAAACAATAATGAAAGCATCCAAGAAAGCTCAAGAATTTTCTATGTGGGCCTCCGAAAAGCAAAGAGAAGAATGTCCAATGAGCGATTTATGGATATCAGTTAAGTGTGGTGAGTCAGATACAACTTCAGGTCTCGCATCTAATCCTACAGTTGGAAATTTAATGGATAAACTAGAACCACTAGGTGTTCACTTATGTTTTGGAGAAACTTCTGAATTAACTGGTGCAGAACAAGTGTGTGCCAAAAGAGGTGCGACTCCAGAAGCTCAAAAAAAATTCATGAAGACTTGGAGTGATTATAACGATTTTATTTTAAAGGAAGCAACTGATGACCTGTCAGAAAGTCAGCCTACAGCAGGAAATATCGCCGGTGGTTTAACCACAATTGAGGAAAAAGCTTTTGGAAATTTTCAAAAAATAGGATCAAGAAAATTTATAGATGTTTTAGAACCAGCTGAGGAACCAAAAAAAGGAAAAGGCTTATATTTTATGGATACTTCTTCTGCAGCAGCTGAATGTGTAACTCTTCAAGCAGCAGGCGGATTCAACATTCACCTTTTTCCTACAGGTCAAGGAAATATAATTGGTAATCCAATTGAACCAGTCGTCAAACTTACAGCAAATCCATTGACCGCAAAATTGATGAGTGAGCATGTTGATTGTGATGTTTCAAAAATTTTATCAAGAGAAATGAATTTAGATCAAGCAGGTAACAAACTAATTGAAACGACACTTAAAGTAGCTAACGGGAGATTAACGTGCGCTGAGGCATTAGGTCATAGAGAGTTTGTTATGACTAAACTTTATCGAAGTGCTTAATGTCTTCTCTCAAAGAAGATTGCATATTTTGTAATAAAATAAATTGTAAAGTTATCTCAACAACAAAATATTTTTTTATTATAAGAGACACAGCTTATCCTGTTACTAAACATCATACTTTAATAATCACAAACAGACATGAAGATGATTTTTTTAATCTTACAAAAAATGAAATGATTGAATTAGATCAAATTTTAAAAAAACAAAAAAAAGAATTAAAAAAATTAGATAAAGAAATAAGTGCTTTCAATGTGGGAATTAATATTGGAAAAGATGCTGGTCAATCAGTGATGCACTGTCATATTCATTTAATTCCAAGAAGAAAAGGAGATGTAGAAGATCCTAGAGGTGGCGTAAGAGGTGTAATACCTGAAAAACAAAAGTACAAAAGAGAATAATTATTTCACTGGAAATTTAACTTCCTCTTGTTTTGGCTTCTTGTGTCTTAAATCATGAATAATTTTTCTAAACCATGCCATTAATGCTCCAAGAGTAACTGCAAGAATTATTGCAAAGGCCCCATATAAAAACGGCACTTCATTGGACATCTTTACAATAAATTCTGCTAAACTATTTAATTCTGGTTTTGCAACTTTACTTCCATTAAATTCTGTTTTATTTCTAAAGAAAGAGTCGTAGGCGATTGCTATAGCAACAGTTATTAAAAGCATTGCGAATAAAGATTTCAGCTCATTATTATCCAAAAATTGACCAATTTTTTGACCTACTTGAACTCCAACAATTGATCCTAAAATTAAAGGAACTACAAGAAACAAGTCAATGGTTCCATAATTAAAAGAGTGTAAAATTGTTACTACTGCGCTAATGAAAACCGTAACAAACAACGACGTACCAGGAATCAATTTTACAGGCATTCCAATAATATAAATCATAGCAGGTACCATTAAGAACGCACCCCCAATTCCCATCATTGATGCAACAAATCCAACAACAAAGCCTAATAAAATAGGAGTGAATGCACTTTCATATAATCTAGATTTATTAAACCTCATTCTCAAAGGAAGGCCTTGCAACCAATTATGATCGTGTAGTTTTTTTTTAATCTTTATTTTAGATTTTAGACGATTTCTCTCTTTTAGGACTTCAATCAACATTAAAGTTCCGACTATTGCTAGCAGATACATGTACAATAAAGAAATTATTAAACTTATTTTTCCTATTTCTGAAAAAAAAGTAAACGTCATTATTCCAATAACAGTTCCAACTACACCTCCTGAAACAATCATTAAACCCATCTTGTAATCTAAAGTTTTCTTATACCAATGAGTAAGGGAACCAGATACTGACGTTGCAAGAATGTTATTAACTTCATTTGGAACTGCGTATACCGGAGGTATTCCCATAAAAATTAAAAATGGTGTCATCAAGAATCCTCCTCCAACACCAAAAAGTCCTGATAAAACTCCAACCGCCAAACTTAAGAATAATAAAAGAAAAATATCTATATTTACTTGAGCGATAGGAAGATAAATTTCGAGCATTTATATTAGAATTATGCCTGAAATATTAAGTTGTCAATCTTAATAAATCGTTGCACCAAAAACTTTTACAAGACCATCTTCTTCACCTAAAACTAACCTACCTAGAAATTCTCCAGGCATTGTTTGGCTTGTTTGTTTATAAAGAACAGTAATAAATTGATTTCTTCTTATTGTACCTAAAAAATCCTGTTTTTCTGAAAGGCTTGTAAGCAATTTATTATTTGCCCATTGTTTTCCAAGCTCGACTTCATTTGCCCCGTAAAGCATTTGTGATGAAAAATCTTTAGTAAATCCTCCGTAATCTTTAATATTAGATGATTTAACTAAATTATCCCAAATTGGCTGAGCAATATCTCTTATCTCTTTATCGGATTTTTCTAACAACTCCATTAAACTTTATGAAGCTTTCTTTTCCTTCTTTTCGTCTACAATGTGATAAACAGGAACTTTCTCCATTGTGAACTTTTTAGTTTTTGGATCTCTTCTAGAAACAGTCAAGCAATGCCAATTATCATCATCAAGTTTTAAATGATCTCCTCTATAATAGTAACCCGGCCATCTAGTTTCTTCTCTAAATTTTGTATGTTCTGTTACACATTGCGAAGTAATAGTTCTGTGTTTTAATTCCCATGCTCTCATTAGTTGGTGGTAATCTTCTGCACCAACATTTTCTAAATCTTCTTCTAACCACTTTAATAGTTCTAACCCTCTATTAAGCATGTTTTCATTAGTCATGTAGTTTGTTGCTATTCCTCCAACATACTCGTCCATAATTCTTTGAAGTCTTTGTAGCCCTTGAATAGGAGAAATATAACTTGGGGAAACAGTTCCACCTGTTATTTCATTTCTGCCTACTGTGTAATTTTCTAGAGGTTTATAAATAACTTCTTTTAAATCTTTGTATTGTTTATCACTCACTTTAATTCCATCTGCTTTTTTATCTTCGATATATTTCACTGCAGCTTTTGCGGCTAGTCTACCTTCCGTGAAAGATCCTGAAGAAAATTTATGTGCACTTCCACCGACAGTATCGCCCGCACCAAATAATCCATCAACAGTTAACATTCTGTTATAACCCCAGAAGTATTCTGGAGGAGATAAATCTTCTGGTCCACTTACCCAAGCTCCAGAGCATGTTGCGTGTGAACCCATTACATAAGGTTCAGATGTTGTAAGTTCTGGATTTGTATATTTCGGATCAATATTTTGTGAAGCCCATACAACTGCTTGACCGACTGTCATCCCTAAAAAGTTTTCCCAACCAACCGTCTCTAAGTGAGGATCTTGAAATGCCTCTTTAGTTACCATGTGAATTGGTCCACCACCCGCTTGTACTTCTTGAATGAAAGCATGATTTCTTAAACATGTAGGTGTTGGATGGTGATCGATATATTCTCCAACCATCTCCTTAGTATGATCATACCATTTCTTCTCGTAATTCTCACCGTTTGCATTTTGAGTGTAAGTTTTTAAATGTAAAAAATATGCACCAACTGGACCGTAACCATCTTTAAATCTACATAAGACAATTCTGTTTTCCATTTGTGTCATTTTTGCACCGACAGCTATTGGAAGTGCGTAAGCAGAACCGTTACTCCAAGGAGCGTACCAAGTTCTTCCCATTCCTTCACCAACTGCTCTAGGTTTAAAAATGTGTGAAGCTCCACCTGCTGCAACAATTACAGCTTTAGCTTTAAATACATGATAGTCGCCAGTTCTCATGTTAAAACCAACTGCTCCACCTATTCTATTCTCTTTTTCATCATCCATTAAAAGATGAGTAATCATTATTCTGTTATAAATTTTATTAGCAGATTTTTTTGCTGCTTCAGCAACAATTGGCTTATAACTTTCACCGTGTATCATGATTTGCCATTTACCTTCTCTTAAATATCTTCCAGTTTTTTCATTCTTCATCATAGGTAAACCCCATTCATCAAACATATGAACTGTAGAGTCTACGTGACGAGCCATGTCATAACCTAAATCTTCTCTCACCATTCCCATTAAATCATTTCGTGCGTATCTAACATGATCTTCAGGTTGGTTTTCATTCCACTGCATACCCATATAACAATTAATTGCATAAAGACCTTGGGCTACAGCGCCACTTCTATCGATGTTAGCTTTTTCAACGCAAACTATTTTTAGATCTCTTCCCCAATGTCTAGACTCGAATGTAGCTCCTGTACCGGCCATACCGCCACCGATAATAAGAATATCACTTTCTTCAAAGTGCGTTTTTACGTTAGCCATTAGTAGTAAACACCTTTTTTAAATGAATCTTTGCTTACAGTTGGAAGGTCCCCGTCAATATTTAAACCCTTTGGTTCAGTGTAAAGTCTTTGTGTAGTTATTTCTCCTTGATTTGGTTTATCTTCCTCTGCAAGTTTTGGAATAAATTTTCCCCAAGGTTTTGTTGTGATTGGTGATACGAAGTTTTTCTCTGTTCCGTTTCTAAATTTTATTCTCCAAGAAATAGTTCCTTTTTCTTCTTCTCTTCTTACTCTTACGCTATGTCCCATTGGAGCAAAATCAGCGTAACCTCGAACATCAATTGCATGATTTGGACAAGCTTTCACACATGAATAACATTCCCAACAAAAGTTAGGCTCAATGTTTTTTGCTCGTCTGATTGTCTCGTCAATATGCATAATATCTGACGGACAGATGTCTACGCAATGCCCGCAGCCATCGCATCTGGTCATGTATACAAAAGTTGACATAAATTATTTTTTTCCTTTAAAGTTTAATAACATAAATTTTCTAATAATGCTTCGGTTGTTCTCTTTTAATTCCAAGCCCGAATTGCTCTGGAGCATCAGCAGGTGGTGGCAAATTGTCTCTAGATCCATCAGCTTCAGCTAAATTTTTTTGAATTGCTGCACCAGGTTTATAAAACATATGAGCAAATTTCGACCAGTAAACACCTCCAAATAAAACTAGATTTGAAACAATAAACAAAACTAAAAATAAATAACTAAGACCATTCATTCCTGAATATTGTGTGTATGACCAAGCTAAACCAAATGTTGCGCAAGCTAATAAAGCTAAAACAAATAAATCTGCTTTTATAATTCTGTACCAAGGGTGTGCTTCTGCGGAAACATCAACTCTTAAGAAAAACCAAAACCAATAACCACCTAAACAAGTTAAAATAGCTCCTATGTGCCATAGAGCTGTTAAAGTTGATGGAGTTTTAATACCTACAGATGAATAAGAAAAAATTAAAATAGCTGAACAAACCCAAAATATAATTGTTCCATACATGCCTAAAACATGCGCCAGTCTTCTTTTCCCCCATCCTAGTTCTGATGTTGTTGCAATATCATGAGCAACAGTTTTTAAAATAACTGAAGTTTTTTTGGCAGTAGATAATTCTATCTGAGCATTTTTTTTTGCTTTTTTTGCGTTCTCAAAAAAATATTTCACATTTTTTTTATGCCTTATATCAACCAACACACCAATTAATGTTAGAGCTGCCATGGCTATTACAAACCCTTGCATTGCAAATGCTGGGATTATTTCAGATAAAGTGGAGAATGGATTATTAGTTAACATTAAATATTTATATATAGGCCTATTTTAGAGGTCAAGTGAGAATGAATCTCAACTATTTAAGCTTACCATCTTTTCTCATCTGTTCTCTAATTTTAGTCGCTGAAATTTGTTGTGTTTTCTCGTCTAAAACGATCTCTTCAATCTTATAGCCGACTCCTCTTCCGTAGCAAATATTAGTTATATTAGGAACTAAAGTGACTTGAATTCTATTTTTGTAATCTTTTAGCGCCTCAAAAATATTTTTTTTAACAGTTTCAAAGTCAAACGGATTGTCATCAACGCCTTTTACATCTCGAACCATAATATTTACCTGTCCAGTTTTTTTTAATGTTTCTTCAAAGAGTTTTTGATGACCAGCATGCCATGGTTGCCAACGTCCTAGCATCTGTGCAGTAGGATGTTTATTATCCCAAACGTGATTATCGTTTTTCATATTTGCGAGCTAAAAAATTAATTTAAGCAGCAATATTTTGAAGTTTATGTTTAGTAGTCATCCCGCTTAAGAAATTCCATAGATATCTAGCAGTTAACAATGAAGCTGACTCAGCTTTTTTCTGTTCTTCTTCAGAGAGACTATCTAATAATTTTTCACACTCAGCTCTATGAATTACATCTGCAGATTTATGCGCCTCAAAAAATTCAAGACCTTCTTTAGATTTTACTCCATAAAATTTTTTTAACCCTTGAATTTTAGTCTCGGCTATTTCAGGTATTTGCCTTTCATAAGTATATAAAGATGCAAGGCCTTCAGCATATGATTTTCTAGCTTGAGAAAAAAAATTATCAATCATATCTTTTGTAAACCAGTCTAGCTTAACATTCTCAATTTCTTTTTCATCAGCTCCAAGAGCTTTTGCAAAATTTTTCCATAACTTAGGATGGTCGCCATCTTTGTTTTCTTCATCTTGCAAATTTTCTAAAAGAATTCTTCTTTTTTCCAAATCCTCGCAAATTGAATGTGTTGCACTGATGTATCTTGGGAACGCTTTGACATGTTGATAATATTGCTCTGCATAATCTTTAATAATTTCACGAGTTAGTTTTCCCTCGTTCCAATAAATTTGATAGAAAGGATGTTTAAGTAAATGATATTTGTCTAATTTCGCACCTAGTTTTTTTGAGAACATTATTGCTCCTTTTTTTTATTATTATTGGATAAACTATAAATGTTTTAATGAAAAAATTATCCACACTTTTTAGTTGTGTAGTTACAAATGTTCACCTTTTGATTCACTTTTGATTCCTAATCAGACTCAAAATACAACTTTAAAGAGTGTTATCCACACGAACTAAACGTGTCTCGTCTATAGGGTAATGAACAATTGTAGCAAAAATAGAAAGGGCAATAGCCATATACCAAGCATAATCATAACTTCCATAGGTATCAAAAAAATACCCTCCCAAAAATGCACCAGCAAAAGCTCCAAATTGATGACATAAAAAAACTATACCAAATAAAGTACTTAAATATTTTGTGCCAAAAATTTGAGCAACTATTCCATTAGTTGGAGGAACAGTAGATAACCATAAAAGTCCAAAAGTAATTCCAAATATAATTGAATTGAGCATTGAAGGAGGAGAAAAAATAAATACACATATACTTAAAGCTCTTAAAGAGTAAAGAATGCTTAATAAATTTTTCTTTTTATACTTAGTGCCGAGATAGCCCATACCCAAAGTGCCAAAAATATTAAAAAAACCGATCAACG
This sequence comes from Pelagibacteraceae bacterium AG-313-A04, assembly GCA_003284275.1. Taxonomy (GTDB): domain Bacteria; phylum Pseudomonadota; class Alphaproteobacteria; order Pelagibacterales; family Pelagibacteraceae; genus Pelagilacustribacter. The sequence goes on along the minus strand of QBVU01000006.1, from coordinate 18,184 downwards.
CTAAAATTATAGTAGCGGACCATCCTTCCATACCCCTGTCTTGCATATATCCAGGTATGTGGGTTCCTACTAATGTAATTTGAAAACCGCACACAAAAAAACCTAAAACTAATAATACATATCCTCTATGAGAAAAGGCTTCTTTAATAGCAGACAAAAAAGTTTGGTCTCTATCAGCTTGGGATGAATTAATCACTGTTTTTGCTGGAAATAAAAAAATTGAAACAGCAAGACCTAAAAATATAAATATCATAAAGTATTTTAAAGTTTGCTCCCACTCAAATTCTACTAGGCTATATTTTGTTAGCAGCGGTGATAAAAAATAACCTATAGACGCTGCAGCTGTAACAACTCCTGTAGCAATAGTCCGTGTTTCATTAGGAAAATGCTTTCCAACTTCTGATACTGGCACACCAATTGCTGTTGCTCCTAAAGCTGTTCCAACTAAAACCCCTAATGATAATTGAAAATAAATTCCAGTATTAGGACCAGAATAAAGCATAAAGATACCTAGGGCGAAAATTAGAAATCCTAAAAATACAGCTTTGTTACCTCCAAATTTATCTGCTAGTAGTCCAAATATAGGAGCAAAAAATCCCCAAAATAACATTTGAATACCTATTGCTAATCCAAATTCTGTTCTTGTAACTCCAAGCCCTTTTTCAAATGCGTCGAAGAAAAGCCCAAAAGTTTGCCTGAGACCCATTGAAATTAAAATAATGCTGCAAGCTGAGATTAAAACTATTAGAGCAAGTCTGTTAGGGATAAAATTAAACATTATTTAATGTATCTTAAAGATTTTTTTAAATCATTAATTAAATCTTTTGGGTCCTCTAACCCAATGTGCAATCTAACTATATGTTCATCTTTATTGAATCTAAAAAACTTTCTACCTTGTATATACTCATCTTTTTTTTTTGAACGAAGTTCTTGTAAAATTGCAAGACTTTCAAATCCACCCCAGCTATACCCGATACCAAAAAGCTCAAGTGAATTTACAAATTTAATGACAGAAGATTTTTTTTTACTTTTAATAACTATCGATAGTAGTCCAGTTGCGCCCGAATAATATTTTTTCCATAGTTTATAATTTTTACTTGACGGTTTATATGGATATAAAATTTCCTTCACTTTATTTTGTCCTTTCAAAAAATTAATAACTTTTTTAGTATTTTCATAATGTGCATTTAATCTTGTGTCTAATGTTCTCAGTCCTCTTATAATTAAATAGGCCTCATCGGCAGACATTCTGTATCCTGAAAGTTTATAAAAAAACATAATTTTTTTAAAAACTTTTTTATTAACTGCTAGAGAACCACCCATTGCATCTGAATGACCTGAAAAATATTTTGTTGCAGATGAAAAAGACATATCAAATCCAAGTTTTAATGGCTTAAGATATAAGGGTGTTCCCCATGTATTATCAAGAAAAGTAAATATTTTTTTCTTTTTAGCTAAATTTACAATTTTAGTTAAATCTTGAAATTCAAACGTATTGCTGCCAGGATTTTCAACTAATATCATTTTTGTTTTTTTTGTAATTTTATTTTTTAAATCATCAAAAGAATCAGGATTATAAAAATTCGCAATAACATTAAATTCTTTTAGAAGTTTTTCGGAAATTTCTTTGGTCGGGCCATAAACATTATCTGAAACTAAGATTTCATCACCTGGTCTAACTAAACTCATTATTGCTAATGCTACGCCACCAAATCCAGTCCCTGTTAAAAATACGTGAAATGCTTGTTCTAACTCTTTAAGTATATTTTCCAGTTCAATTGTAGTTGAGCTGCCGTAGCGTCCGTAACTATAATGACTGACCCTTTGATGTTTTTTAATCTTCTTTTCATGCTGATAGAGCTCCTGCATGGTGTTAAAAAGTATAGTTGAGGCTCTTATAACTGCCGGGTTTGCAGATCTATTAGAGTTATCTTTTGTAGGGTGTTTGAGGAATGTCTTTATAGACTTTTTCATACTATATTTATATTTGATATTTATATATTAATTGTCTAATTAAGATACTAAAAGGAGGCAAAAATATGGGTTACCCAAAAAAGCACCGTGGTAGAAGAAAAATTGGCTCGAAAAAAAGAAGAGCAAGAAAAAGAAATAAAAAAAAATAATCTCCAAATAATTATATGAAAGAAATAGCTCAAATAAGAAAATTGAGTCCGTGGATTTTTTTTATCCCATTATTAGCAATTAATCTTTGTCTTATAATCTCTCAAAATCATGCATTGCTAGAGAGCACAATTTTTAAAGTTGATGAAATTGGCAAATCAAGATTTTCGATACCTTATCTTGATGGGAGTCTATCAATAAGTAGGGCATCTAGAACTTTCCCTCAATATTTAATTTTCAAACCGTCTATGTTTTTGACAGCTATTCTTCTTTATTACTACTGGATTAACAATAATAATTTAGTAAACAAATTAAAATCAACTAACATAAATTATAAATTTAAAATTTTCGGTATTTTATCGGCCGTTTTTTTAGTGATACACTCTATATTTTTAGGAATTAAATTTGATATACAATTATATAAGTTAATGAGAAGAGTTGTATTACTTCTCTTTATAGTTTTTGAAATTATTGCGCAAGGTATACTTGTTTATCATTTTTATAAGATTAAAGATAAGCTTGATGAGCTAATTAATAAGAAAATTTTATTATTAAAAATTATATTAGTTTCAATATTAGCTACAGTAGCATTGTTAAGTTTGCCAATTCTTTTGACTAAGGGAAACACACATTTTAAACATTCGTTAGAATGGAATTATTTTGTGGGAGTAATAACGTTTTATTTTCTTTCTAGATTTTTTTGGAGAAGAACCACATAAATTTCTAGGCTTTCGCCCAGAAATTTAGTAGTTTTGGCTCGTCGTTTTAGGCGCTACCGCCAAGCCTTCCCGATGAACTATTCTAGCGCTACTAGGTTCACCTTTCTGCCCTTTGAGCTTGAACCTCTTGGTTTTTCCCCAAATGGTCAGTTAAGAGTTGCCTCTTAATTAATAATATTAAATCATATTTTAATTAAATTGTTATCACTTTTGCCGTGTGGGAATTTCTCGATGTTAATTAAGTGGATAAATTTTTATTATATGTTCTGTGTATCCAGCCTCCGCCTAAAACTTTATCCCCAACATCGTCCTTGGAATAAAATACACAGGCTTGACCGGGAGAAATTCCAGTTTCTTTATCTAAAATTTCAACATCTGCAGTACTTTCTTTAAAGTTTATTTTAGCTTTTAAAAGTCTTCCAGTAGATCTAACTTTTATATTTATCATTTCTTCAAATTCTTTCTTAAATCCTAAAATATTTAATTCTCTTAGTTTTATCTTTTTAATTTCAAGATTTTCCTTTTCACCAACTATAATTGAATTACTGTCTGCATCGATATTGATCACATACAACGGATTATCACTTGATATTTTTATCCCTTTTCTTTGGCCAATTGTATAATTGATTATACCTTCGTGATCTCCTATTTGTTTGCCTTGCAAATCTAAAATTTTTCCAGGTTTAAAAGACTCAGGTCTAAATTTTTTTATAACAGATGCATAATCGCCATTAGGCACGAAACAAATATCTTGACTATCTGGCTTTGTTGCTACATTTAAATTTAATCTTTCAGCTATTTTTCTTGTTTCTGATTTGTCAATTTCGCCCAAAGGAAATCTTAAAAAATCTAGTTGTGCTTGTGTGGTGCTAAATAAAAAATAACTTTGATCTCTTTTTTGATCTTTTGCCCTATACATATTTGCGCGGTCATTTTTTTCTACTCTTGAAACATAATGTCCTGTGATTAAAGCATCTGCTTTGAGATCTTTAGCATATTTAAATAAATCCCTAAATTTTACTGTTTGATTACATTGTACGCAAGGTATAGGTGTCTCTCCTGCTGTATAACTATCGATAAAAGAGTCAATCACCTCTGACTTAAATTTTTTCTGATAAAATAAAATTTTGTGTTCAATATTTATATTTTCAGATACTCTTTTAGCGTCTAAAATATCTTGTCCAGCGCAACATTGTCTTCCCTCCTTAGATTTTTTTGCATCATCATAAAGTTTTAAAGTGACTCCTGTTACGTTGTAGCCTTCTTCTTTCATGAGCGCTGCTACTACGGATGAGTCAACACCGCCTGACATAGCAACTACAACTTTTGTATCTTTATTGGACTTATTAATTCCTAGAGAATTCATAATTTAAGTGTATAATCTAATAATTAATGATTTTCCATAATGCTTATTGATTTTGAACCAGGGGATTATGTAATTAATCCTTCGCATAAAGAGTGGGGTATAGGCCAAGTTCAATCGATAATAGGAAGCAAAGTGACGGTAAATTTTGAGAATTATGGCAAAAGAGTTGTTAATGTTGAAAATATTAGTCTCGAAAAAATAATTGATGAAAATCGAAGAACTTAGAAATATAAGTGAAAAATTACTTGATACTTTTAATCAAGCAGGACAGGAATCTATAGATTTATTTTCTAAAGGTCTAAAAATTACAATTAAGGATGACAAGTCTCCTGTTAGTAATGGTGATTTAAGGGTAAACGAATTAATTACTAGCAAAATAAAAGAGCTTACTCCAAATATTCCTATAGTTTCGGAAGAGACTGTGAATTTAAAAAAAAAAAATACATCAAAAATATTTTGGTTAATTGATCCCATTGATGGAACTAAGGAATACATTGCAGGAAGAGATGAGTATACTTTAAACGCAGCTTTGGTAATTAACACTGTTCCTGTTTTAGGAGTAGTTGGCGTGCCAAAAAAAAATAGACTTTTTTATTCTTTTGCTCCTGGCGAGAGTTATCTAATTGAGTCAGGAATAGTCAAAAAAATAAATTGTAAAAAACAACAACCAAAAGGTAAAGTAGTGGCTTTATCAAGCGTGGTTAAACCATCGGATATTATTTTAAATAAATTAAAAGAGTTTAATGTTAATTCGATTGTAAAAATGGCAAGCTCATATAAATTTTGTGTTATAGCCACAGGTGAATATGATGTTTACGCAGCTAGAGAGAGAGCAAATGAGTGGGATTACGCAGCAGGACATGCTATTGCCCAAAATGCAGGGGCTATTATAAAAACACTTGATGAAAAACCATTTTTATATGGCAAAGAGGATTATAGAAATCCAAGTCTGCTTATTAAAAGATCAGAAAATCTAAATGATTAAAACAATCCTAATCATTGTGCTGTCAGTTACTTTTTTTGGGGTTTTGTTTTTTATCTTAGTTAGAAATGCTCTTAAACGTAAATTAGATATTTTGGTTAAGGAAGAAAAAGAAAGAAAATCAAATAATCTTGATTAATTTTTTAAACTCTTCGCCATCTAAATTAAGCACTCTTTTAGATAAGTCAAAACTAAACCCTCCTCTTGCAAGAATGCCCATATCTTTTTTATAGAATAATTCTCTGTTAGCCTCAGGTCTCAATGGTCCTATTCTGCGTCTTTTACATAATTTCAGTGCTGATACGAAATCTGGCTCAATTTTATCTTCTTTAATTTTATCTAAACTTTGTTTTATAAATTTATTATCAATTCCTTTATTTCTTAGAGATTGATTAATTTTATTTAAAGAATAACCTCTTCTTAAAAACATTCTTGCTTTAGAGTCTGAATACAATTCATCATTTAAAATCCTATTTTTCTCCAAATTCAAAATAATTTCATCAATAATTGATGTTACCTCTTTTTTTGATTTGGTTCCTTTTATTTTTGTTAAATATTTTTTAAGCAGGTAGACCTTAAGTTGTTGTTTAGACGGGTTATATTTTTCTAAGTATGAGTAAGCTAGGTCTCTTAGATTAATAGTTAAATCTTCAAAATCACTTTTATTATCTGTGGGATTCATATAGCTAATATACTATATTATTTTTGATGATAAATAATTTATTAACATATTTAAATCTTGAAAATATTTATTTAATAGCAAATTGGGGAATAATTCCTTTTTGGTTATTATTAATTTTTTTACCATATCATCAATTAACAAATTTTTTTGTTCAATCAGTTATCGCTCCACTTTTGCTGGCAGTGGGATATATCTATTTATCCTATGGCTTGTTTGTTGAAGGAGATTTATTTGGTGGTTTTGAATTATATAGTGGCATTGATGGTTTATATTCAATGTTTGCTAATGAAACATTATTGTTAATTTTCTGGTTACACTTTTTATCTATAAGTTTATTCACTGGTGCATGGATTGTTCGAGACGGAAAAAGATATTTGATCCCTAAAATTGTATTAATCCCATCATTAATTTTAACATATTTCACAGGCCCAATTGGGTTAGTATTATATTGGTTTATTAGAATTTTCTTTGCTAAAAAAATTAGCTTTAATGATTAAACCATTTGATTTCTATTTTGACTTTGTAAGTCCGTATTCTTTTCTTGCACATAAACAAATACGAAAAATAGAGAGTAGAGAAGGAATAAAAATTAGATACATACCTATTCTTGTAGGGGGATTGCATAATTTACACGGTATAAAAGCACCCGCATTTATTCCAGCTAAAGCGAAACACATGATAAGAGACTGTAAGCTTATAGCTTTTAAAAATGGAGTAAAATTTAAATTTAATTCTTATTTTCCAATCAGAAGTCTTAATTTAATGCGTGGAGTATTTGTAGCTGAAGAGGATAATATTAAAGGTCATTATATAGATAGTATTTTTAATACTATCTGGCAAGATGGTTTAAATATGAATGATAGCGTTATAATAGAAAAAGTTCTAAAAAATTTAAATGTGAATCCAAAAACTTTTATCTTAAGATCAACATCATCACTTATTAAAGACTCTCTTAGAAAAAAAACGAACGATGCATATGAAAAAGGAATTTTTGGTGCCCCAACATTTGTGGTAAATAATAAAATTTTCTGGGGGCAAGATAGAATTGAATTTGCTTTAACAGAGGCAAATAAATAATTTATTTTTTCTCTTTTTGAATTACTTGAAATCCACTTTTTTTTAAAGCATCAAAACCACCATCAACGTGTGCAACATTTTTAAATCCCATTTCGACAAGAGACTTTGTAGCTAAAGCAGACCTTAGTCCTAATGCGCAAAATAGCACCATTTTTTTAAGATCTTTAATTTTGTTAGCTTTATAATAGGAGCTTTCAGGGTCTAACCAAAATTCTAGCATCCCCCTAGGTATATGTTTTGAGTCAGCTATTGTACCTTCTTTCCAAATTTCTCTAATATCTCTTACATCAATTAGGGTAATTTCTTTTTTATCAATTAGTTCTTTAACTTCACTTGTATTCAAAGTTTCAATTTTTTTAATAGCTTCTTCTACTAAGGTTTGAGAGGATTTAATACTCATAGATGTAATTATTAAACTAATATATATATTTTACCAGAATGAAAGACATAAAAAATTCGAAAAAAACTAGTTTTTTGAAAAAACTATTTATTAAGATTTGTAGAAAACTAGGTTTTGAAATTATTGATCAAAATTCTTTTGAGGTTGTAACTTCAAATAAAAAGCTAAACGATGACTTAAGTAAATTGGGGCGTAGTTCAATAAATCTACCCTTAGGAGAAATTAAAGTTACAAGAAAAGTAAAAGCTTTAGATATCATCATTAGAACTTGTGCAAGCGTAAATATGTTAACTCAGAATAAGACTAGATTATTTGAAAAACAAAAAATTGAGTATACTTTAAGAACAATAAAATCATTATTACAATCTGCTAATTTTGAACCTCAGTTAAAAGAATTAAAAATCAACTTTAAGGTTATCGACCACAAATCCACGGAAGAAAATCTTAAAAAAATCGATAATGTTTTTAAAAAATTCAACACAGATTATAAAATTATAAATTTAAACGTTTCCAAATTTAAAGATCAAATAGATAAAATTAATCAAAGAGGAGAAAATGTTACTTCAAATCAAATATCAAATATGGCTAATATTCATCAATCTCTTCTTGAGGCTAAAAAGTCTGAGGATTTAATTTATTTTGTTGAAGATGATTATTTACATAAAAAAAATTCTATTCAAGAAATGATATTTACATATGAAAGAATTTCGTCACAAATAAACCGTGAAATTATTATTTGCCCTGCAGATTATCCTTATTTATATACAAAAACAGAAACTACTCTGAATTTTTTAGGTCATAAACATCATTGGCGTAAAGTTGGTGAGACTTTATGTACTTTTTTAACAAGTAAACAAATTATAGAAAAATATTGGGACAAGTATGTAGGTATGTGTCAGAAAGAGCATGCTCCTTTTGAAAAACCAATGCATGACATATATGAAAAAGAACTGTGTATATCACCCATACCATCAATAGCAGTTCATTTTACTAACATTAATTCAATTTTTGGGCTTTCTCCTAATGTTGATTGGAAAAAAATTTGGGATGAAAACGAAATTTAAAATAAAGGCCCGATTTCTCGGGCCTTTATTTGTTTCTAACGAGGGGGTTAGAATTAGTCTCTAATTGAGTAAGCAACAACTCCTATTTCTGCTTTATCAGTTCCTAATTTTTCAGCTGCCTTACTAATTCTCAAACCTGTAGTTTGTCTTAACGCTACAAATACCAAGTAAGAAAGTACAAAGCTGAACAATACTACAGAAAGTGTTCCTACAAGTTGTGTACCAAAGGATGTATCACTGTTAGTGAAAGGAACTACTAATGTTCCAAATATTCCAGCAAACATATGTACTGGAATTGCTCCCACCACATCATCCAATCCAAAATTTTCAAGCATTTTAGTTCCGAAATACATTATAACTGCGCCGATTGCCCCAATAACAATTGCTGCTAGAGGACTAGGCGTTAATGGTTCCGCAGTTATAGCTACTAAACCTGCTAACGCACCGTTTAACATCATTACGACGTCAGTCTTTCCACCGATCAAACGACTAACTACTGCACCTGCAAATGTACCAGCTGCTCCGGCTAAGTGAGTGTTTACCGCAATTTTACTTATAGCAGTTACATCATCAAAAGTTCCCATTGCTAATTGGCTCATTCCATTAAAGCCAAACCAGCCAAACCACAATAGAAATGTACCTAGAGTTGTTAAAGGAATACTTGAAGCTGCAAATGGCACCATTACTCTTTTACCACCCTGAGAAGTAAATCTACCTGCTCTTGCTCCTAATACTATTACACCGGCTAATGCAGCAGCTCCACCGCATGCATGAACTAAAGTCGAACCAGCAAAGTCTGAAAAGCCGGATGTGCTCAACCAACCGCCTCCCCATTGCCAACCCATTGAAACTGGATAAATAAAACCAGACATCAAGACTGCAAAAATAAAAAATGGCCAAATTTTTATTCTTTCAGCTACTGCTCCAGAAACAATTGAGACGGTAGCACAAACGAACATTGTTTGAAAAAACCAATCAGAACTATCTGAATAACCAGTGTCTAGCTTAGAACCTTCGCTCCACATTGAAAATGATCCAATGTATCCTCCTTCAGAAATACCGTAAGCTAAATTATATCCAACAAAAAAGAAAACCATTGAACAGATCGCAAACTTACCAATATTCTTAGCCGCAATTGTTGAAACACTCTTTGTTGTTACTAATCCACTTTCTAACATACAGAAGCCAGCAGCCATAAAAGCAACTAGAACTCCTCCAATATAAAAAGCTAGTGAATTAAAGATGTACTGACCTTCAACAGACATCGTTGTATCAGCATATGCTGAAGCTGAGAAACCTAACATAAAGGTTAAAACAGCTATTATCTTAATTAATTTATTAATCATAAAAACTCCTTTTTTTTTTTTATAATTTTTTTTTTAATTTTAAGAACTGTTATGTGTAGAATTTAGCTATGCAGTTTTTGCAAGTAGTTAGCCCTTATTTGAGATTTTCAAATAAGGGCTAAATAAATGTTTATCGATTAAACATTTCTTTCAAGCTTTTAGCGGGTAAAAACTTCACTTTTTGAGATGCAGCGATTTGAATTGACTCACCTGTTCTAGGATTTCTTCCTACTCTGGCTTTTCTTTTTGCTACTTTATATGTACCAAAACCAGCTATCTTCACAGTATCGTCGTTTTTCAAAGCATCTAAAATTATTGTCGTTATTGAATCGAAAGTTCTTTCAGCATCTGCTTTACTTTGACCCAAAGTTGACGATATTTTTGCTACTAGTTGTTTTTTATTCATTTTATGCCCCTTTATGGTTATTTTCTAATCTGCAGAAAAACCTTGTAAAATCAATGTTTTTTTAGTGTTTCACGTAAATGTTAACACAATATATTGTGCCCTTAAAAGTGTTGTTTTTATTGACTTTTTTGATCTTAAAAAATGGCTTAAAACAAGCCTAAATCTTTAAGGTCATTAAAAGTTGTAAAAAACATGAGAGAAAGCAACAGAAACAACCCGATTCGAAAAAAACCTTCCTGGGTTCTTTGGGTTAAAGGCTTACCTAAAATTTTCTCAAATGCATAAAACATTAAATGACCGCCGTCTAACATAGGTATGGGTAAAAGGTTAATAAATCCTAAGCTTATTGAAATATAAGCCATAATACTCAAGAAAGCGACAACGCCAAATTTAGCAACTTGACCAGTAATTTTAGCAATTTTTATTGGTCCTCCTAGTTGAGAGGTATCTCCTGTTCCTTTAAACATTGAAATTATAAATTCCCACGATGCCTCAATTACAAACCATGTCTCCTTTACAGCATAAAACAAAGCTGTTGCAGGTCCTAAACGTTTTCTGTTTATCTCTTCATTCAAAGGTGCGATTTTAATACCAATAATCTTCTTATTTATTTGATTACCTAAAGAATCTTTACCTTGAATAAATTTTGGTTTAACTTTTAAGGTAAGTTCAGTGCCATTTCTTAAAACTTTAATATCAATAATTTTTGAAGATGAAGCATTTATAAAAGTAGAGACTTCCATGATACTTTTTACCTCTCTATTGTTTATTGATTGAATTAAATCACCTGATTTAATACCTGCTTCATATGCTGGGCTTTTAGGTTGAACATCTTGAATTTGTGCAGGTGTGAAATCCTTACCTGCAAACATATAAATAAATGCAAAAATAACTATAGCTAATAAAAAGTTTGCAAGTGGGCCGGCTGCAACAATTAAAGATCTTTGGTAAAGGGGCTTAACGACAAAAAGCTTTTCTCTATCCTCTTTATTATATTTTCTTAATAGCTCTTCTTGCTCTGCTTGGCTAAAAACATTCCTATCGCCGAAAAATTTAACATAACCCCCTAAGGGTATCGCACAAAATTTCCATCTTGTGCCTGATTTGTCATTAAAACCAAATAATTCTTTACCAAATCCAATTGAAAAATCAGTGATACCAACACCATATTTTCTAGCGAAATAATAATGTCCATATTCGTGAATAAAGACAACGACAGTTAGCAGAATTATAAATGGAATTATAAATGATACTAAAATTTCCATTCATTAACCTTTGTAAATAAAAAGTTTCTAAAAGCCATTAACCTCGCATTATTTTTTAACGATGCTGGGTATACAAAATGAGTTTCTGTTGGCTTCCCTGTTTCTTCTGGTAAAACTTTAGTAATATTGCTAACGTTGTGAGCAATATAATCTGGTAAAGCTGCCAAACCTACTCCACTTTGTACTGCTAATAATAATCCATAAACACTATTAACTTTCATAATTGATTTTCTTTTTTTACCATCTTTAACACCATGTTTTAAAACCCAGTCAGGATTGTAAACAGGAGATGGAGCTCCTTTTCCATAGGTTATAAATTTATGCTTGTTTAAATCTTTCAAGGTTTTTGGATATCCATTTTTTTGAAAATAATCATTTGAACCATAAATATGATAATTAAAATCTACGAATTTTTTTTGAATTAAATTTAATTGTTTAGGTCTTCTCATTCTGATTGCTACATCTGCTTCACGAGTACTTAGATCGAGCTCTCTGTCATCAAATATTAATTCAATTTCAATATCCGGGTGTAAATCCATAAATTCTTTTATTCTAGGCGTTAGCCAAGTAGTTCCAAAACTAACAACAGTTGTAACAGTTAGTTTTCCATTAAGTTTATCTTTGTGTCCGCTTAAGTTAGACTCCACATCTTTTAATTTTGAAATAATTTCATGTGCTGATTTATAAAGATACTCACCATTCTCAGTAAGTACTAATCCACGGGCGTGTCTTTCAAATAGTTGGATTTTCAAGTCATTCTCTAATGCTTGAATTTGGCGGCTAATAGCTGATTGGCTAAGATTTAAGATGGTTGAAGCTTTGGTAAAACTGGACGCTTCTGCAACAGTATGAAATATTTTTAATTTATCCCAATCCATAGATAAAGTTAATTATAAGTTATTTATTTGGATTTACTATAGCTCTTCCAAAAAACTCCCCTTTAAGAAGTTTAGGATAAGTTTCTAAAAGTTCAGTAAATGAAAGCTCTTTAGTAAATGATTGAACTTTTGAAAAATCTACTAACTTAGCTGCCTCTTCCCAAACGAATTCTCTTCGTTTTATTGATGACCCTGACGAATCAATTCCCCACAATTTTACTCCTCTTATAATAAATGGCATAACATTTGTATTTATTTTGATACCTCCAGCATTTCCACAAGCGGCGACTATTCCTCCAGGTTTTGTTTGAGCAAATATTTTAGTTAAAGCAGATCCTGCAACAGTGTCTACTACTCCATCCCACACACCTTTTTCAAGAAGTTTGCTTTCTCCATCAAATTCTTTTCTATCAATAATATTTTTTGCACCTAAATCTTTTAAGTAATCGTTCTTATCTTTTTTACCAGTAACAGCATGAACATCGTATCCCATTTTGGATAAAATCATTACTGCAATACTTCCAACACCGCCAGTAGCACCAGTCACTAAAACATCTTTAACTTTTTCACCTAATAGCAATTCTTCTTTCGCTTTTACAGCAAAAGAGCAAAGTAAAGCAGTAAAACCTGCTGTACCCAACATCATGGCTTTATGTGTATCTAATTCTTTTGGTATCTTTACTAAAAAATTTGAGTCAACTTTAGCGTATTGTGAAAACCCTCCAAAGTATGCTTCTCCTACTCTAAACCCTGTAAGAATTACTTTATCATCTTTTGAAAATTTACTATCTCCACTCTCTACAACTGTTCCTGAAAAATCTATTCCTGGAACAAAAGGAAATTTTCTTACGATCTTTCCTCCATCATTTAAAATCAGAGCATCTTTATAATTTAAGCTTGAATAATCTACTTTAACCAATACATTTCCATCTTTTAATTGGCTTTTATCTATTTCTTTTATATCTCTTGTGAACTTTTCGTTTTGATTATCAATTACTACAGCTTTGAATTTATCAGACATTTATTTTCCAATATATTTTAGGTACCTATTTTGAATACTTAAGTCTTCTTTAAAGGATCCTAAAAAATAATTTGTAACTGTAGTTGCTTTTTCTTTTTTAATTCCACGCATGGTCATACATTGATGTGCAGCGTCAATTGTAACTGCTACACCTTTTGCATCCAAGGCACTCATAAGAGTTTTTGCTATTTGCATTGTCAATCTCTCTTGTGTTTGCAGTCTTTTAGAAAAAACTTCAACTGTTCTAGCTAACTTGCTAAGTCCTACAACTTTTTTATTTGGAATATAAGAAACATGGGCAACACCAATTATAGGAGCCATATGATGCTCGCAATGACTTTCTAAAGTTATATTTTTTTCAATTACCATATCGTCGTAGCCTTCAACATCCCCGAAAGTCTTTGATAAATCTTCATCTGCGTTTTGATGATAACCTTTAAAATACTCTTTAAAAGCTTTAACTACCCGTTTTGGAGTTTCTAATAGACCTTCCCTACTTGGATCTTCGCCAATCCATGCTAGTAGTTTTTTTATTGCCTCTTCAGCATCTTTATCACTGACTTGAGGTTTATTTTGATTATTTCTATTTACGTCTTTAACTAATTTCATTGCAAAACGTTTTTATAGGACATATCTAATTATTGCAAATTGCTATTTTGTCTTTTTTTCACTATTTTACTGACATGTTTAAAAAAAGAGAAAATATATTTGAAGTTGAGGAGGGGAAATTTCTCTCACCAAAATTTGATAGCAATGGTCTTATTCCTGTAACTACCACTGATGGTAGCTCTGGAGAACTTTTAATGCATGGTTATATGAATGAAGAAGCTTTAAAAAAAACAATAGAAACAAAAGAAGCTCATTACTGGAGTAGATCAAAAAAAGCTTTATGGCATAAAGGTAAAACGAGTGGATTTGTTCAAAAAGTAGTTGATTTAAGAATTGACGATGATCAGGATGCTTTATGGATGTCAGTAGATATTGGGAATGGTGCGAGTTGCCATGTCGGATACAAGTCTTGTTTTTATCGATCAATATCTTTAGGACCAATTAAAAACGCTGCAGAAATTGAGTTAGATTTTAAGGAAAAGAAAAAAAAATTTGACCCTGAAGAGGTTTACAAAGGTCAACCCAATCCTACAAAATTATAAGTATGAGAGTTTTAAGTCCATTTGGTCCTAAAATCGCAAGTCTTAAACTTTCAAAGAATACGATAAAAAAAATAAATACTGAGGTTGATAAAATAACCTCAAAACAAAATTTGTTAAAAAAATTAGATTATTCAAATAAACTAGTCGGTCAAGTTAAACAAGAATTTCAATTACCAAAAAACTTTATTAAAAAAAACTTAGAAAAGATTTTATTTAAAGCAGTAAAAAATTATATTTTTAAAAGTTTAGGGAAAAAAATTTCGAAAATTAAAATAAAAAATTTTTGGGTAGTTCGTCAATTTAATGATGAATATAATCCTATTCATTTTCATGATGGGCATATTTCAGGAGTTGGTTACTTAAAGATACCTAAATTTATTTCTAAAAATAAAAAAAATACTAAAACTGACGGCTCAATAGATTTTATTAATGGAAGCAAAATGTTAATGAGTGAGTGTATTTTTAATCATCAACCAAAAGTGGGTGATATGATATTGTTTCCTCACTATTTAATGCATACAGCGTATCCATTTAAAACTAAAGGTGAGAGAAGATCTTTTTCTTTTAATCTGGAAATTGATAAAAAAATCGCAAATGTATTTAGTAAATGAGTGAAAAAATTCAAAAAAATGTTTTTGGAGAACCCCTTGAGCCATGTTCTAATGATCCTTTAACCGGATGGTTTAGAGACGGATGCTGTAATACGGATAAAAATGATCGAGGAGTGCACACCGTATGTGCAAAAGTAACTGATGAATTTTTACAATGGTCTAAAAAAGTTGGTAATGATTTAATCACACCTCATCCCGAATTTGGTTTCCCTGGTTTAAAAGACGGAGATTCCTGGTGCGTATGTGCTACATGGTATGCAAGAGCAATTGAAGAAGGAGCAGCTTGTCAAGTTTACTTAAAAAAAACTAATGCCAAAACATTAGAGCTTATTCCGATCGAAAAGTTGAAGAAATTTGCTTTAGACTTGTCTTAATAAACTTTAACGCCCTTATTTTTAATAATCAATTCAAGCTCATTATATTCATCACAATTACAATTTTTAAGAACTGCTAATCTTTCGTTAGCTTTGTCAATTTGATTTGTCTGGACGTAAAGTTCGCCTAAATATTCATTAATACCATTGTGATTTGGTTTAATTTTTAAACCCTCTAAGTAAAATTTTTCAGCCTGGTCAAAATTTCCAACTTTTCTAGTTGTGAATCCCATATAATTTAGAATATCTGGATTTTTTTTATCTGACTTATAAGCCTTTTCTAATTTAGAGAAAGCTTGTACGTAGAGCTTCTTAGCTTTATCTAAATTTTCTTTTTTCTCAAGCTTACCAGCTCTTTTTACTAATTTCACAGCATCATCATATAAAGAGTCTTTTGAAGTATCGCTGCTACTATCACTTCCGGCAGCCATAAGGCTAGTACTTAAAAATAAAGTTAATAATAAAATTGTGATTTTTTTCATAATATCAATTTAAATATTTAAACAATAATTGTTATGCGACAGATGATCTTCCTCCGTCAACACCAAAGATTTGACCTGTAATCCAAGAGCTTTCATCTGTTAGAAGAAACTTTGCTACAGATGCAGAATCCCCTCCTTCTCCAATTCTTTTTAGTGGATGCATTTTAGCAATACTCTCAGCCATCTTCTCGTTTTTAAGTAAAAAATTTGATATTTTTGAATTAGTCAAACTTGGAGCAATACAATTTACTCTAATGTTTGGAGCATATTCAGCGGCAAGAGCTAGGGTTAAACCTTCAACTGCTCCTTTCGCAGATGAAACTATAGCATGGTTTGGAAAACCTTGTTGTACAGCCACTGTTGAGAATAAAACAATCGACCCCTTGCTTGCTTTTAAATTATCAGCTAAAGATTTAATAATTTCTGTTGCAGAAACTAAATTAAGATTGAATGACTGCATAAAATCACTTTTCTTAGTTAGCTTTAGAGGTTTAAGATCTATTGATCCAACACAATAAGCTAAGCCATTCACCTGCTCGTCTTTAAGATCATTAATTATTTTTTCAGAAAAATTTTCTTCTAAAACATCACACGTTGTAAACGTAGAATTAAGCTCGTTTGCTAACTCTGATAAACTAGCTTCGTCTCTTCCTACCAAATGTACTTGTTCCCCTGACCCTACAAGTTTTTTTGCAAGTGAGGATCCAATTGATCCGGTTGCGCCTAATATTACTTTTTTCATATTTAAAAATAACACTATTAACCATGAATTAAATGCAAATAATGACGCGTGTAATAACTTAATAAAAGGTGTAATTTACTATATATGAAGCTTTTTTTATTACTTGGAAATCAATTATTTTCACCAAAATACTTAAATGATTTTAAAGATCATACTTTTTTTATGGCTGAAGATTATGGTTTATGTACATTTGAAAAGCATCACAAACTTAAGATTTTATTATTTCTATCCTCAATGAGATCTTTTAGGGAGGAGATTAAATCTAAAAATTTCAATTTAATTTATAAAGACATAAATAAAGATTTTAAAGTATCTTATGAAAAAAAATTAGACAAAATAATAAAAGAAAAAAAATTTAAAGAAATATCTTTTTTTGAAATTGAGGATAAATTTTTTGAAAAAAAAATAATTAATATTGCTAAAAAAAATTCACTCAAAATCAATCAAATAAAATCTCCAATGTTTTTAATAGATAGAAACGAATTTAAAAACTACCTCTCTAAGAATAAGCGACCTTTCATGGCAAACTTTTATAAAATTGTTAGAACTAAAACAAATTTGTTGATGAATAAAAATGGAACACCAAAAGGAAATAAATGGAGCTTCGATGAAGAAAATAGAAAAAAACTACCTAATACAATTAAAATTCCAGAAATATCTAAAGTTAAAGATACAAAAGAAACTACTATTTTAAAAAAATTTATAAATTCTAACTTTAAAGATCATCCAGGCAATACAGATAAATTTTGGTTTCCTACAACAAGGAAAGATGCAAATAAATGGTTGGATGAATTCTTCAAAGAAAGAATTAAACTTTTTGGGGATTATGAAGATGCTGTAACTAATAAATCAAATACTGTTTTTCATAGCGCTTTAAGCCCTCTTATAAATTTGGGATTAATTACGCCTGAAGAAATTATTACTAAATTAAAAAAAGTTGAGAACAAAGTGCCCATGAATTCTTTAGAAGGTTACGTAAGGCAAATTATTGGTTGGAGAGAATTTATGAGAGGAATTTATCAAAATTATGATCAAAGATTAGAAAAAACAAATTTTTTTAATCATAATCGAAAGATGAAAAAATCTTGGTATGAAGGTACTACAGGTTTAGATCCTCTTGATCATGCAATCAATAATGCTAAAGATTATGGATGGTCTCATCACATTGAAAGATTAATGATTTTAGCGAATATCATGAACCTATGTGAAATAAATCCAAAACAAGTTTATAAATGGTTTATGGAAATGTTTGTAGACTCTTCAGACTGGGTGATGGCCCCAAACGTTTACGGAATGGGTTTATTTAGTGATGGTGGAATATTTGCAACCAAACCTTATATTTGCGGCTCTAGTTATTTTTTAAAGATGATGCATTTTAAAAAAGGTCCATGGTGTGATGTTATGGATGGATTATATTGGAAATTTATAGATGGTCATAAAAAATTTTTCTTAAAAAATCCTCGTCTTGCTATGATGGTAAGAATTTCTGAGAAAATG
>QBVU01000005.1 GCA_003284275.1 Pelagibacteraceae bacterium AG-313-A04 | reverse complement strand
TTACGCTGAAGCAATGTTGGATACAGTTAAAAAATGGGTGCCTATAACACATGCTGCTTTTTTAGATTATAGAGTAGGGGCAGTTCATGTTTCTGCAAAAGGAAAGAAAGTTATTCAGCAAATGGCCAAAGGTGAAAAAGTAAGTCATGAAAGTTCTGGTCTTTCAAAAAGAGAATGGAACGAACTAATGACTTCTTTTGATTTTAAAGACAAGATTGTTTAATTTTTTTAGCTATATTTTTAAATAATTTTGAAACCTCATGATCAGGGTCAGAGTGAGTCAAAGGCTCTCCTTTATCAGCTGAAGCTCTTAAGTCTTGATGGATTGGAAGATGGCCTAAAAATTCTTTGTTAAATTCTTTAGCAGTTTTCTCCACACCACTTTCACCAAAAATTTTATATTCTTTCCCATCATCCCCTTTAAAAAAACTCATATTATCTATTAAGCCTAAAATTTTCACTCCAGTTTTATCAAACATTTGAATTCCTCTTTTGACATCAAGTAAAGCCAAGTCTTGCGGAGTTGAAACAATAATTGCTCCATCAACTTTTACCTCTTGTGCAAAAGTTAATTGAGTATCACCTGTTCCTGGAGGCATATCAATTACAATGACATCACGAT
Source organism: Pelagibacteraceae bacterium AG-313-A04 (assembly GCA_003284275.1). Classification (GTDB taxonomy): domain Bacteria; phylum Pseudomonadota; class Alphaproteobacteria; order Pelagibacterales; family Pelagibacteraceae; genus Pelagilacustribacter. Next base: position 64,847 of record QBVU01000005.1, on the reverse strand, counting down.
CTTTCCACAAAACTTTTTGTGTCATCGTTTTTATAGCACTGATTACCATGGGACCTCTCCAAATCATTGGTGTTTGCTCATCTACCAAAAATCCCATAGACATACATTGAGCGTTATATTTTTCTAATGGAACAATTTCCTTACCATCTGCACTGTCCGGTTTCTTATTTAAATTAATTAATTTTGGGAGTGATGGACCGTAGACATCTGCATCAAGAATTCCAATTTTTAATCCCAAATTTTGTAATGCAAAAGCAAGATTAATAGCGACAGTGGATTTTCCAACACCACCTTTAGCACTTGAAACTAATATTACAGACTTAGTCCCTTTAATTGGAGTTTTGACAAATTGTTTTGGCGGCGGTTTTTGGCTCATCTTTTTACTTTATTGAACAATTTAGACATAATATCGCTCTTACATAACTTGTTTTTACAGCAAAAGTCACTATATAAAGTGTCATGAGTTTCAAAGACAAAATCTTAAAAAATCAATCACCTTGGGGTGCTCCCCCTCCAGGCGACGGCGGACGTGCACCAGGTGGAAATGGCTCAGGTTCAAGGCAGGATCCTCCTAGTCTTGATGATATTATTAGAAATATTCAAAAAACGATTAATAAATTTTCTGGTGGAAAATCAGGTGGTTCACGTCCAATAATCATCGGACTATTAGTTATAGCTTTGCTTTATGTTGCTAGCGGTCTTTACAGAGTTTTACCCGATGAGCAAGGTGTCGTTTTAAGATTTGGAAAATATGTTCACACTACTCAACCTGGATTACATTATCACTTTCCAACACCTTTCGAGAGAGTATTAACCCCTAAGGTCACCAAAGTTAATAGAGTTGATGTAGGTTTTAGACCTGCAAGTGATACTGGAAGATCTTCTGGTGTAGGAAATGTTCCTGAAGAAAGCTTAATGCTAACCGGTGACGAAAATATTGTAGATATTAACTATTCAGTTTTTTGGGTTATTAAAGACGCACAAAAATTTTTATTTAATATTCAAAGCCCAATTGAAACAGTCAAAGCAGCATCTGAAACAGCTATGAGAGAAGTTATCGCTAAAAACAGAATTCAAAATATTTTAACAGAAGGTAGATCAAAAATTGAAGTTGAAGTGCAGGAAATCACGCAGATAATTTTAGATGAGTATGGCTCAGGCATACAAGTTACGCAGGTTCAAACTCAACAAGCAGATCCACCAGAACAAGTTATCGATGCTTTTAGAGATGTTCAGGCTGCAAGAGCTGATAGGGAAAGGTCAAAAAATGAAGCAGAAGCTTATGCTAATGATGTTATTCCAAGAGCGCGAGGAGAAGCTGAGCAAGTCCTTCAACAAGCAGAGGCTTACAAAAAAGAAGTTGTAGCCAAAGCGGAAGGGGAAGCTAGTAGATTTTTAGCAATTTATAATGAATATAAAAATGCAAAACAGGTTACACAAGAGAGAATGTATTTAGAAACAATGGAAAAAGTTTTAGCTGATATTGACAAAGTAATCATAGATAAAGAGTCAGGTTCAGGCGTGGTGCCTTATTTACCTTTACCAGAACTGAAGAAATCAGGAGGGAATAGTTAATGAGAGGCGTTAAACTCATAGTTCCTGCTGTTGTTTTGATTGCCGTTGTTGTGTTTCAATCTCTATTTATCGTTCAAGAAATTAGTCAAGCGATAGTTCTTCAATTTGGTGATCCGAAAAAAATTGTAACTAAAGCAGGATTAAACTTTAAATTACCATTTATTCAAAACGTTGTTTATCTAGATAAAAGAATTTTAAACTTAGATAACGATCCAGAAGAAGTAATTGCTGCAGACCAGAAAAGATTAATTGTTGATGCTTTTGCAAGATTTAAAATTGTAGATCCGCTAAAATTTTATATTTCGGTTGGAAATGAAAGAGTAGCAAGATCAAGACTTTCTACTATCATAAACTCTAGAATAAGAGGTGTTTTGGGTACACAAGAATTAGCTACTTTATTATCAACTGATAGAGCTAGACAGATGCAAATTATTCAGTCTCAAGTTAACCAAGAAGCTCAAAATTTCGGAATTCAAATAGTTGATGTAAGGATTAAACGAGCTGACTTACCTCCTGCCAACAGTGAAGCCATTTATAAAAGAATGCAGACTGAGCGGGAAAGAGAGGCAAAAGAGTTTAGAGCGCAAGGAGCAGAAATTGCACAGAAAATTAGATCAACAGCAGATAAAGATGTGACTGTAATTTTAGCTCAAGCTAACAAAAAATCTGAAATTATGAAAGGTGAGGGGGACGGAGAAAGAAATAAAATCTTCGCTAATGCTTTCGGAAGGGATCCCCAGTTTTTTGCGTTTTATAGAGCAATGCAAGCTTATGAAAAAGCTTTAATTGGTGGAGAAACTTCACTAGTACTATCTCCTGATAGCGAGTTCTTTAAATTTTTTGGCAAGTCAGCTAAACCAAATATAAAAAGATAAATAAATAACTTTGTGAAAGAGCTAATTACTGCAATCGGTTTGCTTTTTTTTATTGAAGGGCTTTTCCTTGCCATTTTCCCGTCAAGAATTAAAAATATGTTAGAGTTAATCAAGAATACACCAGAAAATAAACTAAGATCGTTTGGATTGTTTTTTTTGATTATCGGCTTTTTAATAATTTGGTATATAAAAAATTAGATGAGTTATTTTAAAAAATTATTTTTCTTAATAGTACTTCTTAATCTTTCGTTTGTTCAAGCTAAAGCTGTTCCAAATTCTTTTGCTGATTTAGCGGAGAAATTGATGCCATCTGTTGTTAATATTTCAACTACACAAACTGTAAAAACATCAACAAATCAATTCCCTTTTCAGTTTCCTCCAGGTTCACCTTTTGGTGAAATGTTTAAAGATTTTGAAAGACCAACGGAGAGAAAAGCTTCATCTTTAGGTTCTGGTTTTATAATTAAAGAAGAAGGTATCGTCATTACGAACAACCATGTTATCGCCAATGCTGAGGATATTTTAATAAGAGTTGGTGACAAAGAATATAATGCAGAGGTCATAGGTGCAGATCCTTATATGGATCTTGCAGTTTTAAAAATGAAAACGAAAGATAAATTTAAACCTGTAAGTTTTGGAGACTCAAATAAAGCAAGAGTAGGTGACTGGGTTGTTGCTATTGGTAACCCTTTTGGTCTAGGTGGAACAGTAACGTCTGGAATAATCTCAGCAAGAAACAGGCAAATTGGTTTAACGCGATATGAGGATTTTATTCAAACTGATGCATCAATAAACCAAGGTAACTCTGGTGGACCACTATTTAATCTTAAAGGGGAAGTAATCGGAGTTAACACCGCAATCATAGCCCCAGGCCAATCTGGATCAATTGGAATCGGTTTTGCAATTCCAGCCAATGCAGCTTCTAATGTAATTGATCAACTAATTAAATTTGGTGAAACAAAAAGAGGATGGTTAGGTGTAAGAATTCAAGAGGTAACAAAAGAAATAGCAGACGTTGAAAAATTAAAAAAACCAGAGGGAGCTCTCGTGGCAAGTGTTGGACAAGGTAGTCCAGCAGAAAAAGCTGGAATTAAAGCAGGTGATATTATTTTAGAGTTTGATGGAAAAAAAATAAATACAATGAAAAAACTTCCAAATGTCGTTGCGAGCACTGAAGTTGGAAAAAGTGTCGAGCTTAAAATTTGGAGAAATAAAAAATTAATCTCAAAAAGACTAACTTTAGGAAGACTCGAAACATCAGAGGAGTTTAAAGAAACAAAACCAAAAATTGTTAAAAAAGATGTAGATATCCAAAGTTTAAAAATTGCAGTAAGAGATTTAAATGACGAAGATATTAAAAAGAGAAATTTAAACAAAAAAACTAAAGGAGTTGTGATAACTGAAATTTCTAATCGAAGCCCTTTAGCCAATCTCTTAAGCGAAAATGATATAATAATTGAAGTACAAAAAAATTCGGTGAAAAATTCTAATGATTTGAATAAAATAGTTGATGGAATTTTTAAAAAAGGTGAGAAGACTTTATTGTTAACAATAATTAATAACAATAATAGAAGAAGATATCTTGGTGTAAAAATAAATTAATTTTGTCAAAAAAAATTATTCTCTTAGCAGGACCCACAGCTTCAGGAAAATCAAAATTAGCAATTCATTTAGCAAAAAAAATAAATGGGGAAATCATAAATGCTGATAGTATGCAAATCTATAAAGAGTTTTCTATTTTATCCTCAAGGCCGAGAAGTTCTGAAACAAAAAAAATTAAACATTATTTGTACGGCATAGTTTCTGTTAAAAAATATTTCTCCGCGGGTGACTGGCTCAAGGAAGTAAAAAAGAGAGTTCACTTATGTTTAAAGAAGAAAAAAATTCCAATCATTGTTGGAGGCACTGGTCTATATTTTAACACTATTACGAAAGGAATAAGTAAAATTCCAGATATAGACACCAAAACGAGAAATAATGTGAGATTTTTATTTAAAAAACTTGGATCAAAAAAGTTTTATGAGAAACTTTTAGAGCTAGACCCTAAAGTTAAAAATAGAATTAATCCAAAAGACTCCCAAAGGATACAAAGAGCTTATGAAGTAAAACTTAAAACGAAAAAGTCTTTATTTGACTGGTTTGCTAAAACTAAATCAGATTTTTTGGATTTCGATTTAAGAAAAGTTTTTATAGATATCCCAAGGATAGACCTACTTCTTAATATTTCAAAAAGAACAGAGCTTATGTTTAAAGAAAATTGTTTAAAAGAGGTTAAAAGATTTAACACAATGAGGCTAAATAAAAGCTTATCAGCCAATAAATTGATAGGAGTTCAAGAAATTAATCAATTTATTAAAGGCAGTATCTCATTAGACGAATGTAAAGAACTTATCAATATAAAGACAAGACAGTACGCTAAAAGACAAAATACATGGGCTCGGGGACATATGAAGAATTGGAACAAGCTATATTTCAAAAATTTCTCAATTCTTTTAAAAAAAACATTAAAAGTCATCAGCTAAAACTTGACGGTTGGTATTTCTAGGCTAGATTGTATGAATGCCAAAATTATTCAGTGGAGCGGAAATAGTATTTAAAGCATTGGAAGACCAAAAAGTTGAATATATTTTTGGTTATCCAGGGGGAGCCGTGCTTCCAATTTACGATGAATTAAAAAATCATAAATCAATTAAACATATTTTAGCGAGACATGAACAAGGCGCAGGTCATGCTGCGGAAGGTTATGCAAGATCAAGTGGTAAGCCGGGAGTTTTATTAGTTACATCAGGTCCAGGAGCAACGAATGCAGTTACAGCGTTGACTGATGCTTACATGGACTCAATTCCTGTAGTTTGTATTTCAGGACAAGTCCCAACACATTTAATCGGAACAGATGCATTTCAAGAATGTGACACAACAGGTATCACAAGACCATGTACAAAACATAATTGGTTAGTGAAAGATGTAAATGATTTAGCAGACATTATGAATCAAGCTTTTAAAATCGCAACAACAGGTCGACCAGGACCAGTATTAGTTGATATTCCCAAAGATATTCAATTCAACAAAGGTATTTATAAAATAAGTAAAAACAAATTAGAAAAAAAATTGAATGGCGCTCTATCTAATAAAATAAATTTAAAAGACGTAGATAATTTTATTGAGATGATAAAAAAATCTTCTAAACCTATTTTTTATACAGGCGGAGGAGTAATAAATTCAGGCCCAAAAGCGAGCGAACTTTTAAGAGAACTGGTTTCATTAACTGGTTTTCCTATTACTTCTACTCTTCAAGGTTTAGGAGCTTTCCCGGGTGACGATCCTCAGTTTTTAGGAATGCTTGGCATGCATGGTACTTATGAAGCTAATAATGCTATGCATGATTGTGACTTAATGATCAATATTGGAGCAAGGTTTGATGACAGAATAACAGGAAAAATAGATGAGTTTTCACCTAAATCAAAAAAAATTCACATAGATATAGATCCATCTTCAATTGGAAAAAACGTAAAAGTTGATTTAGCTATTACAAGCGATGTAACAGAATTGTTACAAGCAGTTTTAAAAAGATTTAAAGAAAAAAATAAAAATTTTATTGACTCAAATAAACAAAAAACTGCAAAGTGGTGGAGTCAAATTGATAAATGGAGAGAAAAGAAATCTTTAAATTTTATTAATAGCAAAGAGACGATAAAGCCACAGCACGCTGTACAAAGACTTTACGAATTAACTAAAGATCAGGATACTTTTATTACAACAGAAGTTGGACAGCACCAAATGTGGGCTGCACAACATTATAAGTTTAATAGGCCTAATAGATGGATGACTTCCGGAGGTCTTGGAACTATGGGATATGGTTTACCCGCAGCTATCGGTGTTCAAATAGCTCACCCAAAAAAACTAGTAGTAGATATCGCTGGTGAAGCTTCAATTCTAATGAACATTCAAGAGATGTCGACTGCAATACAATATAGATTACCAGTTAAGATTTTTATTTTAAATAATGAATACATGGGAATGGTTCGGCAATGGCAAGAATTGCTGCACGATAAAAATTATTCTGAAAGTTACACTGAAGCTTTACCAGATTTTGTTAAGTTAGCCGAAGCCTATGGTGCCGTTGGAATCAGAGCAAAAACTCCTGATGAACTAGACGAAAAGATTAAAGAGATGATTAACACAGATAAACCTGTTATTTTTGATTGTGTAGTTGATAAAGTAGAAAACTGTTATCCAATGATACCTTCTGGAAAACCCCATAATCAAATGCTTCTTGGACCTGAAGATGAAAAAGAAGAAGTTTCGGATGAAGGAAAAACTTTAGTTTAATGCCTAAACCAAAATCAGCATACAGCCAACCAACAAAATTTGGAAAAGAGGATCATCACATAATTGTTGTATGGGTAGATAATGAATCGGGAGTTTTAGCAAGAGTTATTGGATTATTTTCCGGTAGAGGTTATAACATTGAGTCTTTAGCAGTAGCTGAGATAGATAAGAAAAAACACTTATCAAGGATTACTATCGTTACCAAAGGAACTCCTGAGGTTATCCAGCAGATCAAATTACAGCTGGGAAAATTAATTCCAGTTCATAAAGTAGCAGACTTTTCTAGGAATGATCCGAAAATTTTATTCAAAGAACTTGCTTTGCTTAAAATAGTTGGCGCCTCAAAAAAACTAGATAAAGCAAAGAAATTATGTAAAAAACACAATGGAATTATATTAGATAAAACAAAAAAGTCTTTTGTTATACAAGTAACTGCTTTAAGAAGGGATATTGATAAGTTAGTTGTAGCCTTAAAACCGTTAGGACTTATAAGTGTTTCTAGAACTGGTGCAGTTGCAATGACAAAAGGTGATGAAGTTTTTACACAATAGGAGTTAAATAATGAAAACATTTTATGAAAAAGACGCAGACGTAAATCTGATTAAAAATAAAAAAGTCGCAATATTTGGCTACGGAAGTCAAGGTCATGCTCATGCACTTAACTTAAAAGATAGTGGCGTTAAAGAAGTTGTTGTTGCTTTGAGAGAGGGATCTTCAAGTATAAAGAAAGCTGAGAGCGAAGGTTTAAAGGTAATGTCGTTATCAGACGCTGCAGCATGGGCAGATGTTGTTATGATGCTTACCCCAGATGAATTACAATCAGAAATTTATAAAAATCATATAGAGCAAAGAATGAAAGAAGGAACAAGTTTAGCTTTTGCTCACGGTTTAAATATCCATTTTGATTTAATAAATGCGAGAAAAGATTTAGATGTTTTCATGGTTGCTCCTAAAGGACCAGGACATACTGTGCGAAGTGAATACCAGAAAGGTGGAGGAGTTCCATGTCTAATGGCAGTTCATAAAGATAGCTCAGGTAAAGCGAGAGATCTTGCATTGTCATACGCTTCTGCAATCGGTGGAGGCAAATCAGGGATAATTGAAACTACTTTTAAAGATGAATGTGAAACAGATTTATTCGGAGAACAAACAGTTTTATGTGGAGGCTTAGTTGAATTAATTAAGAACGGTTTTGAAACTTTAACAGAAGCTGGCTATCCACCAGAGATGGCTTACTTTGAAACCTTACATGAGGTTAAACTGATTGTAGATTTAATATATGAAGGTGGAATTGCTAATATGAACTATTCTATTTCCAACACTGCTGAGTACGGCGAGTATATTTCAGGTAAGAGAATAGTAGATAGCAAAACAAAAGAGAAAATGAAGGAAGTACTAAAAGATATTCAATCTGGTAAGTTTACGAAGCAATGGATGGATGAACATAAATCAGGTCAGAAAAACTTCCTTAAAATGAGGGAAGATTTAGCCAAACATCCTATTGAAAAAGTAGGTAAAGAACTGCGTGCGATGATGCCGTGGATTGGTAAAAATAAATTAGTAGATAAAGACAAAAATTAACCCAATCTGACTCCTGAATAGCACTTATTGAAGACATAATAATTTGCAAATTCTATCTTTGATTGTATTATGGGGAGCTTTTGTAAAAACAAATTAAGTTTATGAGTGATAAAAATAGAATTATAATTTTTGATACTACCATGCGTGACGGTGAACAATCACCAGGGGCATCAATGAGTTTGGAAGAGAAACTGCAGATCTCAAGAGTTTTTGATGAACTAGGTGTTGATGTAATCGAAGCAGGTTTTCCCATTGCTTCACCAGGAGATTTTGAAGCTGTTACTGAAATAAGTAAATCATTAAAAAAATCTATTCCCGCAGGATTAGCCAGGGCTACTAAAAAAGATATTGACGCTTGTCATGAGGCTTTAAAGCACGCAAAAAATTTTAGAATTCATACTTTTATTTCTACAAGCCCATTACACATGAAGCATAAGTTAAATAAATCTCCCGAAGATGTTTTGGGATCAATTAAAGATAGTGTAACTTACGCTAGAAAGTTTACTGATGACGTGGAGTGGTCTTGTGAAGATGGAACACGAACAGATATGGATTACATGTGCAAGACAGTCGAACTTGCAATTAAATGTGGAGCAAAAACTATTAATATACCAGACACAGTTGGATATACAGTGCCATCAGAATTTAAAAAAATTATTGAGACGCTATTAAATAAAGTACCAAATATTGATAAAGCTATCCTGTCTACACATTGTCATAATGATCTAGGTTTAGCAGTTGCTAATTCTTTAGCTGGTGTTATGGCTGGCGCAAGACAAATTGAATGTACAATTAATGGAATCGGTGAGAGAGCAGGTAATGCTGCACTTGAAGAAGTTGTTATGGCTATGAGAACAAGACATGATTTAATGCCGTACACTACAAATATTAATACAAAACTTTTAAGTAAAGCATCTAAAGTAGTTTCAAACGCTACAGGTTTTCCTGTTCAATTTAACAAGGCAATCGTGGGAAAAAACGCTTTTGCGCATGAGTCAGGCATTCATCAAGATGGAATGTTAAAAAATAGAAACACTTATGAAATTATGACCCCAGAGAGCGTAGGAGTTAAAAAAACTTCGTTGGTAATGGGAAAACATTCTGGACGACATGCGTTTAGAGACAAACTATCTGACATGGGTTATGTAGATATTACAGATGATATTATTGATACAGCTTTTGGAAAATTTAAAATTTTAGCAGACAAAAAAAAGCATGTTTATGATGAAGATATAGCAGCAATAATTGATGACAGTTTAGTTACGGAAGATAATGTAATTAAATTAAAATCTTTAAAAGTATTTGCTGGAACTGGTGAGCCCCAAAAGGCAGAGATGACGTTAGAGGTATATGGAGACGTTAAAAGCTCTACCGAAACAGGCGACGGTCCAGTAGATGCAATATTTAAATGTATTAAAAAACTTTATCCTCATGAGGTAAAACTTTTATTATATAATGTTCATGCGGTTACCGAAGGAACTGATGCACAAGCCACAGTAAGTGTTAGAATTGAAGAACAAGGTAAAACTACAGTAGGTCAAGCTGCTGATACTGATACTTTAGTTGCATCTGCAAATGCATACTTGAATGCATTAAACAAATTAATTATTAAAAGAACAAAAACGGCGCCTGATCAAACATTAAGCGCTCAAAACTAGAAAGGGAAATATGTTTAAAGGTTTAACAGGATTATCATCATTATGGTCACAAGATATGGCAATCGACTTAGGAACAGCAAATACATTAGTAGTTCTTAAAGATCAAGGGGTTGTGTTAAATGAACCGTCGGTTGTTGCAGTTATAGAGGACGCAGGAAGAAAATCGGTTCTCGCAGTAGGAGATGAGGCGAAAACAATGTTAGGAAGAACGCCTGGAAATATATCAGCCATTAGGCCATTGAAAGACGGTGTAATTGCAGATTTCGTGGTTACAGAGGAAATGATCAAACATTTTATTAAAAAAGTACATAAGAAAAATGCATTTGCAAATCCTAGAATTTTGATATGTGTGCCAACAGGATCAACACCTGTTGAGAGAAAAGCCATCCAAGACTCAGCTTTAGCTGCAGGTGCAAGAAAAGTTCAACTAATTGAAGAGCCAATAGCCGCTGCAATCGGCGCGGGTTTACCAATATCAGAAGCAACAGGTTCAATGGTTGTAGATATAGGTGGTGGAACTACAGAAATTGCAGTTATGTCATTAGGCGGCGTAGTTTATTCTAAATCATTAAGGGTAGCAGGAGATGCTTTAGATCAATCAATAATTGCTTACATGAGAAAAAAAATGAATTTGATGATCGGAGACTCAACAGCTGAAAAAATTAAAAAAGAAATAGGAACAGCTATTCCATCTTCTAATAACACTTTTTTAATGAAAGGAAGAGATATTAGATCAGGGACACCAAAAGAGATTGAACTTACTGAAAAAGACGCTTGTGAAGCTTTAATGCCTATTTTAAATCAAATCTTAGGTGGTATCAAAGAAGCTTTAGAAAATACTCCTCCAGAATTATCAGCTGACTTAATTGATATGGGACTAGTATTAACAGGTGGTGGAGCTTTGTTAAAAAATATTGATAAATTAATTTCTCAAGATACAGGACTTCCAGTAACAATAGCAGACGATCCTTTATCGTGCGTTGCGATAGGAACAGGAAGAGCTCTTGAAAACGAAGAATTGTTTTCTACAATGTTATCTGAGTATTAATTTGTCTTTACTTAAAAAATGTCAGTTAGTAGAGATGATTTTAGTATAGCTTTTCGTTCAGCCCTCTTACAAAGAGGGGCAACTCAAAAATTTTCAATATTTTCTCTTATTATCGTTGCATTAATTGTTTTCTTCTTAGATGTTTATGGTTTTACTGTAGTAAAAACTGCAAGAAGTTTCATTAATGATGTAGTTTATAGAGTAACCTATTTAGCTTCTGCTCCAACTCGACTATTCCCTGGAATTAATCAAGGAGTAGCAAGTCATTTCAATTTAAAAAAAGAGAATGAAGAATTAAGGCAAGTGATAGAACGTTATAAATCACTCGATCTTAATTTAGAGTACATATCTAATGAAAATAAAAATTTGAAAAAGGTTCTTGATACCGAGGATGTACAAAGTGTTTCGAATGTAGTTCTTGCCAAAGTTTTAGTAGATAGAAATAGTCCATTCTTAAAATCAATAATTATTAATAAAGGAAGCAAAGAAGGAATTGTAAAGGGAATGCCTGTCACTCAAAATAAATATTTAGTTGGACGTATAGTTGAAACAAATTACTTATCAGCAAGAGTATTATTGCTAAATGATTTGAATAGTAGAATCCCAGTCACATTTGATGAAAAAAGTACACAAGCTATACTTACTGGAGGAGGGACGCGAAAACCTACATTGGAATATCTACCTGAAGATTATCAATTTATGGATGATATTACTGTTTTTGCCTCTGGAAAAGACGGTATATTCAATGCAGGAACTCCTATTGGAAAAACAAAAGATAATGGAGAAGTAGAGCTGTTCGTGGATCCTAACCAATTATCTTTCGTAACAGTAAACTTAATAAAACCAAGCAAGGAAGTTTTTTAATGGCCAAAGGAAATATTTTAAATAAATTATTCTCAGCCGGCCCTTTATTTTTGCTTTACTACTTGTCTATTAGTGAAGTTGATACAAATTTAGAAAAATTATTCGAAGTTTTTTCTTTAAATTTACAAATCATCATAATTTATTATTGGGTAATAAAACGACCAAATTTAATGGGAACGGGACATATTTTTTTCGTAGGACTCATTAACGATGTAGTAATGGGTTTTCCTTTAGGTATAAGTTCTTTATCTTATTTGATGGTCTGTTTTGTTGGTAATTACGTTAGAAACAAAAGTGTCAACACTACAATTGCGTCTGACTGGTTTACATTCTTAATAGCTTTATTGTTTGCTAATTTAATATTCTTTTCTTTGTTAAATAATTTCTCGGAAGTTGTAATTTCCTACTCAAAAATTGGTTATAATACTTTCTTTACACTGTTTTTGTTCCCAGTTTTTTGGTTTTTATTTCATCTTTATCAAATGAGCTTTATAGGATCTCAAGATGCTTAGCCCAGGTTCAGGAAATACCGTCATCAAATCAAAATTAATAAGTAGAAGAATGTTTTTAATTACTGCTGCAAAAGCTGTAGTAATGGTAGGGCTTGTAGGAAGACTTATCTCTCTTCAAATTAATCAAGCTACAAAATATAAATCTTTATCAGATAAAAATCGATTTAGAGAATGGAAGTTAGCTCCAGAAAGAGGAGCGATAAAAGATTACTTTAATACAGAAATTGCTTCAAATGAACCACTTTATCAAGTTCATTTAGTTCCAGAAAATGCAAAAGATTTAGACAATTTATTTGTAAGACTAAAAGCGATATTAAATATTAGTGATAAAAAAGTTTCTTTTTTAAAAAGAGTTATAAAAAAACAAAAACCTTGGGAACCGGTAATAGTTTCTGAAAATTTAAAATGGTCTGATTTTTCAAGAATAAATTTATTTTTACACGAACTTGAAGGTGTGGAACCAATTGTATCTGTCGCAAGAACTTATCCAGATAATTCCTCAGCTCATATTTTGGGATATGTATCACAAATAAGCGAAAAAGATTTACAAACAAAAGAATATCTTCAAGATTTAGCAGTTCCAGGTATGGCAATTGGAAAAACTGGTTTAGAGAGAAAACTAGATGAACAGATTATAGGTAAACGTGGTTATCAAAGATATGAAGTTAATGCCTATGGTAAAAGAATTAGAGAAATTAAAATTGACGAAGGTCAAGCAGGGAAAGAATTTAAAACAACCTTAGATTATGAGGTACAAAAATTTACTTCTGAGTTATTAAAAGATAAAGCAGCAGCAGTTTGTGTCATGGATATTTATAATGGTGATATCGTGTCTTTAGTCTCTTCTCCAACCTTTGAACCTAATCAGTTTGTACATGGATTAGAAAAAAAATATTGGAATAGTTTGATAAAAAATGAAAAGAAGCCCCTGGCTAATAAAGCTTTATCAGGTTTATATCCTCCAGGCTCAACAATTAAAACCTTAGTAGCTTTAAGCGCTCTAGAGAACAAAATCATAAGACCTTTAGATACATTTAGATGTAAAGGAAAAATAGAATTATTCGGCGAAAAATTTCATTGTTGGGAAAAAGATGGACACGGCATAGTAAATCTTAGAAAAGGTATTCAAAGATCTTGTGATGTTTATTTTTACGAGGTTGCAAGAAAATTAGGAGTTGATCGATTATCTGAAACTGCAAAAAGATTTGGTTTGGGTAAAAAAGTTTTGACCGATTTTATAGAGGAGAGATCTGGTGTTGTACCTAACACGAAATGGAAGAAAAAATTTATTGGACAAAACTGGTATTTAGGTGAAACATTACACTCAGGAATTGGACAGGGTTATTTTCAAAGTACGCCATTACAACTTTGTTTAATGACAGCTCAAATTGCTAATGGAGGATTTGAAATTAAACCAAGAATAATATTTGAGGGTAAAAATGATGATTTAAGAGATTATTTAAAATTTAAAAATGAAAACCCCAATCAACCTCTTCCAACAGATTTATTAATTTCCAATTTTAACTTAAAACCATTATTTAAAAATCAAGAACATATAAATTTAATTAAAGATGCAATGTTTTCATCTTCCAATGAACCTGGAGGAACATCTTACAGACATAGATTTGAAAATCCAAAATTTACTTTCGCGGGAAAAACAGGTTCATCTCAGGTAAAAAGATTTACAGAAGAGCAGAGAGAAGCAGAAGTTAAACAAGAAAGTTTGCCATACAAAGACAGAGATCATGCGTTATTTGTGGCATTTGCTCCATACAAAGAACCTCAATATGCAATAAGTGTTTTAGTAGAACATGGGGGATCAGGTGGTAAAACTGCTGCTCCAATAGCCAAGCGAGTTATCAAAAAAGTTCTTGAGAGACACGAACTTAGAAGAAATGTAAATAATTTAGAGGGAGAACCTGTTTAATGTTGCAACAAAGATCAATCCAATCATCATACACGTTTAGGGATAAAATTTTATCTATCGATTATGTATTGGCAATATCGATTTTAGTACTCGGTATTATTAGCATGTTCGCAATGTATTCTACAGATGGTGGTGAGTTCAAATATCACACAAATAGTCATATTTTACGTTTCTTTGTTTTTTTTGGAATGTTTTTTGTAATATCTTTCATACAAATAAGATTCTGGCATGGATCGAGTTACTTAATTTATTCTGGAATTTTTCTTCTATTGCTTGCTGTTAAATATTTTGGCTTAACATCATCGGGCTCTAAAAGATGGTTAGATCTTTATTTTATGGTTCTTCAACCATCCGAATTAATGAAAATTGGTTTAATTTTATTTTTAGCAAAATATTATCATCGTATTTCAATTGAAAACATAAATAGCTTCAAGCATTTAATTTTACCCATCACGGTTCTAATTGGTCCAATAATCCTTGTTGCCACACAGCCAGATCTTGGAACCGCAATTTTGATTGCGGCAGGAGGGATAGTTGTTGCTTGGCTTGCTGGAGTAAGGGCAAAATTTTTTATTTATTCAGGCATTTCAATGATTGCATTATTACCAATAGCGATATCTTTTTTAAAACCGTATCAAAAATCAAGGATATTAACTTTTTTAAATCCGGAAAGAGACCCGCTTGGAGCAGGGTATCAAATTATTCAATCTAAAATAGCAATAGGATCTGGTGGCCTATTTGGAAAAGGTTTTTTAAACGGCTCTCAGAGTTATTTGGATTATTTGCCAGAAAAACATACTGACTTTATATTTACTTTATTTTCTGAAGAGTTTGGGTTTTTTGGATCATTATTCATTTTACTATTATATGCACTTATTATTTATAGAATAATTAGAATTGGAAATATAACTAGGAGCAATTTTGGTAAATTATACTGTTACAGCTTTGCTACCGCTTTCTTTATTTATGTAGTAGTAAATATGATGATGGTTCTAGGGCTGCTACCTATTGTAGGTTCGCCTCTTCCTATCATGTCATATGGTGGATCTTCCATGTTAGCAATCATGTTTGGTCTTGGAATAGCCATGTCGTGTAAAATTTATAAGGATGTCCCTGTAAATTAATTAAACCTAAAATGAATAAATTTAATTTAAAAAATAACTTGCATAAAACTAGAGAAGATGATTAATTTATGAAGAATTATATGTTTGGTGACAAAAAAATAAAAATAAAAGACTCGGAAAGATCGCTTATCAGCGAGACAGTAAGCATCGAGGGTACAATTAATAGCTCCGGCGCTATCGATGTTGCTGGCTTAGTTAAAGGCCCAGTGTTTTCAAAGGAGCTAATTGTTCGAGACACAGGTTCGATCACAGGATCAATTGAAGCAGATGATGTAGAAATACATGGTCATTTAGATGGAAAAGTTATAGCTCAAAACATAGTTATAGGAGCTACTGGAACTGTAAAAGGTGACATAGAGTTTGGAACTAATCTAAGGACTGAAAATGGTGCAGATATTGATGGTTATATCAAGAAAACTAATAGCTCAAAATCTAAATTAGCTGACAGCTTTTTATTTAATAAAAAAGACAAGAAAGAAACTTCAGATAATTCCGAGGAAAGATCAGAAGTCGTTAATAAAGAGGCTATCGCCTAATCTACCGCACTACTATTTTCAAAAACATTGCAATATAATTTCCTTATGGAAAATTATAAATGTAAATCTGTCGGAATAATAGGATCTGGAATTCAAGGTGTTTGCACTGGATTACAATTAATTAAAAAAAGAATACCTGTAACTATCTTTGATAGACATGATCCTTTATCAAATGAGTTTAAGGCTGCATCATACGGAAATGCGGGTCACTTTTCTCCCTATGCAGTTTTACAGTTTAACCGTCCGGATGTTTTATACGATGTTCCCAAGATGTTGATCAGTTCTTATGGGCCCTTAGCTCTCAAATGGAATTACATTCCAAAAATGTTTAATTGGTTTTTACATTATTTTAAAAATTGCAACCATCATTCAATGATGCATACCGCGAAGAATATGCATCAAATCCTAAGCTTATCAAATGATGCTTATGAAGAAATATTTCAAGAAATTGACACAACTGGATTAGTCGAAAGAAAAGGGATCATTTACATTTGGACAAATAAAAATTTAAAAAGTAGAAATTTAGAGATAAAGGTTCGAAAAGAATTAGGCATTGAGCAAAAACTTTTATCACAAAGAGAAGTTTTAGATTTAGAACCGAATTTACAACCTGTATTTGACGCAGGAGTGATTTACGAGAATGCAATGCATGCAAGAGATCCTCATGGAATACTGAAAAGAATATTTAAATTATTTTTAGATCGAGGAGGCAAGTTTATACAAACTAATATTAAAAATCTAGAGCAAATAAATTCAAATGAAACAGCAATAAGATCAGAAAAAGAAGAGTACAAATTTGAAAAAACTGTTATAGCATCTGGAGCTTTTTCTAAACTGCTTACCGATCAATTAGGAGAGAATATTCCTCTAGATACTGAAAGAGGATACCATGTTCATTTTAAAGGAAAAGACCGCTTGATAAGTCGACCAGTAATATTCTTAGATAGGGGATTTGGTATGACACCAATGAATCAAGGTTTAAGAGCAGTTGGTACTGTAGAATTAGGTGGTTTAAATAATCCACCATCTAAAAAAAGGATCGATTATATTATCAAATGTGCAAAAGAACTTCTGCCTGATCTTGGTAAACATGAGGATGAATGGTTAGGTTTTAGACCCACACTTCCAGATTTTCTACCAATTCTTGGACCTTCTTTAAAGAATAAAAATATTATCTATGCTTTTGGACATCAGCATTTAGGCTGGACATTAGGCGCTATTACAGGCAAAATTATTTCTAAAATAGTTGCAGGAGAAAAAACAAATTTAGATTTAACTCCATACAGCTCAAAGAGATTTAATTAGGAAATTTTTGTCAAAAAATTATTTAGCTTATACTTTTCTAACTTTAGCAGCTTTATTTTGGTCAGGAAATTTTATTATCGGTAAATTTGCAACTTTATTCGAGGTTCCACCACTATCTCTAAATTTTTTAAGATGGGTCATGGTATGGTTTATATTGACACCTTTCACAATTAAAGAAATTTTAGCAAAAAGAAACTATATTAAAGAAAACTTTTTAGTAATTAGTTTTATGGGCATATTAACAATTAGTACTTTTAATTCAGTTGTTTATTTTGCTTTAAACTATACTCAAGTAATAAATGCAGTTTTAATGTTAGCTGCTATCCCGCCAATGATAATAATTTTTTCATCGATTATGAAAATTGAAAAAACGAATATGTTTCAAATTTCAGGATTAATTTTATCTATATTTGGAGTAGGAACAATTATTTCAAATGCAGACATTCAAAAAATAATTTCTTTAACTTTTAATATTGGTGATATATGGATGTTAGTTTGTGTATTAAGTTGGTCATTATATTCAACTTTACTAAAAAAAAGTAAGCTTGAATTATCTCAATTTTCTTTAATTCAAATAATGGTCACTGTAGGATTAATATTTTTGTTTCCACAATTTTTATACGAAAAATCAATAGGACTAGATTTAAAAATAAATAAAGCTTTTATCTTTATTTTAACTTATGTAGTTATCTTTCCTGCAATCGCAGCATATTATTGTTGGCAGAAAGCAATAGAACTTATAGGACCCAATAGATCATCTATGTTTATTCAGCTAATGCCTTTATTCAGCGCAGTGATGGCTATAATTATTTTTAACGAAAAATTTGAATTATATCATTTTGCCGGAGCAGTTTTTATAGTATCTGGTATTTATTTATCGAATAAAAAAATCAATGATTAAAGTTGCAGTTATAGATGATTATCAAAATGCTTTTCAACAAATTGTTGAGGTAGATAAGTATAAAGATAAATTTAATTTTAAAGTTTTTAACGAGCCTTTTTCTGATGAAAAAGAAGCTATTGTCGAACTAGAAGACTTCGAAGCCTTATTCATCATGAGAGAAAGAACTTCGATAACTAAAACTTTAATAGAGAGCTTACCTAAGTTAAAATATTTAATGACATCAGGCATGAGAAATAAAGCTATTGATTTAGAAGCAACGAAGAAAAAAAGCATTATTGTTTGTGGAACCGAGATTAATTCTAACCCTGCAGCTGAAATAACTTGGGCTTTAATTCTAGGTCTTTACCGCAATATGAAACAGGAAATCGATAATATGTTCCAAGGTTACTGGCAAACGACTATTGGTTTTGAACTGAAAGGAAAAATGTTAGGTTTGATTGGGTTAGGAAAGATAGGAACACAAGTTGCAAAAGTTGCAAAAGCTTTTGGCATGGAAGTATGTGCATGGAGCGAAAATCTAAATTTATCTCACGCAAATGAACTAGATGTTCTTCCTATGAGTAAAGAAGATTTATTAAAAAACTCAGATATCATATCAATTCACTTAGTTTTAGGTGAAAGATATAAAAATTTAATTACAAAAAAAGAATTAGAAATGATGAAAAAAACTGCTTTCCTCATAAATACTTCTAGAGGACCAATTATTAATGAAAATGATTTGGTAGAAGCTCTTAAAGACGAAAAAATAGCTGGTGTTGGTTTAGACGTTTATGATAAAGAGCCTTTACCACAAGATCATAGATTAAGGTTCCTGCCCAATGCTTTACTATTACCTCATATTGGTTATGTAACCGTTGAAAATTACTCAAAATTTTATTTGCAAATGATAGAAAACCTCGAAAGCTGTCTTAAAAATAAGCCCTTAAGAATAATCTCTTAGGTAATCTCTTCCATTGTAAGTTGTATTATATAAACTCATTTTGAGTGATTCGATTCGTATAATTAGAAATGAATATATGATTAAATTTTAAAAAATACAAAAGGGAGTATGAGAAAAATATTAGGTCTATTGATCACGTTATTCTTATTGAACGGTTGCGCCGAGTCAGTTGCTTTACTAGGTACAGGCGCCTCAAACGGAAAGATCGTTCAATCCTCTTTTAATTCAGTAATTAGCTACGGAGTAAAGAAACAAACTGGAAAAACTCCCATTGGACATGCCATTGCATACGCAGAGGAAAAAAATCCTGAGAAAAAAAAGGAACCTTGTTTATCATTTGTTGAAAAAACTAACTCAGAAATTTGCGCTTTATTAAAAAAACAATTAAAATCAACTAAATTTAAAATTTTAGCGAAATCAAAAGAAAATTCTATAAAAGACCTTACCTCATCACTACAGCTTAATATAAATAAAAAATCTAAAATTAAGCACTTAGATTAACAATTCCAAAACAAAATCAGTATACCAATCTAAAGATCTTGACAACCATGGGTTGTGTTAATAAAATTTATTATCCTAAAATTAACTTTTAATTAAAGATGAAGCAGATATGAACCAATTAAAACAAACTTCAAACATGAAAAAAATATTGGTTTTATTATCAACGATTTTCTTACTTAATGGATGCGCTGAATCTTTAGCATTACTCGGCACTAGCACATCTAACGGAAAAATATTACAGTCTTCTCTTAATTCAGCAGTTAGTTATGGAGTTAAAAAACAAACAGGAAAAACTCCTTTAGAGCACGCTGTTGCATATGCGGAAAGTGCAAATCCT
Organism: Pelagibacteraceae bacterium AG-313-A04; assembly: GCA_003284275.1. Taxonomy (GTDB): domain Bacteria; phylum Pseudomonadota; class Alphaproteobacteria; order Pelagibacterales; family Pelagibacteraceae; genus Pelagilacustribacter. The sequence continues at coordinate 44,831 of QBVU01000005.1, read as the reverse complement.
GAAAAAAAGCAAGAAACTTGTATTTCGTCTATTGAAAGAACAAAGTCTGAATTTTGCACAATTGTAAAAAAACAAATATCATTGACCAATACTGCACTAAAGAAAAAGACATCAGAAACAGTAAAAAAATATCCAAAAGAGATTGCTGTTTCAATAAAAGCTAAAATAAAAAAAACATCCCTTATTGAAGATATAGCTAAAAAATCAACTATCTATAATAGAAGGTAATCCTAAATTCTTCCAACCAGGATCTTGACCATTACCACTAAAACCATCAGAGACATTTAAAGTATTGTAGCCTTCATTGGATAAAAGATTAGCAGCAATAATTGACCTTCCCCCGGCTGCACACATTACTAACACTTGTTCTTCTTTATCAATATTTTGTTTCACATTGTCTAGAAAACTTGGATCTTGTGAAATAGTTATGAAGAAAGATTTAATGCCAAGATCTTTTGTATCGGGTTTGCCAACCGTGTTCCATTCATTCTCTGTCCTGACATCAAGTAAAACAGTTTTTGGATTATTAGTTATAAATTCTTTTATGTCTGATGATTTAATTTGTTTGATCATTGAGTGGCCCCAATATAAATAATTGAGACCACTAAATCAATTACTAAGCAGCTAACGCTTGCTTAATGTCAGCAATGATATCGTCTGGATGCTCAATACCAATTGAAAGTCTTACATATCCTGGTGTTACACCTGCAGCTAATAATTCCTTCTCGTTTAATTGACTATGAGTTGTCGTAGCCGGATGAATTGCTAAACTTCTAGCATCACCAATATTAGCAACGTGGTAAAGCATCTTTAAGTTGTCGATGAACTTAGCACCATTTTCTTTTGTGCCAACGTCCATACCAACTAAAGAACCATATCCACCCTGCATGTATTTTTTAGCTCTTTCTTTAATCTCACCCTGATGATTTGTAGGATAGATTACATTTTGAACTTTTTTCTGGGTTTCTAAAAATGTAACAACTTTTTCTGCATTAGAGCAGTGCTGTTTCATTCTAAGACCAACAGTTTCTAATCCTTGGATAATTTGCCAAGCATTAAAAGGAGCAAGTGGTGCTCCGGTATCTCTCAACAGAACCACTCTTAATCTTATTACAAATGGAATGTTAGCCCCTGTTAATTGAGGAACAGCATCAATCCAAACAGCTCCACCGTAACTTTGGTCTGGTTCATTTAGCAGTGGTTGTCTTTTTCGATTTTTAGTCCAATCAAAATTTCCACCATCAACAACTATTCCGCCAATTGAAGTACCGTGACCGCCAATATATTTAGTCAACGAGTGCATAACGATTGCAGCTCCATGAGCTAAAGGTTTGCAAATTACCGGTGAAGCAGTGTTATCGATAATTAAAGGAATACCTTTTGGTCTACCGATATCTGCAACTTCTTTAATTGGAAAAACACGAAGGTAAGGATTTGGACAAGACTCACCGTAGTAAGCTCTTGTTTTATCATCAGTTAACTTTTCAAAGTTTTTTGGATCTGCAGGATCTGCAAATCTTACTTCAATACCTTGCTGTCTTAAAGTATTTTTGAATAAGTTTACTGTACCACCGTACAAGTCAGTTGAAGCAACGATATTATCCCCAGCTTGCGCTAAGTTTTGAATACACATCGCAGTTGCTGCTTGACCTGAACCAACCGTACATGCTGCTACACCGCCTTCAAGTGCTGCTACTCTTTTTTCTAACACATCACATGTTGGGTTCATTATTCTTGTGTAAATATTACCAAATTCTTTCAACCCAAATAAATTTGCAGCTGTTTCCGCATTTTTAAATTGGTATGAAGTTGTTTGATAAATCGGAACTGCCACTGCTGTAGTTGCAGGATCACTTCTGTAATCACCACCATGTAAAGCAATAGTTTCCGGATGTTTAAAATCAGCCATTGATTTTCCCCCTTATTGTTTCTCTTATTGTTTCGCTCATTTTCTCTCCGTCTTTTTGGAGAAGAATGAACGAATTAAAATTCTGTTCATCTTCTCCTTTTTAGTACTTCGGCATATGCCAGGTGTACAATATGGTTCAAATACCCGGTTAAATTTTTAGATTATTCCAAAAAAAAACCACCGACTAAAGCGGTGGTCATGAGACTTAAACGCTTTAGCTGGATTTATTAAGCGCCCGCAAGTTGTCTTAACTCGGCGCTAAACAATATATAGCAAGAAATTTAGGATTTTGTCAACTATCAATTAAATATTATTCCAGAACAATTTAGCGAGGTTTATTCCAGACAAATCTTTATATGCTGTTAATCCAGTAGGGCTGGTTACATTAATATCACCTATTAATTTTTCTTGAACAAAATCAATACCAGCAAAATATATCTTATTTTTGATGAGTAATTTCCCGATGGCTTTGCTTGCTTTAACTTCTTTATTTGTGAGTTTTGTTAATTTTGCATGAGCCCCTTTACTCATGTTAGATAGAATACTTCCTTTTTTAGGCACTCTAGATATAGCACCCACAATCTTTCCTTTTATTATAAAAACTCTTTTGTCTCCTTTAGAAACTCCAGGCAAAAACTTTTGAAAAAATAAATGATTATAAGATTTTAGTAATTTCTTAATTTTTTTTTCATTAAAAGACTTAAATAAAATAACGTTATTGCCACTAAAGCCATTGATAGGTTTAGCTACAACAGCTTTATGTCTTTTAAAGAAGCTACTTATTTCATTAAGATTTTCACTGATTAAGGTAGGGGGCATGTACCTCATAAAATTTATAGAAAACAATTTTTCAGAGACATTTCTTACCGCAGAAGGATGGTTAACTATCTTAACTTTTTTGGAAATATGGTTAAGTAAGAATGTTGTATATAAGTATCTATTATCAAAAGGTGGATCATTTCTGATTAATATAACCCTTGATTTTTCTAGGTTTAAACTAATGGTCTTTATTTTTGAGTAGAATTTCTTTTTGTTATCATGGATTTTAATATGTTTGCATAAAGCTACAACTTTCCCATTTAAAAAACTTAAATCCTCTGGTTCAAAATAATATATTTTATAACCTCTTTTTTGTGCCTCAGCGGCTAATAGAATAGTCGTATCTGTTTTGATTTTTACTTTTTTAAGATTAGAACCCTGAATAGCTAAAATTTTCATCATGATTTACCAAGAAGTTTAAGTTTTTTGTTTTATTAAATTGTTCAATCAGCATTTCTGCTCTAGTTTTTTTATTAATAATTATCTCTTCTATATGTTTTAAGTAGATTGTTTCATTTTTTCCGCTTTTATTAAGTTCATTTCTTTTTTCTAAACCTCTTTTAGATAGATCTAAAAATATTTTTCCCCAATCAATTAGTTTTTTATTGTGAAGCAAAGTGTTTAATCCTTGTTTAGGCGCTTTTAAATATGCTTCCATTACCTCTTCTTTTTTCCAATTTTTAATTATTTCATAGGTTTCATCTAAAGATCCATAAATTAATCCTGTAAAAAAAGAGGGGCCGTTACAAATACAGCCAAAATTACATGTATCTAAAGATCTAAATTCTATAACTTGTTTTAATCTTAACTCAGTAAAAATAGTTCCTAAGTGATTTTCAAAATCTTCTAAAGTTGGTTTTTCTCCTTTTAAAAAATCTAAATTACCATTTAAAAAATCTTTAAAGGTTTGATCGTTCGATGAGAAGTATTTTCCATTTTTTTTAAGAAATAAAATTGGGTAATTGATTGCATAATCAATATATTTTTCAAAATTAACTTTTTCAAAAGTAATTGGCATGATCCCACCTCTGTTAGTTTCTTGCCAAACTTTTCCCCTATAAGATAAAAAACCTGAAAGTTTATTTTCATTAAAAGGAGAATTTGCAAAAAGAGCAATAGTTAATGGCGTTAAATAGTTTCCAATTTTAAATTTTTTTTCAAAATCCTCTTCAGATGTGTAATCATAATTAATCTGAATGCCTGCTGTTTTGTACATCATATCCAAACTTAATTTGCCACCTTTTGGCATTTCAGATGTCATAATTTTGTAACGCTCCTTAGGACTTTTGGGGATATCAATTAATTTATTAAAAGGATCGTATGCAATAGAGGAAGTGGTAACAGAGGTATAATTAAAAATTTCTTTTAGTTCATTGAAATGAGAACTATTTTCCGAACAAACTGAATGTATGTTTTTAAAAGGCGCACCTGATAATTCATACTGGAAACCCGGCTCGGTGGTAATTTTTTGATTTTCTCTTCTTAAACCAATTATTTTATCTTTCTCATACTCAAGTTCCCAACCTTTATCTTTAAGAATTTCAAAAACTTGCTTTAATTGTTGGTAATCAATTCTTTTTAAATTATTTTTACTAAAAAGAAATTTTTCATGCTCGACACCAATTCTTTGATTGGTATTTTTTTTTACTCCGTCGATGAAATATTGAATTAATTGACTTTTATTTTCGATGGGCGCTTTTGAATTATTGCTCAAACGTTTTTAACTCTAATACGTTTCCATTAGGATCTTCAACAAAAAATGTATTTTGCTCAAATTCTGTTCCTTTAAATCTTGTGTATGGCTTATCTATAAATTTAATTTTGTTAAGCTCAATATTATCTTTAATTTTATCATATACTTCTTTTTTTAAATGAACTCCGAAATGAGGAACAGGAACATCTCCCATATCTACATCATGTCTTTCTCTAGGAAGTTTCATAGATGTTTGATGTAAAGTGAGTTCATTACCCCAAAAATCAACATCTACCCATTTACCCTTTTCTCGGTTACCTGTTTTGCATCCTAATATTTTTGTGTAAAAAGCTTCTGCTTTTTCAAGATCCCCTGCTGGGATGGCTAAATGAAATGAACTACTCATGAAACTTTATATATATTCTCCTTTAATTTTTACAAGTAGACATTATATATGAACTATGAACGAATACTTAGAATCTATTCAAAAAAGAGACCCTGCGGCGAAATCGATACTAAGTATCATTCTCACGTATCCCGGAGTTAAAGCAGTTTTACTCCATAGAATTGCAAATTTTTTTCAAATCGCAGGCTTTCATCTTATTGCTAGAATTATTTCTCAAACATCTAGATTTTTTACGGGAATAGAAATTCATCCAGGTGCTAAAATTGGTAAGAATTTATTTATTGATCATGGGATGGGTGTAGTAATTGGTGAGACAGCTGAGATTGGTGACAATGTCACTATTTATCATGCAGTAACTTTAGGCGGAAGCTCACCAAGTATTGATAGCGAAAGACAGCGCCATGAAAAAAGACATCCAACAATTAGAGATGACGTTGTTATAGGTTCAGGCGCACAAATTATCGGCCCTGTTATTATAGGAAAATGTGCAAGGATTGCAGCTAACGCAGTTGTTGTAAAAAATGTTCCTGAAAACGCAACAATGGTTGGTATACCTGCAAAAGCGGTTAAATTAGAAAATAAAGGAAACTTTAAACCCTACGGCGTAGACGATAAAGTTAAAGATGAGTAATAAAGATTGGGATCCAAATTTAACGCCGGAACAAAATTATGTTTTAAGACAAGAGGGAACAGAGTCTCCTGGTAGCAGTCCTTTAAATAACGAAAAAAGAGAAGGATCCTATCATTGCGTAGGATGTGGAACAAAACTTTTTGACTCAAGCACAAAATATGAAAGCGGATCTGGTTGGCCCTCTTTTTTCAAATCTTTACCTGATGTTTTTGAGGAAAAAACAGACATGCACATAGGTTACCCAAGAACAGAATATCATTGTAAAAAATGTGGCGGTCATCACGGCCACATGTTTGAAGATGGCCCAAAACCCACTGGAAAACGCTATTGCAACAATGGCGTGTGCTTAGTTTTTAAACCTAAGAGTTAAATAGTTATTAACAAACCAATTAAGTGTTTTAATACAACCTAGCAACAAATTAAATTATGCGTTGCCATGTCCTCTAGACCAAGGCTACATAAATTCGTTAGATTAACATTTCATCCACCATGAAGAGTAATATTATTTCCCTAATACTAAGTTTTTTTTTTCTTCTTTTTACATCACAGTTAAACGCATCAGACCAAGCTTGGAATATAGCTCAGGAAGGAAACAAAATTATTTTAATTAGACACTCTTTAGCTCCAGGCGGGGGAGATCCAGTAGGCTTTAAAATTGATGATTGTAAAACTCAAAGAAATCTTAGTAAAAAAGGTATCAATCAATCCAAAAAAATTGGAAAATTATTTAAAAAGAATAAAGTTCCCACAGATCAAGTTTTAAGCAGTCAATGGTGTAGATGCAAAGATACCGCCAAATATGCTTTTGATGATTACAAAGAATTTACTGCGTTAAACTCTACTTTTCAGTCTCCATATAATAAGAATGAGGGAAAGCAATTAAAGGAGCTTTATAATTATGTGAAGAAATGGAATGGTAAAGGTAAAAATTTAGTATTGATTACCCATTACAGCATTATCACTGCTGTTACTACTGCAGTTCCAAGCTCAGGGGAAATGGTTATTACAGATAAAAATTTTAAAGTTTTAGCAACAATTCAAACTGATTAAACGAAAATATAATAAAGAATTGCAATAATTATTAAATATTCAATAACGGTTTTAATTCTAATTAAGTTTTCTTTGTTTTCGAACTTTAAATTGATGAATAAGCTAATTCGACCAAAACTTAGTTGAACAAGTGCAATAATAAAAACTATTCCTATTAAAACGTAGTAAAATTCGAAATTTTTAAAACCGTAAAAACAAGCAGCTATAAAGGTTAGCCAAGAAATGTTTGAAACAAATAATTTAATTAAAAGTCCCGATCCTTTTTTAAAAAAACTTTGTGTTTTGATAAAAGTATAAGACCAAAGAAGAGTAAATAGAAAACTGAGGTATTTTATTATCATGAGCTAATAATGTAATTGCAGTCAAGATTAAAGGCAAATATAAAGTTTGTATGTTCGTTAAGTTATTTTTTGCATTTGGAGCTGGATTTATAAGTTTTTTAACTCCATGTGTATTACCTATTATTCCAGGTTATATTTCTTACATTACTGGAAAAAATCTAGATGAAATTGAACAAGATAGACGAAGCGTTCTCATTAAAACTATTTTGTTTTCCGTAGGATTTTCGCTTGTATTTATTGTTCTAGGAGCAACAGCTTCGGCTGTAGGAAATATATTATTATTTTTATCTAATGAATTAAGAATTGCGGCAGGAATTTTAATCATTCTCTTTTCATTTCAAATGTTGGGTATTTTTAATTTTAGTTTCTTAAATCAAGAAAAAAGAATGGAAACCCGAGGCTATAAAAATAACTATGCTTTTCCATTATTAGTTGGTGCAGCTTTTGCTTTTGGATGGACACCATGTATCGGGCCTGTGCTAGGATCTATACTAGCTTTATCTGCTACAGAGGCTTCAGTTAGTTCTGGGGTATTGTTGCTTTCATTTTACTCTTTAGGTTTGGCAATTCCATTTATTTTATCTGGTTATTTTATGAGTAAATTTTTAACAACTAGAAAAGGTTTTAGTAAATATTACGGAAGAGTTACTAAAACAGGTGGAGTAATTTTATTACTTACGGGCGTTTTGATTGCTACTAATCAAATCCAAGTTATAAGTTATTATATTTTGACAATCTTTCCTTTCCTAACTACGCTTGGTTAATGAGCGATATTTCTGTCTTAGGTATATTTGTAGCTGACATTAGTTTTTCAGGACCTAAAATTCCTGCTATTGGAGAAACTATATTAGGAAATAAATACAATGTTGGACCCGGTGGAAAAGGATGTAATCAAGCAGTAGCCATTGCAAGATTAGGTGCAAAAGTAAATTTTATAAGCAAGATTGGAAAAGACTCTTATGGTGAATTAGCTTTAAACACGCTAACAAAAAACAAAATTAATACTGAAAGTGTTATTCAAGATAAAAATTTACAAACTGGCGTGGCTGGAATTTTAGTTGATAAGAATTCTGGAAAAAATGCAATCAATGTTATCGTTGGAGCGCCTTCGACTTTAAAAGTTGCTGAAATAGATAAACACATTGATATTATAAAGAATTCAAAGATCTTTTTAACTCAACTTGAAGTCCCTAAAGATGTTACCTTACACTGTCTTAAAATTGCTAAGGAAAATGGATGTTTAACAATATTAAATCCTGCGCCTGCATCAGAAATTACAGAAGAATTTTATAAAAATATTGATTATTTTACTCCTAATGAAACTGAAGCAGAGTTTTATACAGGTATAAAAATTACAAATGAAAAAGAAGCAAAACATGCTTCAGATAAATTTATTAAATTAGGAATAAAAAAAGTAATAATCACCCTTGGAGAAAAAGGATTATTTTACTCAGATGGAAAAGAGGAAATTTATTTAAAGGCTAGTTCTGCAAAAGCAGTCGACACAACTGGAGCAGGAGATGCTTTTAATGGTGGTTTAGCTTTTGGTTTATCTCAAAACAAACCTATAAAAGATTGTTTGGAATTTGCAAACAAAGTTGCTGGAGCATCAACAACTAAGCAAGGTGCTAGTGATGCAATGCCTTTTATAAAAGACTTAAGCTAAAAGTTTATCTAATTCTCCACTTCTATTTAAAGCTTGTAAATCATCATTCCCACCAATGTAATGATCTCCTATAAACATTTGAGGAATCGTTCTTTTACCGTTAGTTCTCTGAAGCATTTCTTTTGCTTTTGCTGGATCCTTCCAAATATCAATCTCTTCAAACTCTATATTCTTGCTTTTAAGAAGCGCTTTGGCAGCACCGCAATAAGGACAAGGATCACCTGAATACATGGTTACTTTTTTCATGATTAATATATATCAGTTATTTTTACTTTTTCTCTTAATTTTTTTCTTTCAAGTTTAAATTTTTTACGGTGTTTAATACTTGTATTATGCACTCTTTTTCTCCAAAGTTTAAAAGATCCAGGTCTTAAGTTCTTTCTCATGATCTTAATTACATCCGACTCAGTTTTTCCTGTCTTATCTTTTATTTCTTCAAATGTTATTCGGTCGGCCCAAGCAGCCCAGATAATCCAATTCTCGTCTTTTTTTTTTGGTTCAGGATTTTTTACTTTAGTTTGAGGGAAAGAACTTTTTTTCTTCATACAATTCTATATAATCTTTAGTAACATGTTTCCAAGTGACTTTTTAATCTTTTTACAAATTATTCTTTTTTTATTTATAACCCCTGGACTTCCAAGAGTTGTAATAGTTTCGCACACTCTCAATTATGGATTAAAGAGATCGGTATGGACTGCATTTGGAGATATATCAGCAAATATTATTCAAGGAATTTTAGTTGTTTTTATTGTTGGATCTTTTCTAAGTGATAATCCGAAAGTACTCAATTATCTAAAATGGGCAGGTATACTCTATATTGTTTACTTAGCTTACGATACTTACACTGCAAAAATAAGTTCAGTAAATTCAAAACAGCAAAGTTCAAAATCTACTTTTTCATTTTACAAGGATGGTTTTATGGTTGCAGGTTTAAGTCCAAAAGCAATTATATTTTTTGGAACAATTTTTTCATCGTTTATTAATTACGATAGTCATGTTATTTCTCAGTTTTTAATTCTAATGGTCACTTACGTAATTTTAGATTTTACAACTTTAATGATTTATGGATTAGCTGCAGAAAAAATTTCAGTATGGTTGAGAAGTAAACCAAAAATTCTTAATACAATTTCTGCGTGTGTACTGCTAATAATCGCTATTTATGTGGCTGCGACACAGAATTTTTAATAAATCTAGATGTTGTTATTATCTCGTTTTCTTGTTTTAATTATTCATTAATTAATTAATTAACAAAGGGGAAATAATGAATAAATTAGTAAAACTATTTATTACATCAATTTCAGCTATAACATTAGCACTTGTTTCTTATACGTCTTCTTTTGCAAAAGTAGATGGTGAATACATTGTGTTAGGTTCTGCAATATCTCTTACAGGAAAATACTCATCTAATGGTGTTCATACTCAAAACGGTTACAACATGGCCGTTGAGAGAATTAACAAAATGGGTGGAGTAGAAGTACAAGGTAAGAAATATAAGTTTGAAATTATCTATTACGATGATGAGTCAAACCCAAAGAGAGCCGCTCAGTTAGCTGAAAGACTAATAAAGCAAGATGGCGTTCATTACATGCTTGGACCATACAGTTCAGGTTTAACGAAAGCCATTGCACCAGTAACCGAGAAATATAAAATTCCTATGGTTGAAGCAAACGGTGCATCAAGATCTTTATTTACAAAAGGATACAAATATTTGTTTGCGGTGTTATCACCAGCTAACCAATACCTTGAAGTAGCTATCGATCTAGCGGTAGAAAAAAATGGTGGAAAGCCAGTACGAATTGCGCAAGCATTTGAGCAAGATGCATTCTCACAAGACGTGAGACTTGGAATTTTAGATGCAGCAAAAAGAACTGGATCTGAAATCATTATCGATGACAAACTACCTAAAGAATTAAATGATATGGCAGCAACATTGGCAAAAGTTAAAGCAACTAAGCCAGATGTACTTGTTGTATCAGGTCACACAAAAGGGGCATTAACTGCAATCAGACAAATATCTGAAATGAAAGTTGATGTACCAATGTTAGCGATGACACATTGTGATGCTGCAAAACTTTCTAAACAACATGGAAAGAATTCAGAATACGCATTATGTGCTTCTCAGTGGCATAAAAACTTAAGCTATAAAGATAAGTTTTTTGGTGGTGGAAAAAAGTATGACAAAGACTTTAAAAAAGAATTTGGTTATGCACCGCCTTACCAATCAGCTGAATCATCAGCAGCACTTTTAGTATTTAAAGATGCGTTCGAAAGAGCGAATTCTTTTGATAGAGATGCTGTAAGAGATGCTCTTAAAGACACTGACATGCAAACTTTCTATGGAAACATTAAATTTGGTCCTGGCGGTCAAAACGTTGCTAAGCCAATGATCTTATTCCAAGTAAGATGTAAAGGTGATAATTGTGAGAACAAAGTTGTAGCTCCAACAAAATGGGCTTCAGACAAGTTCTACCATCCAATACCTAAGTGGTCAGAAAGAAGTTAATAACTTCTGAATAATTTGATTAGCCCCTGGTTTTCCGGGGGCTTTTCTTTTATAAGAAATTCTCTTTTATGGATTTATTAATTTTCCAAGCTCCGATCTTGATGGTCCAAGCGTCTTTGGACGGAATTCTTCTTGGAATTTTATTTGCTTTAATAGCTTACGGCATGGCTCTTCAGTGGGGAGTGATGAACATCATTAATATTGCACAAGGTGATTTAGTAATTCTTGGTGGCTATATTGCTTACACCATGTATCTTGCTGGAATTCATCCAGCTTGGGGAGTTATAGTTTCTCCAATTATAATGTATTTTGTAGGTTGGGCTTTATATAAACTTGTTATCAATAAAGTCGTAGACCGAGATTTATTTATTTCAATTTTAGCAACTTTCGGAATTGCAATTGTATTTCAACAATTAATGAATTTTGTTTTTGGAGCTGATGTAGTTGTGGCTCAGTCGGAGTACGGAACAACAATGTTATTTGATAATTCAGTTACTCTGCCAAATTCAAAAATATTTGCAGCTTTTATAAGTGTTATATATGCAATTGGTTTAGTTATATATATGAGAAGATCTAGACTTGGACGAGCTATAAGAGCTACAGCGCAAAATGCAAGAGCAGCAAAAATTTTAGGCGTAGATACTGAAAAAGTTTATGCTGCAACTTTCGGCATAAACGCTGCATTATGTGGAGTAGCGGGAGCCTTAATTTCTATCACTCTTACACTTCATCCTTATGTAGGGCTTCCTTATACTGTAAGATCTTTCATGATAGTTATTGTTGCAGGTCTTGGAAATTTACCAGCAGTAGCATTATCTGGAATGGGATTAGGACTTTTTGAAGAATTTGCAGATTATATTTTAGGAACAGAATTTAGAATTGGAGCAGTATTTATGCTGCTAGTTTTCATACTAGTTTACAGAAGATTCAAACTTTCAAAGAAAAGAGAGTATTTAAAATGAGAAAAATTATTTTATTTTTAGCTTTGCTGATAGTTTCAAATGCGTTTGCTGATGAAAAACCAGGCAGATTTTTTAAAGATCAGCCAGATGTAACAAAAGATCCTCAAGTTCATTTCATATACTTGTTAAATAAAGATAGTAAAGACAGGGAGTGGGATATTAATGGTAAAATGGAAGCTGAGCTTATGGAAATTAATGAAAAATTTTTTGAAATGACAAAGGGAAAACAAAAATTTAGATATGATATGAGAAAAGATGGAAAACTAGATATCTCTTTTGTTCGTTTTGATAAAAAATACAAAGGTAATTATGGAATGAATTATCCAGATGCTTTTCTTACTAAAAACGGATTTAATGATCCAAATAAACTTTATTTTACATGGGCTGATGTTGGTCATCGAGATGGTGGTCAAGGATCCGTTCATCATGGATACATATTTTTAAAAAGTAAACATATTGGTGTAAAAGCAAAAAGAAGTATTATGACACTGCATGAATTAGCTCACGTAGCTGGTTTTGCATGGACGTGTAACAAAGGAAATTACGGAGGTAGTCATATTAGAAATACAATCGTTGGAGGACCTGAGAGTGGTGATAAATACAAATTGGGTAGTATATATGATCACGGAGATCCTGCCTGCCCAGATATGAAAGACTTGGTTTTTTTAACACCAACTTCAGATACACCTTTCAATCCTGTCGAATTAAAATGTGCTATGGCCGCAGAAATTGGAAGAGGTATTGCGCCTAACACTGATTATAAATGGAGAGATAGATATTCTCATAAAAAATTACAAAAAGTATCTAAGAAAAGAACTTGGTGCACTTATAACCGTTATAAAAACTTTAAAGAGGGTTAACATTAAAAATGAAACAAAAAGATTTAATTTTATATTCTGGTCTAATTATCCTAGGTTTAGCTGCACCTTTCTTATTCTCTGCTTTTAAAGTTCAGCTTACGTATCTTTGCGTCTTGATCGTTCTAGCGATGACTTGGAATTTACAAGGCGGAGAAATGGGCTACAACTCTTTTGGAAACATTCTTTTCTATGGTCTTGGAATGTATCTTACTGCTTCAGTTCAAGTAGGTATGTTTTTCCCGTTAGCAGAATGGACAGAAAGTGGTGGAGAAAAAACTTTTGTACATACTACAGCGCAATATTTTCAAGGAATAGGCGTCGGGTTGTTAGTTGCAGCTATTGTTCCTACAATTGTTGCTGGTGCGATTGGTTATGCTATTTTAGGTTTAAGAGGTCATTACTTTGCGATTTGTACTTTAGGTTTAGGAATTGCAGCAGGTGAAATCGCTGGAGGGATAGAAATTATTGGCGCAGGTCAAGGCTTCACTACTCCACCTTTCCCAGCAGAAATAGTTGATCCTGAAGCAAGAGGGCAATTTTTCTATTTCTTAAGTTTTTTAGTATTAGTTCTAGCATTTATGTTTGTGAAATATATTTACGGCTCTAGATTTAGATTAATTTTAAATGCGATAAGAGATAACGAGGACAAAGCAGAAGCCATGGGCATTCAAACAATGAAATATAAAATTGTTGGTTGGATGTGCTCTGCATTTTTCTGTGGTCTTGCTGGTGGAATTATGGGGGGACTAATTGGATATATAGACTCCACTGACGTTGCGTTTGATGGAAGAGAGATGGGAGTATTCATGGTTCTTATGGCAATACTCGGTGGTAAAGGAACTTTATGGGGACCAGTAATTGGTGCAACCTTATTCCATTTTTTCAAAGAAGGTCTTTGGACTTTCATTTTGGGTTGGCAATATGTTGCGCTTGGAGTTTTAATTGTTGTGATCGTAGTTTATTTCCCAGAAGGATTGATGGGTTGGTTAAGAGAAAAATACCCTGATAGATTTGGTGAAGTAATTGATGAAAAAGATCGTAAAGCACAGGTGGAAATAAAATGAGTATTTTAGAAGTTAAAAGTGTAAGTAAATCTTTCGGCGGTGTGCAAGCCAACGTAGATATTTCTGTTGCGGTAGAACAAGGATCAATTGTTGGTCTAATAGGACCTAATGGTTCAGGTAAAACTACTCTATTTAATTCTATAGTAGGAACTCATCCAATAGATAAAGGATCTATAGTTTTTGATAATACAGAGGTATCAGAAATGCCTGTTCCAGCAGTAGCTAAACTTGGCTTGTTAAGAACTTTTCAACAAACAAGAATTTATTCAAAGCTTAATTGTGTTGAGAATATGCTTATAAGTCATAAAGCAAGTGATTCTGGATTTATTTTCGCAAAAGTACCTGCTGAACTTACAGAGAAAGCAGAAACTCTTTTAAACTTTGTAGGTCTTTACCAAAAAAGAAATTTAAGAGCAGGGGATCTATCATTTGGACAACAAAAATTACTAGAATTAGCAATGGCTTTAATGAATGAACCTAAAATGCTTTTATTAGATGAGCCTACAGCTGGAATTAACCCAACTTTAATCAATGGAATAATAGATAGATTGATCACAATTAACAAAGAGTATGGAATAACTTTATTAGTTATAGAGCACAATATGAAAGTGATTATGAGTTTAGCGCAAAAAATATTCTGTTTAGCTCATGGAAAAATGTTAGCAGAGGGATCACCTGATCAAATTAAAAATGATAAGCGAGTAGTTGATGCTTATTTAGGAGCTCAATAATGGCAAATCAATATGATGTTTTAGGTAAAGCGCCTGGTTTAGAAGACTTAAACAAACTATCTCCAAACGATGTTCATTTAACCATCAGAGGTTTAAGCGCAGGCTACGGGAAGATGGAGATACTTCATAATTTTGATTTAACAGTTAGTAAGGCACAATCATTGTGTTTAATAGGACCTAATGGCGCGGGAAAATCAACAATACTTCATTCGATTTATGGTTTCACAAATATATTTGACGGAAAAATTGAATTAGAGGGAAATGAGATAACCAAATTAACTCCAGCTCAAAAATTAAGCAAAGTTGGTATCGCTTATATTTTGCAAGATAACTCAGTGTTTCCAGATATGACAGTCGAAGAAAATCTTTTAATGGGTGGATATATTAAAGATAAGCAAGACGAAGCTTATGAGGAAGCTGAGAGAATTTTTCAAAAATATGAAAGATTAAGAAATAGAAGAAACCAACCCGCTAAAGTTTTATCTGGCGGTGAAAGAAGATTGTTAGAAATCTCAAGGGCATTAGTCATGAAACCTTCTGTATTATTAGTAGACGAACCGTCAATTGGTTTAGAACCAAAATATATAAATATGGTTTTTGAAATTTTAGAAGATCTGCAAAAAACTGAAAAGAAAACAATAATACTTGTAGAGCAAAATGCAAAAAAAGGGTTAGAATTTGCTGATATTGGTTACGTTTTAGTTTCTGGACAAACTGCTATCGCAGGCAAAGGTGATGATCTTTTAAAAAATTCAGACGTAGGAAGACTATTCCTAGGTGGATGATTAATTTAAAAGTATTTCTAACAGGTTTAAAATCTTTAAAAGGTTCAAGAAGCCCAGCTCTCCCACTAGCTGCTTGTTTCATTGCTCTTGGAGCTTTATTAAAAGATGCTGGATTTAATATTCAACAAAGCGCCGCTTCAAGTTTATTTACTTATGCTTTACCTGGCCAATTAGTTATGGCCGAGTCGCTTTTAGTTGGAGCTTCAATTATAAATATTTTTATAGCTGTATGGTTAGTTAATTTTAGACTTTATCCCATGACAGTTTCTCTATTTCCATTACTTGATCATAAGTCACAACCAAAATGGAAATATTATTTATCTTGTCATTTTTTAGCAGTAACGTCTTGGTTAATTGCAAAAGATGGCTATAAAAAAATAGATAAAAAACATCGAATAGATTTTTGGATTGGAATAGGAATAGGCACTTGGTCTACAGCAATTCTGATGACTGTGATCGGTTATCTGTCTGCGGACTACCTCAATAAAGAAATGTTAATTGGGCTTGCTATAGTTAACCCAGTTTATTTCTTTTGTATGATGATTGGTGCAATGAAAAATTTAAGTATTTCAATTGCTGTTATCGGAGGAACTGTATTAGGTCCAGTAATTTATTTATTTTCTACAGAATGGACATTATTATTTTCCGGTCTTATAGCGGGAACTATTGCTTTTTTATTTGGAGGAAAAAATGGCAAGTAGTCAATTAATAATTCTTGCAATTTTAGTTACATCCGTTGCTACTTTTATCTCTCGTTTTATGGGCGCACTGACTTCTGAAAAAGTAAGCGTCAACTCTAAAATTTTTCAATGGTTTAACTGTGTGGCTTACTCAACTTTAGCAGCTTTATTAGGAAGAATGATTGTATTTCCGGCTGGAGTGCTTGCAGACTCTGATTTAACTATTAGATTGATAGTTTTAATTTCCTGTATCGTTTTATTTATCATTACTAAAAAAAATTTAGTAATTCCAACAATTATCTCCGCAGTTCTTTTAGGAGTTTTGACTAACTTTTAAATTATGTTAAAATTTTAAAATGGAACCAATTTTATTAGTATTCATTATGTTGTGGATAGCTGGGACGATAGAATAATTTATTTATGAATTTTGCAATATCTGATCATCAAAATTCTAAAAGAGTACGTGTTATTAAATTAAAAGAGAGTGATTTAGAAAGGTTGGTTTTTCCTTTTAAAAAACATACTATTTTATCATTAGAGTATAAACCCTTTTCGAGATTTAGCTTGGCTAAAAGTTTAGACGAAGTTTTTGAAAACAAATTAAGCAAAACTTTAAACGAGATATTAAATGATCGTAAAACAGGGACTGCCATTATAGAGCCCGAAATTAATAATAAAAAATTTAATAAAGACTTTCTTGTGAAACTATCAACTGGCCTTGCTTATTTAATTGGAAATCCAAACTTTGACTCTATGACAGGTAAATACTATGCACGATTTCATGTAAAGCATCAAGATAGCAGCGACTCTTACCTTAGAAAAGCTTATACGAATTTAGATCTCCATACCGATGGAACTTATGTCAAAGAGAAAACTGATTGGTTGATAATGACTAAAATGGAAGAAAATAATGTTAGCGGGGGAGAAAGTGTTATTCTCCATTTAGATGACTGGGAACATTTAAATGACCTAAGCAATGATCCTATTGGACAACAAAATTTTACATGGGGTTCACCAAAAAGTAAGAATGTTGAATATAAAGTTGAACATCCAGTATTTTCAACAGATAAGAATGGTAAACCAATAATTTCTTATATTGACCAATTCCCAGAGCCAAAAAATATGCAACAAGGTCTTTTCCTTCAAAAACTTTCTGATGCACTTGAGGAGAGTAAAAATAAAATAAGTTTTCCATTACCAGTAGGATCAACAATTTTTTCTAATAATTATTTCTGGTTACACGGTAGAAAAGCATTTAAAGAACATTCTGGGTTATCTAGAGAATTATTGAGAATTAGAGGAACTTTTTTTCACTAATTTTAATCATTATAAAAATATATGTTGTTGACTCTCAATAGTATTTTTATTTTAATAACGTAATTTAATTAATTAACAGAGGGAAATAATATGTTTAATAATTTGAAAAAATTAATTAGCTTAGTTTTCACAACTGTTCTTTTAACTTCAATCTCAACAACTAGTTTCGCAGTCGATAAGTTACACTTCATTATCGGCGGTGGTGCTGGTGGTGGTTGGGATGGAACTGCTAGAGGAACTGGTGAAGCTTTAACTAAAGCTGGTATGTTAAAAAGTGCTTCATATGAAAATATGTCAGGCGGTGGTGGAGGAAAAGCTCTATCATACATAATTAATACTAAGCCAGAAGGCACAGTATTAGTTCAATCAACACCTTTAGTATTGAGATCAATCACAAGACATAAAGGTTATGTAAAAGGATCTGGTGTTTTATCTTATAAAGATGTTAAGCCAATCGCTGGTGTAATTGGTGACTACGGCGCAATCGCAGTTGCTAAAAATTCACCATACAAAAACTTTAAAGATGTAGTGGATGCTTACAAAAAAAATCCTAAGTCAATTAAAATGGCTGGCGGTTCTGTAAGAGGTAGCATGGACCATTTAATTGGTGCACTTGCATTTCAAGAAGCTGGAGCAAACCCTAATAATGTAGTGTATGTACCTTACGATGCTGGCGGTAAAGCTTTAGCTGGACTTTTATCTGGAGAAACTCAAATTCTTTCAACTGGCTTAGGAGAAGTAATGGGTGCTAGAGACCAAGTAAGAATTATTGGTATTACAGCTCCTAAAAGAGTAGGTGATGCTCCTGAAGTTCCAACTCTAAAAGAACAAGGATATGATGTTCAGTTTGTTAACTGGAGAGGTTTCTTTGCTCCTAAGAGTATGCCAAGTGGAGATGTTAAGAAGATTGCCAAAATGTTAGGTGATGTTCAAAAAACTCCAGAATGGGAAACAGTTAGAAAAAGAAACGCTTGGGTAAATATTTATAATCCAGGTAGTAAATTTGACAGTTTCTTAAAAAAACAAACAAAAGAAATGACAAAGTTAATGAAAAAACTAGGTGTTATCTAGTTAGTTAACTTACAGGTAGAGCAGTGAAAATAAATTCAGTAAAAATTATTTCGCTGCTCTTCTTTATTTTATCAGCATTTTATTTATATACTGCCCATCAAATACAAGTTTTTGCCTTCGATGAAGGTGCGCCGTTTAATGCCAAAACCTTTCCAATTTATTTAGGTTATGCAGGCATGTTTTTCTCTGGTCTTAAAATTGTTTTACCAGATCAAAAGCCAATAGAGGTGGATCCTACATATTTAGAATTTAAAAAGACAATTTTATTGGTACTTACGATGATTGTTTATGGAGCTACGATTCTTAAAGTTGGTTTCTTTTTATCAACTTCACTTTTTCTAGTCTTTTCATACTATTTTTTAGGAGAGAGAAGATGGAAATTCATAATTATTTTTTCTTTTCCATTCGTTGCAATATTTATGTATCTCTTGCATGGGGTATTAGCCGTCTACCTTAGAGATCCATTATTAAAATATATAGGAATAATGGGATGATCGAAGGGATATTAATTGGACTAAAAACTGCTTTGTCTTTTCAGAACCTAATGATGGTTATGATTGGGTGTTTTGCTGGAACTATTATTGGAATGCTTCCTGGTTTAGGACCAATGACAGCAATCGCACTTATGATACCGATTACTTATGGCTTTGATCCTGCTACTGGTTTAATTTTGATGGCTGGAGTTTATTATGGAGCGGTATTTGGTGGTTCTACTTCATCCATCTTAATTAATGCGCCTGGTGTCCCCGGAACCGTAGCAACCTCATTTGATGGTTACCCTATGGCACAACAAGGTAAAGCAGGTAAAGCTCTAGCTATTGCCGCCTATAGTTCTTTTGCAGGAGGAACAATTTCAGCAATTTTTTTATTAATTGCTGCACCAAGTCTATCAAAAGTAAGTTTATCTTTTAGATCGCCGGATTATTTTGGTTTAATGATACTCGGATTAACCGCAGTTGCTGCTTTTTCTTCAAAAGGAAATTTCTTGAAAGCTATGATGATGTGTATTTTAGGATTAATGTTAGCATCGGTCGGTCAAGATACTTTATCTGATATTCCAAGATTCACATTCAATACTATGAATTTATCAGATGGAATAAGCTTCGTTTTAGTAGTAATGGCAACTTTTGCGATGAGTGAAGCTTTAACTATTATCATAAAAGGAAACGATCCTTCAAAAGCTGCAAAACAAATTTCATTAACAGATCTTGGGTCTATAAGAGTATCTAAGGAAGAGACAAAGCAGATGGCAGCGACTATTCCTCGTTCATCTATACTTGGATTTATTATTGGTGTATTGCCTGGAGCAGGAGCAACAATTGCATCTTTTCTGGCATATGGAATGGAAAGAAACTTTGTAAAAAGAGAGGAAAAAGAAAAATTTGGAAAAGGAAGTGTGCAAGGTTTATCTGCACCGGAGACTGCAAATAATGCAGCGTGTTCAGGATCTTTCGTGCCATTATTAACATTGGGTATTCCAGGAAGTGGAACCACAGCGGTAATGCTTGGCGCCTTATTAGGTTTCGGTATTCAACCAGGGCCAAGATTATATGAAACCAATCCAGATATTTTTTGGTCAGTTATTATGTCTATGTACATAGGTATGGTTGTTCTATTAATTCTTAATCTTCCTTTAATCCCATACATTGCAAGAATCCTTGCAGTTCCAAGGACATTCTTAATACCTATGATTTTATTTTTCTCAGTTACTGGAATTTATCTAATGTCATTTAATAATTTTGATATTTTTTTGATGATTGGTATCGCAGTTGTCGCTACAATATTAAGACTGTATGATTTTCCAATGCCACCTCTAATCTTAGCTTTTGTATTAGGTGGCTTAATGGAAGAAAACTTAAGAAGGTCCCTTTTAATTAGCGATGGATCTTGGTCTTTTCTTTGGGATAGACCATTAACTATTTGTATAATGATAACGATTCTACTAATCGTTTTTTGGCAAATTTTTAGTAGTTATAAATCTCTTAAAAAATAGATGTGTGGTAAAAATATCACTTAAAAAGATAGGTATTTCGGCATTTTCTGATTATAAGTGGTTTTTTTTTGCGTTGACGGCACACTCTATTATGTTAATTGTACTCAACGTTAATTTATAAATTAATAAATAAGGTAAATAATGAAAAAAGTTATAACAATTTTGTTATCTTTTCTATTTATATCATTTCAATCAGTCAAAGCTGATATCGGAATGGGATTGACCGGTGCTATTCACATGTTTGATGCAACTGGAACAGAAACAACTAGAACAAGTAACCAAAAAAATTCAGGGTCGCACTCTGATCAGGTTGCAGTTCCAGAATTATTTGTTGAAGTTGTTTATGATAACGGTGGCGCTATAGGTATTTCGTACATACCTACTAGAGATGTTGGTAGTGAATCTCGTTCTGACTCAAACTCAGGCGGTGACACAGGAACATATACAGCAGAAGCAGAATTAGATGATGTGGTTCAGATATATGCAGATATACCTACAGCCCTATCTATACGTGGATATGATATCTATGCTAAAGTTGGTGTGCAACATGTTACATTAGTTACATTAGAATCTTTAAACTCTGGATCAACATATCCAGATGAAGAACTTCTAGGGTACACTCTCGGTTTGGGAACTAAAGGCGATTTAGCGTTTGGTAATAATCTTTATTACAAAGCTGAAGCTACGTACACTAATTTTGAAGACTATGAAGCTACTGCAACAGCAGGAAATAAAGTCGAAGCAGAATTAGAAGACATTGCTGTTAAGTTTTCAGTCGGATATAAATTTTAAAAGTTAAAAAAATACCGAATTAAAAAACCCACCTAACTTAGGTGGGTTTTTTTTATAGTCTCACATATTTTTTTTCTTTATCAATCGACCAATCTTTCGTTCCATTTGCTACGATAAATAAAAATCCACCAGCTAATCCTAAGTTTTTAAGGAATGCGGTAGTTTGCATTTGATCAACAAAGTCGAAGTGAAATAAAAATGCAGTTGCTATACAGAAAATTGTAAGAAGACCTGCAGAAACTCTTGCTTGATATCCAATTATGACAAATAAAGGTAAAATAATTTCTAAAGCTATAGTTGGATATAATAAAAATCCTGGTACCCCAAACCCTTCCATCCAGCTCATTGTACCATCGATACTAAAGATTTTATTATAAGCTGAAATCAAAAATAAAGCGGAGATTAGAAGTCTTCCAAGAAAGTCAATTAGATTTGCCATATAAATTTGTACTTAATTGCAGTAAATGAGTCAAAAACAGATGAGTTTAATTTAGGCTTTTTTGGAAATTATTTTCAATATTACTGGAACTACAAATAAAATCATAAGCAATCTTATAATATGATGAAATGATACAAACTCAGGATCTAGATCAAAGAAAATCGCTATTACTGCAACTTCATAGATTCCTCCAGGGCAATATGATAAAAGTAAAGTAAAAAAGTTTTTATCAATTACTAATCCTGCTATCACTGCTGCACAAACACCTAAAATAACTAACAAGAAAGTTGCTACAAAACTATGTAAAGCATTTCTCCCAATCTCACTAAATGTTTTATCAGCAAATCTACACCCAACTGAAGACCCTAAAATTAATAAACAAAAATCGATTACGTTAGGAGATATTTGATAACTTGCAACTTCTGTAATTTGCAATAAACCACTTGCCACTAAAGTGCCTGTCAAAAGAGCAGCAGGAACTTTTATCTTTTCAAAGAAGAAAACTAAAATTATCGACGATACAATCAAAATCATTAAGTGATAAAAATTTTGACTAGCAATTATCTCTTCAGAAATATTTATGCTATCTACATCGTAAAAACTATTTACGATAAAAGGAAAGAATGTAATTATTATAATTAATCTTATTAGATGAGAAGTTGCTACTTGGCTTAAGTCTGTTTTTGCATCTTCAGCTAATATCATCAGTGGTCCTAACGCACCTGGTGCCGCTGAAAATATAGATGTTTTTTTCTCATATTTAGAAAACTTTTCTAAATATTTTGAAACGATTAGCACACTTAGAATTATGTAAATTAACATAATAAAAGAGGTCCAGATCCAATCCTGCATTTGACTGAATAAATCTTTATCTATGTAGTTACCAATATAAAGACCAAGAATTATCAATATAGAGGACAATACTAACCTTGGCATTTTAGTTTTAAGACCCATTAATGAGGCTAAAGAAGTTATTAGCATTGGTCCTAAGAACCAGGCTAAAGGAATATTAAAATATTCAGCAATTATAGCACTTGGTATTGATATTATGATGACAGATATAAACGGTATTGAAAATATCTGTTTAAAATTTTCTTTATTAAAAGGAATAGCTTGGTTATTCTGCATCATTCATGATTTTAGGATTTATAGGTACTGGTAAAATTTCATCATCAATTATTTTTGGTATTTTTAAATCAAAGCTTAAAATTAAAAGAATTTATATATCTTCAAGAAATAGAAACATAGCTAAAAAACTAGCTAAAAGTTATAGAAAAATAAAAGTATTAAACAATAATCAAGAAATAATAGATAAGTCTTCAATAGTATTATTGAGTGTGACGCCTAATGTTGGCAATAAAATATTACCTAAATTGAAATTTTCAAAAAATAAAAAAATAATAAGTCTTATTTCGACAATCAATTTAGATAAACTCAAAAAAATTACAAAGAATAAAAATATTGCAAGAGTTATACCTTTACCTCCAATTGAAATTAAAAAAGGACCAGTTATAGTTTGTCCACCAAGTAAATTTGCTGAGAATATTTTTAAACATTTAGGGCAAGTTCTAGAAGTAAGAAATGAAAAACTGAGCTATAAGTTTTGGTCTACTGCTTCTTTAATGGCAACATATTATGAGATACTTAATACGAGTTCTAAATGGTTAAGTAAAAAAGGTATTAACAAAAGACTTGCTGACACGTATATAGCTGAATTATTTTTAGCTTTAAGTCAAGATGCTTTAAATAAATCATCTCAAGGGTTTAAAAAACTCGTAGCGGACTCACAAACACCAAAAGGCTTAAATATGCAGGTTCTTAATGAATTGAAAAAAGGAAAATTCTTTACTAAGTTCTCCAAAGCTCTTGAAAACGTGAACAAAAGAGTAAGTAAGTAAATCATGGAATATTTTATACAACAATTAGTTAATGGAATTACTTTAGGTTCGATCTATGGACTCATCGCAATTGGATATACTATGGTTTATGGAATTATTGGAATGATTAACTTTGCTCACGGTGACATTTTTATGATCGGGGCTTTTGTTGCTTTAATTTCATTCATAATCTTCGGCTTAACAGGAGTAGCATTGCCAGTAATTTTACTTTTAGTTTTACTAATAGCTATGCTTTTCACAGCTTGTTATGGATGGACAGTTGAAAAATTAGCTTACAAACCATTAAGAGGATCTTTCAGATTAGCTCCACTTATTTCTGCTTTAGGTATGTCAATTGTATTACAAAACTATGTTCAAGTTGCTCAAGGAGCTAGAGTAAAACCTATGCAACCATTAATTTCTGGCGGTTTAGAATTTTTTAAAGGTTCCGAGTTTGTTGTTACAGTAAGCTATCTTCAAATCTTCATAGTCGTTTTAACAATCATATTAATGGGAATTTTTACATATTTAATTACTAAGACAGATCTAGGAAGAGCTCAAAGAGCTTGCGAACAAGACAGAACAATGACTGCGTTGTTAGGAATAAATGTAGATAGAACAATATCTATAACATTTATAATTGGCTCCTCATTAGCATCGGTAGCTGGAATGATGTTCGTGCTTTATTATGGCGTAATTGATTTTTACATTGGGTTCTTAGCTGGAATAAAAGCTTTTACTGCAGCAGTGTTAGGAGGAATTGGATCATTGCCCGGAGCAATGTTAGGTGGCTTGTTAATCGGACTTATAGAAACCTTCTGGGCTGGATATGTTTCACTTGAATATAAAGATGTTGCAGCCTTTAGCGTATTAATTGTAGTTTTAATTTTCTTTCCAACTGGATTTCTTGGAAAACCTGATATCGAGAAAGTTTAATGGAAAAGAAAGATATCATTCAATCTTTTAAAGATAGTTTATTTACAGGCTTAATTGCTTTAGCTTTATTCGGCCCGATAGTTGGTCTTAGAACCGCATCTAAAGGAGAAGGTTTATTTATCACCCCTCAATGGGGAATAGTTTTTTTATTAGTTGGACTTTGTATTTTAGGAAGATTTTTAATTAATTTAAATTCTGCTAGAAAAACTGAAATTACTTTTTTTTCAAAGTTTACATCTAAGTTTTCAGCGATAACTGAAGACAAAGCAAAACACTTTGCTATTACTGCAATCTTATTTGCTGTTGTGTTTCCATTTCTACCTTTTACCGACAGATACTTTATGGATGTTGCTATAATGATTTTAACTTACATCATGCTTGGTTGGGGTTTAAATATCGTAGTTGGTTTAGCAGGTCTCCTCGATTTAGGTTATGTAGCCTTCTATGCAGTTGGTGCATATTCATATGCCTTAATTGCAACTACTTTTGGTTGGTCATTTTGGATTTGTTTACCTTTAGCAGGAGTGTTTGCAGCTTTTTTTGGAATTTTACTTGGCTTCCCTGTTTTAAGATTAAGAGGAGATTATCTTGCGATTGTTACTTTAGGATTTGGAGAAATTATAAGAATAATTTTAATTAATTGGTATGAAGTAACTAATGGACCTGATGGTATCACTGGAATACCACGACCATCATTTTTTGGATTACCTTTTAAAAGATCTCCAGATGAAGGGGAAACAAGTTTTCATTTGTTTTTCAATCTTGAATATTCAACAATGCACCGAATAATATTTTTATACTATTTAATTTTAGTATTAGCCTTAATAACAAATTACTTTACGCTAAAGATAAGAAAACTTCCTGTAGGTAGAGCTTGGGAGGCTTTAAGGGAAGACGAGATCGCTTGCAAATCTTTAGGTGTAAATCCTACAAATACAAAACTTACTGCTTTCGCAATCGGTGCTATGTTTGGTGGTTTCGCTGGTTCATTTTTTGCGACACGACAAGCATTTATAAGTCCAGAAAGTTTTACATTTATTGAGTCCGCAATCATTGTAGCTATAGTTGTATTAGGTGGTATGGGCTCACAAACCGGAGTAGTTCTTGCATCAATTTTCTTAATCGGAATTACAGAGATGTTTAGAGACTTAGAGCAATATAGGATGATCGCTTTTGGTGGAGCGATGGTTTTAATTATGGTGTTTAAACCAAAAGGAATATTAGCAAATAGAAAGCCAACTATTCTTATGCACGGAGATAAGAAATGAACAATTTATTATCAGTAGAAAATTTGACAATGAAGTTTGGTGGTTTGACTGCAATTGATGATTTAAGTTTTGATGCAAAAAATAATCAAATTACCTCTATCATAGGACCTAACGGTGCCGGAAAAACTACTGTATTTAATTGTTTGACCGGATTTTATAAGCCTACCAATGGTCAAATGTTCTTACACAAAGAGGACAGCAAAATTTCATTGAGAAAATATACAGACTTTAAAATAGCTTATGTAGCTAAGGTAGCTAGAACTTTTCAAAACATTAGACTGTTTCCAGCAATGTCAGTTCTTGAAAACTTGTTAGTTGCTCAACATAATGAATTAATGGTTGCTTCAGGTTATTCTTTATTTGGTTTACTTAATCTTAAGACCTATAGAGATAAAGAACAGCTAGCAGTTGATAAAGCAAAATACTGGTTAGATATTATTGGCTTAACTCATAGAGCAGATGATAATGCTGGAGACCTGCCTTATGGCGATCAAAGAAAATTAGAAATTGTTCGGGCAATGTGTATTGAACCAAGGTTATTGTGCTTAGATGAACCAGCCGCAGGATTAAATCCAAAAGAGTCAGCTGAATTGAATAAATTATTAAAATTTATCAAAACAGAAAAACAAACAGGAATTTTATTAATTGAACATGATATGAGCGTAGTAATGGGGATCTCTGATCACGTTGTTGTTTTAAACTATGGCAAAAAGATATTTGAAGGAACAGCTGATCAAACTAAAAATAGCAAAGAGGTTATCGAAGCCTACCTAGGAGCAGATGAATAATGCTCAAAATTTCTAATGTCGAAACATTTTACGGGAAGATACAAGCTTTGAGAGGAGTTGATCTTGATGTGAATGATGGTGAAATTGTTTCTTTAATTGGATCTAACGGAGCAGGTAAATCTACTTTGCTAATGACTATTAGTGGTGTTAATAAAGCTAAAAGAGGAAATATAGTTTTCAACGGTGAAAATATTGAAAATAAACAGCCTCACAAAATTGTTGATATGGGTATCTGCCAAGTACCAGAAGGAAGAAGAATTTTTTCAAGATTAACTGTTGAAGAGAATTTAAGATTAGGAGCTCATGCCAACGAAAAAGGGAAGTTTTTTGAAAATGATATTAAGGAAGTTTATGATTTATTTCCTGTATTAAGTGATAGAAAAACTCAAAGAGGCGGAACACTTTCTGGCGGAGAACAGCAAATGTTAGCTATTGGAAGAGCACTAATGAGTAAACCCAAAGTGCTTTTATTAGATGAACCTTCACTTGGAATAGCACCTAAATTAGTTAATCAAATTTTTGTTTCAATAAAAAATATTAATAAAGAAAAAAATGTTACTATCTTTTTAGTTGAACAAAATGCTAAAAAAGCTTTGGAGCTTGCAGACAGAGCATACGTTTTAGTCAATGGCAAAGTGACCATTAAGGGTTCCGGTCAAGAGTTGCTCAAAAATAAAGATATACAAGCTGCTTACCTTGAAGGTGGGGCAAAAAATTAAGTTTTTTTCATATTTACAAGATTGTAATTAAGGTGTTCAATATCAATAATTAATTAATTAACAACAAAGGGAAATAATATGTTTAGAACGTTCAATAAACTTCTTTCATTAATTGCCGGAACATTAATGCTTGCGACAGTGTCAGCTAAAGCTGACGTTGTTGTTGCTTCTGCTGGACCTATGTCAGGTCAGTACGCTTCATTTGGTGCTCAGTTAAAAGCTGGTGCTGAAATGTGGTTAAAACACGTTAATAAAAAAGGTGGAATTAATGGTGAGAAAGTTAAATTAGAAATCGGAGACGACGCTTGCGATCCTAAACAAGCTGTTGCTGTAGCCAACAAATTTGCTGGTCAAGGTGTAGCTTACGTTGCAGGTCACTTCTGCTCTGGTTCTTCAATTCCAGCTTCTGCGGTTTACAATGAAGAAGGAATTATTCAAGTTTCACCAGCTTCAACAAATCCAGCGTTAACGGATAAAGGTGGTAAATATACTTTTAGAGTTTGTGGTCGAGATGATCAGCAAGGTGAAGTTGCTGGTAAATTCTTAGCTGAAAACTACAAAGGTAAAAAAGTAGCTATCCTTCATGATAAAACTGCTTACGGAAAAGGTTTAGCAGACGCGACTAGAAAAAACATGAAGAAAGCTGGCCTTAAAGACACTATGTACGAAGCTTATACAGCAGGTGAAAAAGACTATTCTGCTTTAGTTTCAAAACTAAAATCAAATAACATTGATGCAGTATATCTTGGTGGTTACCACACAGAAGGTGGTTTGATCGTAAGACAAATGAGAAATCAAGGTATGAAAACTAAATTAATCAGCGGTGACGCATTAGTTACAGCTGAGTATTGGGATATCACAGGAAATGCAGGTGAAGGTACGTTGATGACTTTCTCTCCAGATCCAAGAAATAATCCTGCTGCTGCAAGTGTTGTAAAAGAATTTAAAGCTGCTGGTATTGAGCCAGAAGGTTATGTTCTTTATTCATACGCTGCGTTGCAAGTATTCGAACAAGCTGCTAAGCAAGCTGGAACAAACGATCCTGCTAAAGTGCTTAAAGTAATGAAAAAAGGTAAGTTTGATACTGTTATCGGTTCACTAAGCTTTGACAGAAAAGGTGACGTGAGCTTACCAGGTTATGTATTTTATGAGTGGAGCAAAGGTAAATACAAAGAACTATAAATCAATTGCTTAACTAATTTAAAAGGGGGCTTAGGCCCCCTTTTTTATTTATAGAAAGGAAATTATGGAAATAACTTATGATGATTTTAAGAAAGTGCAGATTAAAGTTGGCACTGTTTTAGAGGTAAAAAAAAATGAAAAAGCTAGGAAACCATCTTTAGTAGTTAAAGTTGATTTTGGAAAAGAGATTGGAATTAAACAATCTTCAGCTCAAATTACCCATTACTACAATGCTGAAAATTTAGTAGGCAAACAAGTGATAGGAGTTTGTAACTTCCCAACAAAGAATATAGCTGGCGTTGTATCAGAAGTTTTAGTGCTTGGAGCTATTGAAAAAGATGGAAAAGTTGTCTTAGTGCACCCATCTCAGAAAACTGATAATGGTTTAGATATTGCATAATGAGTTCTAAAACATTTAGTTGGAGCTGTAAACACACTTGGTCAAGAAGTGCAAAGAATACATTTTGGTGCTTACTTGGATGTTCGATAGGTGACTTTGGGACTATTTTATTTTTTCAATTAACCAAAATTCCTTTTCCAGTATTAGCAATAATGGTTTTAGCTATTATCAACGGTATTATTACAAGTATTATTTTAGAAACTATAATTTTATTAAGACAGAATTTTTCTTTTAAACAAGCTTTTAAAACAGCTGTAGGTATGAGTTTAATTTCGATGGTGAGTATGGAAATTGCAATGAACGCTACTGATTATTTTTTAACAGGTGGAGCAATTTTAACTTGGCGGGTAATTCCAATAATGTTAGCCGTTGGTTTTGTAACACCTTGGCCTTACAATTACTGGAGATTAAAAAAGTACAACGAAGCTTGTCATTAAGTAATTTTATTTAAAATTTTATCTTTAAAAACAACATGATGGATAATAACAGCAAAGATATGTAAAGTTACTAGCGCTATTAAGAGATAGTTTGCGTAGATATGAACTTCATAAAAAGTATCTGCTAATGTAAAATTATCTTGATTAAATCCATATTTAAAAAATAAAAAATTAAGCCTCTCTCCCATATAAAGTTTTTTTAAAATTCCTGAAATAGTAATAGTGAAAATACTTAAATAGAGTAAAAAATGATTTACTTTAGCAATGAAAATTTGACCTTTAAAAAAACTATTCCCTTCAGTTGGACTTGAGTTGAAAAATTTCCAAACTAATCTAAATAAAGTAATATAAAAAACTGTTATCCCTATAAGTATATGAATATTTTCAAGGTCAATCCTTCGATCTGAAAACTCTAGGCCTACTAAGTAAAAACCAAATGGTATTTGAAGTATAAGGATAACAAAAGTAATCCAGTGAAACAATTTAGCTAATAGACCATATTTGCCAAAACTATTAAAAACTTGCATACTGGTATTCTAACAATTTATGAAAAAATTCAAATTACTAATTACCACATTTGCTTTTATTTTTGGTTCAACATTTGTTTATGCTCAAAGTGTTGAAGAAATTATTATAGGAAGAAAAGCAATGTTTAGTGAAAATTATCAAAATGGTAAGAAAATTTCTATTTTGCTTAGATCCGGTAAAAAAGAAGAAGCCAAACCTTTAATGAAAAAAATTTCAAATAATTATAAAAAACTTTTAGATTACTTTCCGGAAAATACTAAGGAGGGTTTCAAAACAGAAGCGCTACCTAGTATTTGGGAAAATAAAGATGAATTTAACGCTCTAATGCAAAAAGCATCAGATGACATGCTCAAACTTGCAAAGGCAATAGATACAGCTGATGATCTTGGTGCAATTCAAAAAAAATTAATGTGGAGCAATTGTTCAGCTTGTCATAATAGATTTAGAGCACCCCATTAAATGACATCTCAATTATTTCCCATGATCCTTTTTGGGATCGCGACAGCCTTTTCACCTGGACCGAATAATATCATGACATCTTACACGGCTTTTAATTTTGGTGTCAGAAAAGCTATTCCTACTATGTTAGGCGTCATTATCGGATGGACACTTTTAATAATATTATTGCAACTTGGATCAGTCTCTATTTTTCAAAAATATCAATTAATACAAACTATAATTAAAGTTTTAGGTTCAATTTATCTTTTGTACATGGCGTACAAGTTATCTTTTGGCGGTCAAACTAAAGATAAAAAACTTGATCCAAAGCCAGTTACTTTTATAAATACTTTCTTTTTTCAATTCGTAAATCCTAAAAGTATTATTGTTGGCCTTACCTCGATATCTCTGTTTGTTGATACGGAAAATAATTATTTAAGAGACTCAATTGTTTTAACCATTCTTTGGTTTTTAATGGCTGTTGGAAGTCAAACGGGCTGGTGTTTGATGGGAAAATACATGAGAAAATTCGCCACAAGTGATAAATTTATTAAGAATTTTAATTATACAATGTCTTTTTTACTTATCGTTTGTGTGATTTTGTTCTATGTATAGCGCATGAAATTTAATAGTAAAAATTCTTTTCAATCACTCGATACTCTTAATTCATCAGGAAAAGATTTTAAATATTTCAACTTAAAGACAGCAGAAAAAAATGGACTAGAAGGAATATCAAAACTTCCTAAATCACTAAAGGTATTATTAGAAAATCTTCTTAGATATGAAGATGATGTAACTGTTGATAAAAAACAAATATTAGCTTTAAAAGATTGGCTTAAAAATAAAAAATCAAACACAGAAATAGCTTACAGGCCAGCAAGGACTTTATTACAAGATTATACAGGAATTCCTGCTATTGCAGACCTTGCAGCAATGAGAGATGCGGTAAAAAATAAAAATAAAAATCCAGATAAGATTAATCCATTATCAACAGTAGATTTAGTTATAGATCATTCTGTAATGGTTGACGAGTATGCTTCAGGAAAATCTTTTAATCAAAATGTTGAAAGAGAATTTTCAAGAAACGGTGAACGATACTCTTTTTTAAAGTGGGGACAAAAAGCATTTGATAATTTTAGGGTTGTGCCTCCTGGCACAGGGATTTGTCACCAGGTAAATTTAGAATATTTATCTAAAGTTGTTTGGTCATCAAAAAGTGGAAATGATTTATATGCTTATCCAGATACTTTAGTTGGAACTGATAGTCATACTACTATGGTCAATGGTTTATCTGTTTTAGGTTGGGGTGTTGGCGGTATAGAGGCCGAAGCCGCAATGTTAGGTCAACCTATATCAATGTTAATTCCAGAAGTTGTTGGAGTTGAACTCAAAGGAAAATTAAAAGAAGGAACAACTGCAACAGACTTAGTTTTAGTCATTGTTGAAATGCTTAGAAAAAAAGGTGTGGTTGGAAAATTTGTAGAATTTTATGGTGAAGGTTTAAAAAATTTAACTTTAGCTGATAGAGCAACAATTGCAAACATGGCTCCTGAATATGGAGCTACATGTGGTTTTTTTCCAGTAGATGATGAAACTCTTAAATATTTAAAATTATCTGGAAGGGATAAAGCAACAATCGATTTGGTGGAGAAATATTCAAAAGAACAAGGGCTTTGGGCAAGCAATGATGTTGTATTTACCGATATTCTTTCTTTAGATGTTAGCAGTGTAGTAACAAGCATTTCCGGACCTAAACGACCACAGGATAAAGTTTTACTTACCGAGGCTTCAACTGCGTTCGCAAAAGTTTATAAAGAAAATGCAAAAAGAGATAAAGCTATCGAAGCCAAAGTTGAAGGCACTGACTTTAATGTTAAAGATGGTGATATAGTAATTGCGGCAATAACATCTTGCACAAATACTTCTAACCCAAGCGTTATGATTGGTGCAGGTCTTTTAGCGAAGAAAGCCTACGAAAAAGGACTTAAAATTAAACCATGGGTAAAAACTTCATTAGCTCCTGGCTCACAAGTTGTAACAGACTATTTGGAAAAAGCTGGTTTAAATAAATATTTAGATGAACTTGGTTTTAATTTAGTGGGATATGGCTGCACTACATGTATTGGTAACTCTGGACCTCTAAATCAAAATATATCAGATGCTATAAATAAAAACGATCTTTACGCTGTTTCAGTTTTATCTGGAAATAGAAACTTTGAAGGAAGAATTAATCCAGATGTAAAAGCTAATTACTTAGCTTCCCCTCCGCTTGTTGTTGCTTATGCTCTAGCTGGTAACATGAATTTTGATATGTATAAGTCTGCTCTTGGAAAAGATAAAGATGGAAAAGATGTTTTCTTAAAAGATATTTGGCCTAGTAATAAAGAGATTGAAGATTTAATGTTAAGTTCTTTAAATGCAGATATGTTCAAACAAAGATATTCAAATGTTTCAGAAGGACCTAAAGAATGGCAGGCTATTAATACAACAGATAGCGATATTTATAATTGGGAAACAAATTCAACATATGTAAAAAAACCACCATTCTTTGATGATTTACCTGATAAACCAGAGGGATTTAAACCAATTAATGATGCAAGAATTCTTTTATTGTTAGCTGATTCAGTAACAACGGATCATATTTCACCAGCTGGAAGTATAAAAAAAGAAAGTCCAACGGGTGATTATTTCATGAAGCATCAAATACAACAAAAAGATTTTAACTCATATGGTGCGAGAAGAGGAAACCATGAAGTAATGATGAGAGGAACATTTGGAAATATTAAAATAAGAAATGAAATGGCACCAGGCACTGAAGGTGGATTTACAAAGTTACAGCCAGATGGAAAAGTTATGAGCGTTTACGAAGCTGCAATGGAATACAAAAAAAGAAACAACGATTTAGTTGTAATAGCTGGAAAAGAATACGGAACAGGTTCATCAAGGGATTGGGCAGCCAAAGGAACCAAACTTTTAGGAATTAAAGCTGTTTTAGCAGAGAGTTTTGAGAGAATTCATAGATCAAATTTGATTGGAATGGGAGTTTTACCTCTTCAATTTAAAGAGGGTTTTGATCGTAAAAAATTAAATATAACTGGTGCAGAATTAGTTTCAGTTGTTGATATTGATAAAGGCGTAAAACCAAGACAAGAAGTTACTTGTGAAATTAAATATAAAGATGGGACTAGTAAAAAAATTCAAATGCTTTGCAGAATTGATACAGCAAATGAAGTTGTATATTATAAAAATGGCGGAATACTCCAGTATGTTTTAAGAAATATGTTAGCTAATTAAATGCGAGATATAAAAGTAAAAGTACACCCATCAAAATCAAATTTAAAAAAAGAAGATCAATTAGCCTGGAAGATAGCAGAAATAGCATCTGATAAAGCCAAAATAGATAAAGATGCAGTTGATATGGTTATCAATAGAATTATTGATAATGCATCAGTTGCTATTGCCTCATTTAATAGAAGACCAGTTGTTTCAGCTAGAGCCATGGCTTTAGCGCATTCTAGAAAAAAAGGCTCAACGGTATTTGGTTTAAATCATAAGGTAAAAGTAGACTGTGAATGGGCTGCATGGGCAAACGGAACAGCAGTTAGAGAATTAGATTATCACGATACTTTTTTAGCAGCAGATTACAGTCATCCAGGCGATAATATCCCTGCAATTTTAGCAGTAGCTCAACAAAAAGGTTGTAGCGGAAAAGATTTAATTAAAGGAATTTTAACGGGTTATGAAGTTCAGGTAAACTTAGTTAAAGGAATTTGTTTACACGAACATAAAGTAGATCATATTGCTCACTTAGGACCAAGTGTTGCTGCAGGTTTAGGTAGTTTATTAAATTTGAAAACAGATGTTATTTATCAATCTGTTCAACAAGCATTACATATTACAGTTTCAACAAGACAATCAAGAAAAGGAGAAATCTCGAGCTGGAAAGCTTTTGCTCCCGCTCATGCTGGAAAACTTGCTATTGAAGCTGTTGATAGATGCATGAGAGGCGAGGGTGCACCATCTCCTATTTATGAAGGTGAAGATAGTGTAATTGCCTATATCTTATCTGGTCCAGATAAAGAGTATACAGTTCCACTTCCGAATGTTAACGAACCTAAAACAGCAATATTAGAAACTTATACAAAAGAACACTCTGCTGAATATCAATCCCAAGCTTTGATAGACTTGGCTAGAAGTTTAAATAAAAAGATATCAAAAATAAGTGATATTGATAATATTGTAATAGAGACCAGTCACCACACACATTATGTAATAGGATCTGGTGCAAATGATCCTCAGAAAATGGATCCGAAAGCTAGCAGAGAAACTTTAGATCATTCTATAATGTATATTTTTGCTGTAGCATTAGAAGATGGTGCTTGGCATCACGTAAAATCTTACACACCTCAAAGAGCTCAAAGAAAAAGCACAGTAGAACTTTGGCATAAAATTTCTACTAAAGAAGATTCTAAATGGACTGAAAAATATCACGATCCAAATCCTAATAATAAATGTTTTGGAGGAAAAGTAATTATCCAAATGAAAGATGGATCAGTGATCTCAGAAGAGATAAATGTTGCTGATGCACATCCAGCTGGGAAAAAACCTTTTACGCGCAAAGAATATATTAATAAATTTAAAACGTTAACGGATGGAATTATTTCTAAAAAAGAGACAGATAGATTTTTAAAGTGT
Organism: Pelagibacteraceae bacterium AG-313-A04; assembly: GCA_003284275.1. Classification (GTDB taxonomy): domain Bacteria; phylum Pseudomonadota; class Alphaproteobacteria; order Pelagibacterales; family Pelagibacteraceae; genus Pelagilacustribacter. The sequence goes on along the minus strand of QBVU01000005.1, from coordinate 9,851 downwards.
GTTCAAAATCTTCCAAAATTAAAAGCAAGAGATTTAGTAGGTTTAAATGTAGAGGTTAATCCTATTACAAAAAAGAAATCTAAAAGTAATAAAGGAATTTTTTAATTACTTAATTTTCTTAGCAAGATTATTCGCGCTTAACCAGGCATTCTCAACTTTAGGTCCACTAAACCAATCTCCACAAATACCTAAATTATATTTTTTATTCCAAATGCTAAGATAAGGTGTTTTTTCGTAATTATATGAATACTTCCAGCCGTGAGTTTTTTTAAAAATAATCTTTTTTTTCTCAAATCCAGATAATTTAACAAAACGATTTATTAATTTTTCCATTACAGATTTATCAGTTTTATATTTATTAATTGTTTTTTTCGACCAATTTAATGTTGCTTGAATTGTCCATAAATTAGTGTTCGATTTAAATCTTTTTTTGCTATTTTCATTTGCTGCCCATGCTAACATTTCATCATTAAATTTTATCGAACTTATTGGAAGATTTTTTTGATTTTTAAAAGCAACCATTACAGTAATATTTGGCTGCATTTGAACTTTAAGATTCAGGATTTTTTTATCTAAGTACTTCTTTGCCAACTTCTTTAATTGAGGGTACGGGCAGGTTAATATTAATGATTTAAATTGATGTGTTGATTTATCATTAAGAGTTATTTCCCAAAAATATTTATTAAACTTAATCTTTGTTATTGGTGAGGCGAATGATTTATTTATTCCTATAAGGTTATATTTAGCTAAATCGTTATTAGCTTTTTTTCCAATGTATTTTGATGAGAAAATTTTTTTTTCAAAAGTAAAATCTAAATGATTTTCATTCCAAGTTTTAAGTATCTTTTTTTTATGAAGCTTTTGTATAAATTTTGAAAATTCTTTTGATTTTGGAGATATATACTGAACGCCATGATCAAAGCTTAAATTATTTTTAAACCTTTTATTGGAAGACCTTCCTCCAGGGCCTCTTGCTTTGTCAAAGACATGTACAGAATATTTTTTAGATAATAAATTTGCTATCGTAGAGCCAGATACGCCTGACCCTAAAATACAAAAATCTATCATATAGAGAATAAGAATTCGTATTTTTCATTAATAGAAAGAACTTCGTAATTTACCAATCCACCAATAATTAATTGTAGAGCAACTATAAGAATAACAAACAAACCTAAATACCCAAGCCACTGATGTCTTTTAATAAAGTCTGCAAAATAACTTGCAAGAGTTGCTATTAAAAACACTGATAATAATAAACCTATTACCATTATATGAAAATTACCTTTTGCGGCTGCAACAACAGCTAACACATTGTCAAAACTCAAGGTTAGATCGGCTATAAGAACCTGATAAACTCCTGTAGAGAAGCTTTTGGTTTCTTTCGATTTTAATTGTGGAGATCTAATTTTATTTTGACCAAAAAAGTCTTGTCTTAAATTGTTAATAACCCAAAGTAACGCTACTCCTCCTAAAATTTTAACCCATGCAAATTCAAAAATAAAATTCGCTCCAGTTGCAAACATTATTCTAAAAATAAAAGCTGCAGCTACACCCCAGGCAATGATTTTTCTTCGGTTTTCGGGCGCAAAATTAGCTGCAATTAAACTAATAATGATCACATTATCTGCAGCCATTACCACATCTATAATCAAGATTTGAGTAGAAATTATGAATTGTTCTAACATTTTCTTAGAATTATTATGTTAAGTGTATATAAGCATATTTTAAAATTTTAAAGAAAAAAATGAAATCAATAAAATATTCAACAAAATTTTCAAAAAAACAAATTATTTTACTGTCCATCCCGGTCTTTTTTTCAAATTTAGCGACACCTTTAGTGGGCATAGTTGATACAAGCCTTATGGGAAACTTGGGTGAAACAAAATATTTAGCTGCTACTAGTATAGCTACATCTGTAATGACCATGGTAATTTGGAGTTTTGGTTTCTTAAGAATGGGGACAGTTGGAATTGTTTCTCAAGCTTATGGTAGAGGAGATTATAGAGAAATTATAAGAACTTTATTGAGAAACTTTGTAATTGCCATTTTTATATCATTAGTTATTATAATTTTAAAACCTTTAATAAATACTTTAATTCAACATTTTTTTAATACTTCCATAGAAACACAGAAATTGATTAATTCTTATTTAAATGTAAGAGTTTTTTCAGTTCCTGCAGAGCTAACTATCTATATTCTGATTGGATTTTATCTTGGAATACAAAAAACTAAAATATCTAGCTTAATGGTAATAACCTTGTCTATTTTAAATATTGTTTTTAGTTCTATTTTAGTTTTATCCTACAATCTAAATGTAACAGGTGTTGCTTTTGGTTCTTTATTTGCAAGCTTCATTACAGTATCTATTTTCTCCTTATTCACTTACAGATTTATAATAAAAAAATTTAAATTAATACCAAGGTTTGAAAAACTCACCATTAAATCAAAACTATTAAAATTATTTAATATAAACATAGATATTTTTATAAGAACTTTATTCGTAACTTTTTCATTTTTATGGGTCACATATCTAGGTTCAAAACTTGGAGAAGATTATTTAGCTGTTAATACAATTTTATTACAGTTTATAATACTTGCCGCTTTCTTTTTAGATGCTTATGCCTTTTCCACTGAAGGTGTAATCGGTTTTACTATCGGTAGAAAAAATAAAAATTCTTTTTTAACTTTGGTAAAAGACTCTATTCAACTCAGTTTTATCACTGCACTAATTGTATCATTTGTTTATATAATTTTTTTCAAACAAATAGTTAATATAATTACAGATATTGAATTATTAAGGTTTATTTCTTATAAACATTTCTTGTGGGTAATCATAATACCACCGATTGCATCGTTCTGTTATCAACTTGATGGTATTTTTATTGGAGCTTCACAAACAAAAGAAATGAGAAATGCTATGATAATTTCTGTTTTAAGTTTCATTATAATATCTATTTATTTGACTAAATATTTTGGCAATCATGGATTATGGTTTTCACTTATGTGCTTTATGATATTAAGATCTTTAACATTAAAGTTTTATTTTAGTAAAATCTTGAGAAAGTTTTAAATGCAATTTCTATATAAAATTCCTGGATATACTCTTCTTTTGTTTGGAGGATTTTGTTTAAGTTGGGGTGGTTTCATTATCAGATCTTTCGAGCAAGCAACTGTTTGGCAAATTTTATTATTGAGATCTGTTTTCTTTATGATTGCATTAATGATCTTTTTAACAGCTACTTACAAAAAAAATACAATTAGGATTATAAAAAATGCAGGTTATCCAGCCGTACTTGGTGGACTAGTAATGTCTTTAAGTTTTATTGCATTCGTAGTTTCGATGAGCATCACAACAGTAGCCAATGTTGTGTTCATTATTAGCACTCAAACAATGTTTTTAGCAATTTTTGGTTACTTTTATTTAAAAGAAAAAGTTTCGTTAATAAGTTTTTGTTCAATCTTATTAGCAATGGGGGGTATTACCATTATGGTTGGAGACTCTCTTACGACTGGTTCTTTTTTTGGAAATTTAGTGGCATTGGCGATCCCAATAAATTTTTCAATATTAGTAATGATCATTAGAAAAAATAAAAATTTAGACATGGTACCTGCTATTTTTTACTCAGGAATATTTAGTATTATTTATGGACTAATTCTTTCTGAGTCTTTTATATTTACTAGTAATGATGTTTTAATGGGTTTCTTTCTTGGTGTTCCTCAACTAGCTTTTGGATTTATTTGTATAACTATAGGATCAAGAACGACACCCTCAGCTACAATTGGTCTTCTGATGTTAACAGAGACTTTATTCGCCCCAATATGGGTATGGCTATTCCTTAACGAGATACCACCTTTGAGTGTGCTTATTGGAGGATGTGTAATAATCACTGCAATTATACTAAAAAGCTTTGATAAAAATAAAGTCACATCATAATAATTATATTTGACATTTTGGGTCTTTTCGATGAAAGTCCACTTGTAACGGGAGAGACCAAAATTTGGCGCCGAAGGAGCAACCACCCCGGAAACTCTCAGGCAAAAGGACCGTTACCGTAATAACTCTGGAAAGCAGGCTTTGGCCTCACCGAAGGATTAAATCTCTCAGGTACATAGACAGATGGGGTTAGGAAAGAGTTATTATGGAAGTACAAAAAACAGCTTTATATAATTACCATAAAGATCTTGGTGCTAAATTCGTTTCCTTTGCGGGTTATGAAATGCCAATTCAATATAAAGATGGAATTGTAAAAGAACATATTTCAACAAGATCATACGCAGGTTTCTTTGATGTTTCTCATATGGGGCAGTTTTTTTTAGAAGGTGACGAAACATTAGCTGACTCTTTAGAAAAAATTATTCCATCAGATCTTAAATCTTTAATATTAAATCATTCTAAATATTCCTTTTTACTAAATAAGGAAGGAGGAATTATAGATGATTTAATTATTACGAAAACTTCTAAAGGATTTTGCATCATTTTAAATGCAGCATGTAAAGATAATGATGTAAAACAAATTGAAAAATTTTTAAATAAAGATCATAAGTATTTTTTAAATAATGATTTATCTTTAATAGCATTACAAGGACCAAAAGCAGTTGAGATACTAGAAAAAATTGTGCCTGGTGTTTCAAGTTTGAAGTTTATGACTGGAAATAATTTTAAGTTTGATAACGAAAACTTATATATAACTAGATCTGGATACACTGGTGAAGATGGTTTTGAAATATCCATCCCAAACAATAAAGTTGAAAAACTCATTTCATTCTTAAAAGAAAACAAAGTAAATGCTGTAGGATTAGGAGCCAGAGACACATTAAGACTTGAAGCTGGACTATGTTTATATGGTCACGATTTAAATGAAAAGATTAATCCCATTGAAGCCAATTTAAAATGGGCGATTGCTAAGAGAAGAAGAGAAGAAGGTGGTTTTAATGGTTGGGATAAAATTAAAAAATTAATTGAGAATGGTAGTGAAAAAAGAAGAGTGGGTATTTTGCCTGAAGGAAGAGTCATTGCAAGAGAAAATACAAAAATTTTTTCTGAAAGCGGGGAAGAGATTGGTTTAATAACTAGTGGAACTTTTGGTCCTAGCGTAAACGCACCAGTTGCAATGGGCTATATAAATACAAAATATGCAGAAATTGGAACAAAAATTCATTTGGAAGTAAGAGGAAAGAAACATGGGGGTAAAGTTTCTGAACTTCCTTTTTTTAAGAAGAGTTATGTTAAATAACAAAGGAGCAAAAGATGAGTGAGAAAAAATTTTCAAAAAAACACGAGTGGGTTTCACTTGATGGCGACACTGCAACTGTTGGTATAACTAAACATGCTACTGAAATGTTAGGAGACATTGTTTTTGTTGAAGTTCCCGAACCAGGTAAATCAGTTGAGAAGGATGGCCAAGCTGCTGTCGTTGAGTCAACCAAAGCAGCTAGTGATGTTTATTCTCCAATCACAGGAGAAATTTTAGAGGGAAATAAATCAATTGTCGATGACCCAGGAAACGTAAACTCTGATCCAGAGGGGGAAAGTTGGTTTTTTAAAATTAAAATTAAAGATAAATCTGAGTTTGAAACATTAATGAACAAAGCAGATTACGATAAATTCTGTGCGGAGAATCCTAGCTAATGATTGACGATAATTCAAAAGAGTTTATTAAAAGACATATTGGTCCTTCTAAAGAGGAGCAATCTAAAATGTTAAAATACATCGGATATAAGTCACTTCAAGATCTGATGGAAAATACTGTACCTGAAAAAATCTTATTAAAAGAAGATCTTAAAATTGACCAGCCAATGTCAGAAAACGATGCTTTGAAAAAATTGAAATCTATTTCTAAAAAAAATAAAATCTTTAGAAATTTTATTGGAATGGGATACTATAACTCAATTACACCTAATGTAATATTAAGAAATATTTTAGAAAATCCGGGATGGTACACTTCTTACACACCTTATCAGCCTGAAGTAGCGCAAGGTCGACTTGAAATGCTTTTGAATTTTCAACAATCAATAATTGACTTAACAGGTATGGATATTGCTAATGCTTCTTTATTGGACGAGGCAACAGCAACAGCTGAGGCAGTAGGATTAAGTCAGAGACTAGACAAGACTAATTCAAAAAAAATATTTATTTCAAGTAATTGTAATCCCCAAACGATTGATCTAATTAAAACAAGAACAAGTCCTTTCGGTTTAGAACTGATCATAGGTGATGAAAAAACAGAGCTTACAAAAATTAATGAAGATATAATTTGTGGAGTTTTATCTTACCCGGGAACTTTAGGTGAGATAAGTGATCCAAGTGAAAGTATTAGTCAAATACATAAAAAGAACGGAAAAGCTATTTTAGTTTGTGATTTATTATCGCTTGCTAGATTAAAAACTCCGGCAGAACTTGGTGCTGACATTGCTGTAGGTAGTGCTCAAAGATTTGGTATCCCAATGGGATACGGTGGCCCGCACGCAGCATTTTTTGCTACTAAGGAAGAATTTAAACGATCAATGCCTGGAAGAATTATAGGTGTATCAAAAGATAGACAAGGAAAAAAAGCTTACAGACTTTCTTTACAAACTAGGGAGCAACACATAAGAAGAGATAAAGCTACTAGTAACATTTGTACTGCTCAAGCCTTATTAGCTATTATTTCTGCTGCTTTTGCAATTTATCATGGACCAGAAGGAATACTTAAAATAGCTAATAGAACTTCTAAATTAGCTAAAATTTTCGCTGATAATATCAAAACTGGTGGTTACAAGATTTTATCAGATCATTTTTTTGATACTGTAACAATTAAAACCACTAAAAAAACAAACTCTATTTATGAGGCCGCATTAAAAGAAAATATTAATTTAAGAAAAGTTGATGAAGAACATCTGTCAGTTGCTTTTGATGAAGCAAAAAAACTTGATGATGTTAATTTATTATTAAAATTATTTGGAATATCTAAAACAATTAGGCAAGATGTAAAGGTTGAGCTAGACAATCTTCCAAAAAACCTTTTAAGAACTTCAAAATACTTAACTCATCCAGTTTTCAACAAATATCATTCTGAGACTGAAATGCTTAGATACTTAAAGAAACTCGAAGATTGTGATATTGCGCTTAATAGGTCAATGATTGCTTTGGGATCTTGTACAATGAAACTCAATGCAACAGCTGAATTAATTCCTATTACTTGGAAAGAGTTTTCACTTCCGCATCCCTTTGTTCCCACAAATCAAATGGAAGGTTATAAGATTCTTTTTAATGATTTAATAAATGATTTAAAAGAAATCACAGGATATGACGCAGTCTCTTTGCAACCTAACTCTGGCGCACAAGGAGAGTATGCAGGTCTAATGACTATAAGAAAATTCCATAAGAGCAATCAACAAGAAAATCGTAACGTTTGTCTTATCCCAGATTCAGCACATGGAACTAATCCAGCCAGCGCTCAAATGTGTGGGATGAAAGTGGTTGTGGTCAATTGTGACGATGATGGAAACGTCGACATAGGCGATCTTAAAAATAAAGCTGAAAAATATTCAAAAGATTTAGCTGCATTAATGGTTACCTATCCTTCTACTCACGGAGTATTTGAAGAAAAAATCATTGAAATTTGTGATGTTATTCATAAGCACGGTGGACAAGTTTATATGGATGGAGCAAATCTAAACGCACTTGTAGGTATTGCAAAACCAGGGAAATTTGGACCTGATGTTTGTCATATTAATTTACATAAAACATTCTGCATACCTCACGGCGGGGGCGGACCTGGAATGGGTCCGATTGCTTGTGTTAAGCATTTAGCTGATTTTTTACCTACACATAAAGTTATTAAAGAAGCTGGTCCTAAGAATGGGATGGGAGCTGTTTCAGCTGCTCCTTGGGGTAGTTCAAGCATACTTCCAATATCTTGGATGTACATAAAGATGATGGGTGCAGAAGGGCTGAAAAAAGCTTCACAAGTTTCAATATTAAATGCAAATTACATTTCAAAAAAATTATCTAAAGATTATAAAGTTCTTTATACTGGCAAAAATGGAAATGTCGCGCACGAATGCATAATTGATATTCGACCAATTAAAGCAAGCTCAGGAATCTCAGAAGAAGACCTGGCAAAGAGATTAATTGACTTTGGTTACCACGCACCAACTATGTCGTGGCCTGTTGCCGGTACAATAATGATTGAGCCAACAGAAAGTGAAAATTTAGAGGAAATTGATAAATTTTGTAATGCGTTTATTAAAATTAAAAAAGAAATTAATTTAGTTGAATCGTCTAAATTTGACAAAATGGATAACCCACTTAAAAATGCTCCTCATACTTATGTTGAATTAGCTTCAACAGAGTGGAGGCATGCTTACTCAAGGGAAGAAGCAGCTTTTCCAACTGAGTATGTAAAAAATAATAAATATTGGGCGCCAGTCGCAAGAGTTGATAACGTTTTTGGAGATAGAAATTTAGTATGTTCATGTCCTTCAATGGATGAATATAAAGATGAAGCTGCTTAATCTTTTCTAATGAAAGTTGCTGTTATCGGTTCCGGTATCTCTGGGTTGTCCTCTGCATATTTTCTTTCAAAAAAATATAAAGTTGATCTTTACGAAAAAGAAGATCATTTCGGGGGTCATTCTTTCACTTACGATATTAAAGAGGGTGACAAAATTGTTCCAGTAGATCTTGGTTTTATTGTTTTTAATAAAACTACTTATCCAAATTTAGTAAAATTTTTTAATGAATTAAATGTTCCTTATGAAAAAAGTGACATGTCTTTTTCTGTATCAATCAAAAACAGCAATGTTGAATATAGCGGAAGCGGCTTAGGAGGTATTTTTGCTAATAAACTAAATTTATTTAATTTTAAGTTTTTAAACATGATAAGAGAAATAATTTCCTTTTATAAAAAAACACCAAAATTACTCGAGGGTGAAATTAAAGAAAAAACACTAGGGGATTTTTTAAATCAAAAAAAATTATCTAAATACTTTATTGAATATCACTTAATACCAATGGTTGCGGCTATCTGGTCTATGTCATTTAATAAAGCAAAAGAAATGCCTTTAAAATTTTTCCTTAATTTTTTTACTAATCACGGATTGTTTAAATTTAAAAATAGACCTCAATGGTATACTGTTTCAAACAGAAGTAGAACCTATGTTAAAAAAGTTACAGAAAAAATTAGTGGAGAAATTTATAAAAATTACAAAGTAGAAAAGATAGTTCGAAGTGATGATAATATAAGAGTAATTATTGGCAATGAGTATGTAGACTATGATCAAGTAGTTTTAGCATCTCATGCAGACCAGAGTCTAAGAATGTTAGAAAAACCAACCGAAGAAGAAAAAAATATATTGGAAAAATTCAATTATGTAAAAAATGAGGCCTATTTACATACTGATGAAAAATTAATGCCTCAAAAAAAAAGGGCTTGGTCTAGTTGGAATTCCGTTTCAGATGGAGATAAGACATGTATCACTTATTGGTTAAACAAACTGCAAAACCTCGAAACCACCAAAAACTATTTTCTAACTTTAAACCCTATTTTTAAAATTGATGATAATTATGTAATTAAAAAAATTGATTTCACCCACCCCTTTTTAAATTCAGAGAATACTGCACTTCAGAAGGAACTAAAATTAATTCAAGGTATAAAAAGAACATGGTTCTGCGGAAGTTATTTTGGTTACGGTTTTCATGAAGATGGATTAAAATCATCTATTGATTTAATGAATAATTTTAAAATACGATGAACTCTTGCATTTATAACGGTCAAGTAACTCATACAAGATTTAAACCAGTGAAACATTTTTTAAAGTATAAAACTTTCTCATTACTAATTGATTTGGATGAGATTAATGAATTAGAT
>QBVU01000004.1 GCA_003284275.1 Pelagibacteraceae bacterium AG-313-A04 | reverse complement strand
ATATCGATACAAAAAAAAAGGAAATAATCGGTACAGATATAAAAGCATATTTAAACAATGAGGATTTTAAAATAAATAAAAAAAATGATCCTAGAATTTTTTCTAATTATTTAAATTTAAAAAACCAAAAAAAAACTTTTAAAAAAAATATTTTTACACTATGTGGATTCAGAGAAAATGATAAATGCCCACCCTGGTCTATTCAATCAACCAAGATGCTTCATGATAGTAAAAAAAAAACTATTTATTACGATAATGCTGTATTAAAAATATATAATGTTCCAGTTTTTTATTTTCCAAAACTATCTCATCCAGATCCTACAGTAGACAGAAGATCAGGATTTTTATTACCCTCTTATTTTGATACTAAAAACTTAGGCTCAAGTATTTCAATTCCATATTTTTTTGCAATTGATAAAGATAAAAATTTCACTTTAACTAATAGATTTTATAATTCGCAAAGTCCATTATTTATTGGCGAGTATCATCAAGCCTTTAAAAACTCTTATCTAATGACTGACTTTGGTTATACTGATGGTTATGAAAGGAGTAGTGATAAAAAAAAATCAGGTAATAGATCCCATTTTTTTTCTTATTTCACAAAAAATTTCGAGAATGAAAGTGGTTCAAAAAGCTCTCTAACTCTTTCTTTGCAAGATACCTCGAATGATAAATACTTAAAACTATATAAAATAAAATCAAATTTAGTTGACTACGAAAAAGATAGTCTTGAAAGTTACATAAATTTTACTCACGAAAATGAAGATTTGTTTGTTGGTTTAGATGCTTCCGTTTATGAAACCTTAAAAGATTCTTACAATGACAAATATGAGTATATTCTTCCAGAACTAACTGTTGATAAAAATTTATTCAGTAATAATGAATTTGGAAATCTCGATTTTCAATCCAACTTCAAAGTGCATAATTATGAGACTAATAAGTCTACAAGTTTTCTAGTCAATGATTTTAATTGGGATTACAAAGATTTTAATTTCAAATCTGGCCTTAAAGGAAAATTTTTAGCCAATTTGAAAAATATTAACTATGAAGCCAAAAATACTGAAACATTCAAAAAAGATACAACAAGTGAGATTTTTGGAGCTATTGGATTTTTAAGTCATTTAAATTTAGAGAAAATAAAAGATTTTTCTGTACACAAACTAAAGCCTAAAGCATTGATTAGATATTCACCTAATAAAAATATGAGAAAAGAAGATGACGGAATGATGCTTAATCCTACAAAAGCTTTTAATATTAATAGAATTAATAGTGCAAGTAATTACGAAACTGGTCTAAGCGCATCATTAGGATTAGATTATGAAGTAACAAAAAAAACTCAAAAGTTTGATTTCTCAATAGCTCAAATTATAAATGAAAAGGAAAATAAAAAGATGCATTCCAAATCAAGTTTAGATGAAAAACTATCAGATTTAGTAATTGCTTCAAATTATAAAATTAACGATAAGTTTGAAATAAAATATAACGGAGCAATAGATCAAAATTATAATGACATGAATTTTAGTGATATTGGAACTAAAATTAATCTTGATCCTATTAAAGTTGATTTTAATTATCTTGAAGAAAATAAGCACATTGGTGACCAAAAATATTTTAAAACTAAACTGAGTTACGAAAATAATAGCTCTTTATTAAGTTTTCAAACTAAAAGAAATTTGATTACTAATTCTTCTGAATTTTATAATCTGAGTTATGAATATTTAAATGATTGTTTAAGAGCAGGCTTGGTATTTAGAAGAGAATTTTATAGAGACTCTGAAATTGAGCCTGAAGATTCTTTGATGTTTAAGATAACATTAATTCCTTTTGGAAAAATTGACTCACCATCTTTTAGCAACTAATGAAAATTAAATTATTATTTCTAATACTTTTAATGAATTTGACGAATTACAAGGATCTTCTTGGAAATATTAATAGTAAAATAATTGTCAAAGTTGAAAATGAAATAATAACAAATTATGAATTAAAAAATAAAATATTAACTACACTTGTTTTATCTAATCAAGAAATAAATCAAAAAAATATTGATAATCTGAAGAAAACAGTATTAGATCAGTTAATACATCTAAAACTAAAAAAAATAGAATTATTGAAGTATAAAATACCTAAAGATGAGAAACGTATAAACGCATACTTAAGTTCAATCTCCCGAAATAATATACAAAACTTTAAAGAAAAATTTCGTAATAATGGTTTAAATTTTGAATTATATTTAGATGATATAGATACGGAATTTAGATGGCAAAAATTAATTTATTCAATTTATCAAAAAAAAATAAATATAAGCGATGATGCTGTTGCTAAAGAAATCGACAAAATAGTGAAAAGTCAATCAACAGTAACAGAATTTGAATTATCTGAAATAGAAGTAGATTTTAATTCTAATCAATCGTATGAGGATAAAGTAGATGAGATATCTCAAAAAATAAACAAAATTGGTTTCGAAAATGTAGCTTTAAATTTTAGCATCTCAACAACTGCTTCTAAAAAAGGTTATTTAGGATGGTTGAATGAAAAATCTTTATCTAATGAAATTTACGATGCTTTAGTAAATTTAAATCCTGGAGATTATACAAATCCAATTCGAAAACAAAATAAAATTTTATTTTTAAAACTAAATAACAAGAGAATAACAAATTCTGATGAGGTAGATAAAGAGAAATTAAAATCTAAAATTATTGAAAAGAAAAGAAATGATCTTTTTAACCTTTATTCACAAAGTAGATTGTCAAAATTAAGAAATAGCAGTTATATACAATACTAATGAAAAAAAAAATTATTATAATTACCGGAGAACCTATAAGCATCAATACAGAAATTATTTATAAAAGTTGGAAAAAAATAAATAAAAATTTAAAAAAAAAAATCTATTTTATTTCTAATTTCAGGTTATTAAATGATCAATTTAACTATTTAAAATACAACGTCAAAATTAAAAAAGTAAAAAGCCTTAATGAGTGTGAAAACGAGAGTTTCATAAAAGTATTAAATGTAGATCTTAATTACAAAAATTTTCTCAAATTTGCTTCAAGTGAAATTGATAAATTTATAATCCAAAGTTTTGATATAGCACATGAATTGGCTCTTAAAAAAAATGTAAAAGGAATTATAAATTGTCCTATTAATAAATCTCATTTGAACAAGAAATTTTATGGGGCGACTGAGTATTTTGCATCAAAATGTTCAATTAAAGACAATTCTGAAGTAATGCTTATTAGAGCAAAAGAGCTAGCTGTAACGCCGATTACAACACATTTAGATGTTAAAAATATAGTGAAAAAAATAAATCTTAAGTTAATTGTAAGAAAAATTTTAACTATCAATGCTTTCTTCAAACATATATTTAAGAAAAAACCAAAAATAGCGGTATTAGGTCTAAATCCACATAATGCTGAGTTTAAAAAAAACTCTGAGGAAAATAGAATAATAATACCCTCGATAAAAAAATTAAAAAAGATGAATGTAAATTTAGATGGCCCATTCGCATCAGATACACTATTTGTTAACAAATACAAAGAATATGATGTTGTAGTTGGAATGTTTCATGATCAAGTTATTACACCTTTCAAAACTTTGTATAAATTTAATGCAATAAATATTACCCTTGGTCTAAAATATTTAAGAATTTCTCCAGACCATGGGACTGCTTCGGATATATTCAAAAAAAATAAAGCAAATCCTACTAGCCTAATGGATTGTATATATTTTATCGATAAATACGGTAAATGAATTTTAAAAAAAAATCATTAGGTCAAAATTTTTTGAGGGATAAAAACATAATTAATAAAATAGTTCATTCGGTTCAAATAAAAGATAAAAATATTGTTGAAATCGGCCCTGGTGATGGTGCTCTTACTGATCAAATTATTAAGCAAAAACCAAAAAATTTAATTTTAATTGAAAAAGATTTAAAATTATTTTTACAATTAAAATCTAAATATAAATCAGAAAAATTTGTAAAAGTGGTTTATTTTGATTTTTTAAAAATAAATTTGGAAAATATAATTAAAGAAAATACAATAATTTTTGGTAATTTACCCTACAATGTTTCATCTCAAATATTAATTAAGTTATTAAAAAGCTGTCACTTGACCACGAAATATGATGATTTAATTTTGATGTTTCAAAAAGAACTTGGTGAAAAAATAGTAGCCAAATTTCCCTCATCTAAATATGGAAGACTTTCTATTATCACATCATTAATTTTAAATTTGAAAAAGAAATTTTTAGTTTCTCCAAATTGTTTTAAACCTGTACCAAAGGTTCAGTCATTAGTTTTACACTTGAAGCCTAAAAGAAAAAAATTATCAAATATTGCTGACATAAATAACTTAGAAAAAATTACTAATATCTTATTCTCAAATAAAAGAAAAATGATCAATAAAAGTTTAAAAAAAATTCTTAGTAATGATGAACTTAAACTTTTGAAAGAAATTAGAATGAATATAAGGCCGTCAGAACTTAAACCGGAGTTATATTATAAAATAACTGAAATTATTGAAAAGAGGTAGAACTTTTTCTTTTAAAATTATTAATTATACTTTCGATTTGTTTAAAGCAAACTTCTAGATTTTTATTAATTAATATATAATCATAATCATTCCAATGTTTCACATCTTCATCAAAGGAATCAAATCTTTTTTTTATTTCCATATTTGTATTTTGGTCTCTATTTAATAATCTCTTTTTAAGTTCATTTTTATTGTGAGTAATAAGATATATCTTAATTAACTTTAATTTTTTAAAATTTGACAATTGTTTTGTACCTTGCCAATCTATATCAAAAATTATATCATTATTTTTTAGGGTTTTATCAACACTTTCTTTTAAAGTACCATAATAATTTTCATAAATTTTTGCATATTCATAAAAACTATTGCTTGCAATTAGCTCTTTAAATTTTTCTTTAGATACAAAATGATAATCCACTCCGTCTACTTCATTAGATCTTGGTTTTCTAGTTGTGTGTGAAACTGAAATTTTGAAGTTATTATATTTTTGTTGAATTTTTTTTGTTAAGGTAGTTTTTCCAACTCCTGAGGGAGAAGACAAAATTATTAGTAAATTTTCTTCTCCATTAATCATACGAAGGTTTTTGTTAACTTGATTTGCTCTCAATAAATTTTATAGCATCACCTACTGTTAAAATTTTTTCTGCTTCGCTATCAGATATCTCAGAACCAAATTCTTCCTCGAAAGCCATTACCAATTCAACTGTATCTAAGCTATCAGCGCCTAGATCATCAATAAAACTTGACTCTTCTGTTACTTTCTCTTCCTCAACTCCTAAATGGTCTGCAACTATTTTTTTAACTTTACTTTTAACATCGTCTGACATGAAATCCTTTCTGGTTATTTATAATTCTTAATAGATTATTAATGAAAATTGTCAAGACATATACATTCCACCGTTAACATGAATGGTTTCTCCGTTTATATAATTTGCTAAATCAGATGCCAAAAAAGCTACGCAATTTGAAACATCCTCGCCAGTTCCAAGATCGCCTGATGGAATTTTATCGATTAATTTCTTTTTAAATTCCTCATTAATTTTCTCAGTCATTTCTGTTTGAATAAAACCTGGTGAAACACAATTTATATTAATTCCTTTCTTTGCATATTCAATAGCTAAACTTTTAGAGAATCCAATAATTCCTGCTTTAGAAGCAGCATAATTTGCTTGTCCCATATTTCCTGTATGTCCAACAATAGAAGTAATATTGATTATTTTTCCATTTTTTCTTTTTAACATTTTTTTAATAGAACATTTGCACATTAAAAATGTAGAAGTTAAATTAATGTCTAAAACTTTTTTCCAATTCTCTTCTGTCAATCTGATAGAAAGATTATCAAGTGTTATGCCAGCGTTATTAATTAATACGTCTAAACCTTGATTTTCTTTGTCTACTTTTTCTATAAATTTTTCAATTTTTTCGTGCTCATCTAATTTAAATTTTTCAATAGAAATGTTAGGAAAATTTTTTTTAAGATTTGAAAGCTTTTCCTCATTGGTCCCGCTTGCAATAATTTTTGCACCAAGTGTGTCAAATTTTTTTACTAAACTGTTGCCAATACCACCTGTTGCGCCTGTAATTAAAACTTTTTTATTTTTTAGATTCATTTATTAGATTTTTAATATCAGCTATTGAGTTAATTGAAAAGCAGTTGGAATTTTTTATTGTTCTTTTTGCCATACCTGTGAGTGCTTTACCTGGGCCAATTTCAATAAAATTTTTTACACCTGATTTGGACATATAAATTAAACTCTCTCTCCATCTAACAGTTGAAAAAATCTGGTCTATTAATAATTTTTTAATTATGTGTGTTTCTTTTACGGCTTTTGCAGTCACATTAGCAACTATCTCAAAAGCGGGATCGCTAAATTTAATAATGTCAATTTTATTTTTCATTGTTTCTGCGGCTGGTTTCATTAAACTGCAATGGAAAGGTGCACTTACTTTAAGTGGAATATGTTTTATATTTTTATTTTTAAGAGTAATCTTAAATTTATCTAAAACCTCCTTATTGCCACTTACAATTACCTGTCCATCTGCATTATCATTTGCTATTTCACAAATTCCTTCAGAGGGAACATTATTTTTTAGTAATTTATTTATTTCTTCAAGTTCAAAACCAAGAATAGCAATCATGCTGCCTTTGTTAACTGGGACTGCATTTTGCATTGCCTTTCCTCTTTCATGCAAAAGATACAATGCATCATTAAATTCTAAAGCTCCAGAGCAAACTAACGCGCTATACTCTCCCAAAGAATGTCCTGCAAAATATTTTATTGACTTAAGATCAAAATTAAATTCATCTCTTAAGACTTTAAATATAGAATAACTGACCACTAAAATTGCTGGTTGTGTGTTTTTAGTTAATTGAAGTTGATCTGATGGACCTTCTAAGATCATTTTCGAAATAGAAAAATCTAGCCTTTCATCCGCTAATTTAAATATTTTCTTTACTAAATCAAAATTTTCATAAAATTCTAATCCCATGCCTACTGTTTGAGATCCTTGACCTGGAAATAATAATGAGCTCATTTATAAAGTTTTTATAGTAATTATAAGTATTGATATAATCAATTATTATAGTATAAACCAGTTTTTATACATATAAATTAAAACATATTTTACTCATTATAATACTATGGCATTTTACGAAAACACAATAATCGCTAAACAGGACTTATCAGAAAAAGACATTGAAAAATTAGTTAACAAATATAACGATGTAATAAAAAATTCATCTGGTAAAGTATTAAAAATTGAAGAATGGGGCCTTATTAACTTGGCTAGAAAAATAAAGAATTATAAAAAAGGTTTTTTTATTCATTTTAAATTTGAAGGGGCTCAAGAAACAATTAAGGAGATAAAAAATAAAATCAAAGTTGATGGATCTGTAATAAGAAATCTAACTGTCAGATATAAAAGATTAGATCAAAAGACAGAGTTTTTTAAAAAAAAATAACTAAATGAAAAAAAAGCATAAAAAATTTCAGAAAAGAGGAACAAATGTATTAAACAATCTAAGTTTATTTCAAAAAAATGAGGGAAAATTTTTTCGAAAAAAATGTCCCCTCTCCTCAAAAAACGCTCCAATAATTGATTACAAAAATGTTAGTTTACTAAAGAAATATGTATCCGATAACGGAAAAATTATGTCCTCAAAAATAACATCAGTTTCATTTAATAAGCAGAGAAAACTTACTAAGGAAATTAAAAAAGCAAAAATATTAGGACTTATATAATGGAAATAATTTTACTTGAGAATATAATTAATCTAGGGAAAATTGGGGATAAAGTTAAAGTTAAAAACGGTTACGGTAGAAATTTTCTTTTAAAACAGGGCAAAGCTCTAAGGTTTAATAAAGAAAATATTGAATTAGTTGAAAAAAAGAAAGATGAACTTAATAAAAAGAATATTGAAAAGAAGAACAAATTTTTAGAAATTTCAAAAAAAATAAACAACAAAACTTTTACTTTTCATAAAGAAAGCAAAGAAAATGGACTTTTATATGGTTCCATAAAACCAAAAGAAATAACTAATTTAATTTTTGAAAAAGCTAATGTTGAAGTTATCCCCTCTCAAATTATTTTAAAAGATGAATTGAATAAAATAGGCTTATTTAAAATTGAAGTTTCATTTCATTCGGAAGTTAAAGCAAACATATCAATTAAAATAGATAAAATTCAATCTAAATAACTTCTCCACAGTGTGTTGAAAAAGGTGTGTAACTTTTTTCTTTAAAGAAAAAAACTTTATCATATTATTATGAAATGAAAGAAATCTCTTCTTTTCAAAAAAATAATTTAGAAAATAAACAACCTTCTAACTTAGAGGCAGAACAAGCCTTGTTAGGCTCAATATTAGTTAATAATGACATCATTGATGAAATTTCTACAATAGTAAATTCAAAAACATTTTATGATCCTGCACATGTAAAAATTTATGAAGTTATTGAAAGTTTGAACAATAAAGGAATGATAGCAAATCCAATAACTTTAAAAAATTTTTTTGAAAAAGATAATATGCTCAATGAAGTTGGGGGCACAGAATACTTAGTTAAACTTACTAGATTTTCTGGGTCTGTAAAACAAGCTATTGATTACGCAAAAATAATACAAGAAATGTATTTAAGAAGAGAATTGGTTTTAATCTCTGATAAATTATCAAATGATACACTTAATGCAAATTCTCAAGAACAAAATGCAGAAAATATAATTGAGTCTACCGAAAAATCTTTATTTGATTTAGCTGAAAGAGGTAGCTTCACACAATCGTTTTTAAAATTTAACCATGCTTTAGATCAAACTATTGAGATGGCTACAATGGCAATGCAAAATGATCAGGGTATTGTTGGAGTGCCTACAGGTTTGTCAGATTTGGACGAAAAATTAGGAGGGCTTCATAAGTCAGACTTAATTATTTTAGCAGGGAGACCGTCTATGGGTAAAACTGCCTTAGCAACGAATATTGCTTATAACGCAGCTCAACATATATTAGCGAGACAAGAAAAATCCTCGATTGCCTTTTTTTCTTTAGAAATGTCGTCTGAACAATTATCAACAAGAATTCTTTCAGAACAAGCTAGAATAAAATCAGATGATATAAGACGAGGTAAAGTTACTGAGGAAGAAATAAATAGATATATAGAAACCTCAAGAAATATTTACAACCTTCCTTTATATATCGATGAATCACCTGCTATTACAATAGCAACATTAAGTAACCGGGCTAGAAGGATTAAAAGATTGTTTGGCCTAAGCCTTATTGTTGTAGACTATATTCAATTGATGAGATCGAGCACGACAAACAGAAATGAAGGAAGAGTTCAAGAGATTTCTGAAATTACTCAAGGTCTTAAAGCTTTAGCTAAAGAACTCTCGGTGCCCGTACTTGCTCTATCTCAATTATCAAGGGCAGTAGAGCAAAGAGATGATAAACAGCCACAACTAGCTGATTTGAGGGAGTCAGGTTCAATTGAACAAGATGCAGATGTAGTAATGTTTGTTTACAGGGAAGAATATTATTTGGAGAGAAAACAACCTAAATTAGGCTCGATCGAACATGCTGAGTGGCAATCAAAAATGAATGATGTAAATGGTCTTGCTGATATAATTTTAGGGAAGCAGAGGCACGGACCAACAGGCATTGTTAAAGTTGAGTTTGAAGGTATATACACTAAATTTAAAGATTTAAATAAAAATTAATCCATTTTCCCTTTAGTTATTTTAAAATTAAGATATATCTAAAAATAGTCTATGTTTAGTTATATTTATAAAAAAATAATTATAGATTTTTCGAAAATTACAGTTCTTTTTTTAATTACTTTAGTGGTATATGCATTATACCAAGCCAAAAATTTTAATTTAGATGCTTCATCAGATGCCTTATTGCTCGAAGGTGACCCAGATCTCAAATATTTAAGGGAGGTAAATCAAACATATGGTTCAAAAGAATTTTTAGTTCTCACTTACTCTCCAGTTTCAAGTTTCAAAGAAAAAGAAACTATCCTGAATATTCAGTTACTTAAATCTAAAATCGAAAAATTAACTTGGGTGGATAGCGTTATAACAATAATTGATGTTCCATTGCTAAAAAGCACTGATGAAGGTTTAATGGAAAGACTAAAAAATTATAAAACTTTAGCTTATCCTGAGATTGATAGAGAAAGAGGCTTTAACGAAATTTTAAATAGTCCTATTTATAGAAACTATGTAATTAGCGAAGATGGAAAAACCTCTGGTATAGTGGTATATTTAAAAAAGGATGAACGTCTTGCAGAGTATATAAAAATCAAAGATAAATATTATAATCAACTAACTGAAATTGGCTTATCTGAAAAAGAAAAAATTAAATACAAAGAATTTCTTAGAGAATATGAAAACTACAAAAATTTATACAATATAAGAAACCATCAAAATATTACTGAAATTAGAGATGTGATTACTAAGTATGGCGAAAATGCTAAAATTTACTTAGGAGGTATTCCAATGATTGCTGATGATATGATGAGCTTCGTTAAAAGCGATATTGTTATTTTTGGAATAGGTGTTTTTTTCTTTATTATTTTAACACTTTGGTTTGTTTTTCGAAATATCAAATGGGTTTTAATGCCATTAATGGGATGTGCAACTTCTGTAGTCATAATGATAGGGTTATTAGGTTTGATTGGATGGAAGGTCACAGTAATTTCATCAAATTTTATTGCATTAATGCTAATCCTGAATATGGCCATGAATATACATGTCACCGTAAGATTTTTACAGTTTAAGAGAGAATTCCCCGAATTATCGGTCAAAGAAACAGTTTTTGAAACTAGTAAAAAAATGATGCTACCGATCATATATACTGTTTTGACAACAATCTGTGCATTCCTTTCTTTGGTATTAAGTGGAATAAAACCAATTATTGATTTTGGATGGATGATGACTTTAGGACTAATTGTTTCTTATTTTGTTACATTTTTATTATTACCGTCTTTATTAAACTTATTATCATCTGATCAAGAAATTATTATTAAGGATACAGAAAAATCAATGATTACTTCGGCGCTAGCCTCTATTGCAAAAAGCAATAATTTTTTTATTTACGGTCTGTCTGTAATTGTAATTCTGATTAGCATAATAGGAATTTTCAAACTTGAGGTTGAAAACAGCTTTATAAATTACTTCGATAAAGATACAGAAATTTATAAAGGAATGAAGAAAATTGATGATGATTTAGGTGGTACAACTCCGTTAGATGTAATTTTGAAATTTCCTAAAAAAGAGAAAAATCTAAAACAAGCAGAAGACGATATAGATAATTGGGAAGAAAATGATGAGGAAGAGGATAAAGCAAAATATTGGTTTACCAGAGATAAAATAGATAAAATTATCAATATTCATGATTATTTGGAATCTTTACCAGAGGTTGGAAAGGTTTTATCATTTGGCTCGATTTTAAGAGTTGCGGAAGATTTAAATAAAAAACAATTACAAAGCTTGGAAATTGCTGTTCTTTATAGCAAAATACCGGAGCAGATTAAAAAAGAAATAGTTACTCCTTATATCTCAGTTGAAAAGGATGAAGCTAGAATAAGTTTAAGAATTAAAGATTCTTTAAAAGATTTAAGACGAAATGAATTGATAAAAAAAATTCAAAAAGATTTAGTAGAAAAATATAATTTAAAAAAAGATGAATTTAAATTGGCTGGAGTTCTTATTTTGTTTAATAATTTACTTCAAAGTTTATTTAAATCTCAAATATTGACCCTGGGTATAGTAATGGTTGGTATATTTTTTATGTTTTTTATATTATTTAGAAATATTTCTGTTTCTATAATTGGCGTTGTGCCTAATATCATAGCTGCATTTTTCATCCTTGGATTAATTGGTTTACTTGGTATTCCTTTAGATATGATGACTATCACAATCGCAGCTATTACTATTGGTATAGCTGTAGATAATAGCATTCATTATATTTATAGATTTAAGGAAGAGTTCAAAAAAATAAATAATTACCAAAAAACACTGGATAAATGTCACAAAACCGTGGGCGTTGCTATTTTAAATACCTCAATAACAATAGTTTTTGGTTTTTCAATTTTAGTTTTATCTAATTTTATTCCCACTATTTATTTTGGAGTTTTTACTGGAATAGCAATGCTATTAGCTATGCTTTCAGTTCTTACATTGTTGCCAAAAATGATACTTACAATTGAACCTTTCGGGCCAGAAATTAAAAATATTTGATGATAGATAATTTTTTTAAAGAAATCTTTAATTATATAAATATTTTTGATTTAATATTTCTTATCATTATAATTTATTTTACTATTCAATGTTTTTTTAAAGGGTTTACTTTAAGTTTAATTTCGTTTGCTAAATGGATAATTTCTACAATTATTACAATTATATTAGTCCCAAAGCTACAACCTACAGTAAGAGATTATATAGAATCGCAATTTATTAATAATGTGGGATTGGGGGTAGCAATTTTTTCTCTAACATTATTTTTAACTATTCTAATTGGGAAATCTTTAGGTAAAGCAGTAACTTGGACCGGGGTGGGTTCTGTGGATAAAAGTTTTGGTATAATATTTGGAGTTTTTAAAGGATATATTGTAGCTGTGTGTATATTTTCAATTTTAAACTGGTTTTATCCTTATAAAAATTGGGGTATATCTGCTGAAAAAGCTTTTACATTCGATTTAATTAATAATGGGAGTAAAATTTTAGTTGAGGAATTTCCTTCAAGTGAAGATTTTATAGATACAAAAGAAAAAATTGAAAAAATTTAGCTTAGATAAGCTTAGAGAAGAGTGCGGAATTTTTGGAATATCAAACCACGATGATGCCTCTGCTTTAGTAGCCCTTGGGTTACATGCACTTCAACATAGAGGGCAAGAAGGTTGTGGAATAGTATCTTTTGATGGAAAAAATTACCACTCTGAAAAAAGACAAGGTTTAGTAGGAGACCACTTCACAAACTCAGAGACTTTAAAAAGATTACCAGGAAAATTTTCTATAGGTCATAACAGATATTCAACTACTGGTGAAACTTCTGTTAGAAATATTCAACCTTTTTTTGCTGATTTACACATGGGTGGTTTAAGTGTTGCTCATAATGGAAATTTAACCAACGCTCTATTGCTCAGAGAAAATTTAGTAAAAGAAGGTGCAATTTTTAGAACTACAAGCGATACTGAGACCATAGTTCAATTAATTGCTAAATCTAAAAGAGAGAAATTTGTAGATAAATTAATTGATACTTTGTTTCAAATACAAGGTGGTTATGCTCTTGTTTTAATGACAAATAAAAAATTAATTGGTGTCAGAGACCCGTTTGGAATCAGACCTTTAGTAATAGGTAAACTTAATAAATCATTTATTTTTGCATCAGAAACATGTGCTCTTGATATTGTAGGTGCAACTTTTGTAAGAGAAGTAGAAAATGGTGAAATCGTTATAATCGAGGAAGATAAATTGCATTCTGTAAAACCTTTTCCCCTACAAAAATCACGGCCATGTGTATTTGAATATATTTATTTTGCAAGACCAGATAGCTTAATAAATAATAAATGCGCTTATGAATATAGAAAATCTCTAGGAATTGAATTAGCGCGAGAAACAGATATTAATGCCGATCTAGTTGTTCCAGTTCCGGATTCTGGTGTTCCAGCAGCTTTAGGATTTGCTGATCAATCCAAAAAAAAGTTTGAGTTAGGTTTAATTAGAAATCATTACGTTGGCAGAACTTTTATTGAACCCTCCCAAAACATTCGAAGTTTAGGAGTAAAACTTAAACTTAGTTCTACAAAAACAATAATCAAAAATAAAAAAATTATATTAATTGACGACTCCTTAGTTCGCGGGACCACATGTTACAAAATAGTCAAAATGTTATATGAAAATGGTGCTAGCGAGGTCCATGTTAGAATAGCTTGTCCAATAATAAAGTTTCCTGACTTTTATGGAGTGGATATGCCCACAAAAGAAGAGTTGTTATCCAATGATAAAAATATTCAAGAAATGTGTAAATACATTAAAGCAGAAAGTTTAAAATTTTTAAGCTTGGAGGGCTTATACAAAGCTTTAATTAACGAAAAAAGAAATAATACATATCCCCAGTTTAGTGACCACTATTTTACAGGTGAGTACCCAATTAAACCTTATGACAAAATTAAAGGAATAAAAGTAAAGCAACTATCACTTTTAAGCGGAAAATCTAATAATTAATTAACAATAATTAATTTATTATTTTTATTTAAAAAAATAATAGAAGAATCTACTAAAATTGGATAACTGTTTATTTTAGATGGAAGTTTTTTAATTTGTTGCAATATACCATTTTTTTCAAAAATCAAAATATATGAATTAGCAAGAAATATGTATACTTCATCGTTTAATAACATCATATTTTTTAAACTTAACTCCTTTTTTTTTGAGTCTAAAAATTGCGAGACTTTAAGATTAATATCTTGTGAATAAAGAATTTGAAAATTTTTCAAATTGATAGCAACAAGAAAATTATTTTTAGTAATTAAAAAACAAATATTATTATTTATAATTGGTTTTATTAATGATGAAAAATTATATTTTTTTAATATTGTACCAGTATTTGAATTAATTAAGTATGTGCTATTATTTGATGATACAACAATTCTATTTTCTGAATTTACAATTTGACTTCCGTTAAATAAACTTAACTGATTTAGATTTAAAGATGGATTTATATTTATAAACCACTTCAACTTTCTCTCCTTTATATCAATAGAATATAAAGAACCATAAGAATTTAAGAAAAATAAATTCTCTCCTTCTTTGGATATATTATTTTTAAATTCATTTGTAATGGTTGTGTTTTCTGTGGGAATTAAATCAATCATTTTACCATCCTTTTTATTAAAAATTATTAAGTTATTGTTTACATCTGCACAAACAATTTCGTCTTTCGTAACTTTTAAATTAGACTTGAATGGAAGTTTGTAATTAATGGCCCAATTGACTTTGCTATTACGATAATCAAAAGAGTATAAATACCCCAAATTATCAGAAACATAAATTACGTCATTTTCTAAGTATAAATTAAGTTTCTTTTTTATTTCCTTAAAATTTTTTTTATAAAAATTAAATTTTGAAATTATTTTTTTTTGATTAGTAGAGAAGACAAGTATATTTCCTTTTTCATCGCTTGTTATTAGATTGCCGTCATGAAAGAGTGGAGTTCTATTTAATTTACTCCTTGAGATTTTTTTACTCTTAAATTTGACTCTATTGGAGCTACTATAGTAAAAATTTTCTAAATTATTTTCATCACTATAATGTATATCTTGCCATTTTGCATTTTTTATAGGCTTCGAAATTATTAAATTTATCTTGCTGTCTAAAAATATTTCTTCATTAAAAACTTCTTGTTCAATCTGGATTTTTTTAAATTCTTTAAAAATATCATCATTTTTTTTTACTACGCTTTTATCAGATTGCCAAATACCAGATTTGGTATCAAAAGAGCAGTTATTTAAAAAAAACATGATTATTAAAATGAAATAAAATTTCATTAATTTATTTTTTTACTATTTCTTGTGCCAAAGATTTAAGATTTGAATTATTTTGTATTAAAATATTTAATAAATCTTTTCCTTCTTGAAAATCTTGTTTTTGAATTAAGTATAATGCTTTTTTTAAAATTAAAAGATCTTTTTGTTCCTGTGAAGTAATATTGTTTTCTAAAATATTGAAATAATTAATAACCTTATCTTTATCTACAATCAAATTTTTTTCAATAACATTATTCAGAGACAAAATTGAATAAAATTTATTACCACTAGTTAAGATTTGCTCAAATAATAATTTAGCTTTATCAGTTTCAGAGGAGGCCAGATGGTGACTCGCTTTTATATATTTTTCAGCAATAAGAGTATTTTTTTTTTCAGAATTAAGTTTTAAAATTATAAGAGAAACAGCAGCAAAAATTATAACAAAAAATGTTGATATAATTTTAACTTTGTTGTGATTGTAAATATCGATAAATTTTTTTTTTGTTTCTTTATGACTAGTTTCAATTTGTTCCATTTAAAAAGTTCTTCTTTGTTGGAAATTTTTTTATTTTCACTTCTCTACTATATTTTTTTGCAGCTTTTTCAATTATTCTATTTAAATTAGCGTATTTTTTTACAAATTTTGGGTAAAAACCGCTTAAACCAAGCATGTCGTCAGTAACTAATATTTGTCCATCACAATAAGAGGATGATCCTATTCCAATGGTTGGTATTTTAATGCTTTGTGTGATTAATCTTGCTGCATCAGATGTCAAGCATTCTAATACAATAGAAAAGGCACCAGCTTTCTCTATTGATTTTGCTTGCTTTAAAAGTTTTTCAATTTCTTTTTTTGACTGCCCTTCTATTCTAAAACTTCTCTTAAATTGTGGTGTAAATCCTATATGGCCCATGACAGGAATTTTTTTTTTTACTAAAAGATTTATTATTTTATAATTATTCCTAAAATTTTCTAATTTTACTGCATGACAATTTGTTTTTTTCATAATTATTCTGGCATTTTTAAGTGCGGTAAAGGTATCGCTATAGCTCCCTTTCGGCATATCTACAACTAACAATGATTTTTTAATTCCTTTTTGTACGCTTAGAGTGTGCTTAATTAAATCTTCTAAACTTATTTTATGTGTATTTTTTTGATCATAAAGCACATTGGCCATTGAGTCGCCTACTAAAATAATGTCACAATATTTGTCTAATATTTTTGAAATATTTTTTGAATATGCAGTTAAACTTACAATTTTAGATTTATTTTTTTTTCTTATAATTTTTTTAATCTTAGAATTCATTACTCTAATTCAATAGTGCTTGGTGGTTTTGAAGTAATATCATATACAACTCTATTTATTCCTTTGACATTATTCACAATTCTATTTGATATTCTATCTAAAAAATTTTTTGAGAAATTAAAATAATCAGCTGTCATGCCGTCCTGTGAAGTTACTGCTCTTAGGAGACAAACATATTCATAAGTTCTAGAATCTCCCATTACCCCAACAGTTTTAATTGGAAGTAATGCTGCATAAGCTTGCCAGATTTTATTATAAAGATTATTTTCAATCAACTCGTTTATAAAAATAAAGTCGGCTTCTTGAAGTATTTTAACTTTCTCTGGTGTAACATTGCCAATTATTCTTATTCCTAAACCTGGTCCTGGGAATGGATGTTTAAAATTTATTTTATTTATTAAATTTAACGACCTTCCAAGGATTCGTACTTCATCTTTGAAAAAATCTTTTAACGGTTCGATTAATTTAAATTTCATTTTTTTAGGAAGCCCTCCAACATTATGGTGGGATTTTATTTTAGAGGTTTTGCTTCCGGTTGATGATCTGCTTTCTATTATATCGGGATAAAGTGTGCCTTGGGCAAGAAATTTAATATTTCTATATTTTTTTGCTTCACTTTCGAAAACTCTTATAAATAGTTTTCCAATTACTTTTCTCTTCTTCTCGGGGCCAGAAATGTATTTCAATTTTTTAAGAAAAAGTTTTGAAGCATCTATTAATTTAACATTTAATTTATATCTCTTTTTAAATATTCTATACGTATCTTTGAATTCATTTTTTCTCATTAAACCTGTATCGACCATAATACATATTAAATTTTTTTTTATTGCACGATTAATCAATAAAGCAACAACACTACTATCCACACCCCCTGATAAAGCGCATATAACTTTAGCGTTTTTTACTTTTTTTCGAATTTCTTTAATTAGTCTAATTTTTTGCGATGGAATATTCCAATTTTTCTTAATTTTGCAAATCAAAAATAGAAAATTTTTAAATATTTGCTTACCATTATTTGTATGAGTGACTTCAGGATGAAATTGTACTCCATATATATTTTTATTTTGATGTTCAATAATTGTTAATTTTGAGTTGTTAGTAGAAGCAACGACTTTAAAATTTAGAGGTAGTTTGACTACAGCATCTTCATGACTCATCCAAACTAAGGTTTTTTTTTTAAGAAAATTTTTTGTCAACAATGAACTACTCTTTTTAATTAAATAAGCTCGTCCAAATTCTCTTGTAGTTTTCGATGGTTTAATTTTTCCTCCAAACAATTTTGCAATTAATTGTAATCCATAACAAATACCTAAAATTGGTATTTTTTTTTCAAATAATTGTTTAGGGATAGTTGGAAATTTTTTTGAGGTTACGGATGACGGTCCACCAGAAAGAATTACTCCTTTTATTTTTTCAAAATTTTTTAGCTTTTTAAGTTCTTGTGGAGTTAAAATCTCTGAGTAAACTCCCAATTCTCTTATATTTCTTCCTATTAATTTTGTTATCTGGGATCCAAAATCAACTATTAAAATTTTTTCTCTTTCTTTTTGAAATCGCATTTATTTTTTAGATAAATTTTCGATTTCAACTTTTAATTTTTTATTTTTAGTGCAAAATTTGTTGCAGATTAAACTTAATTTTTCATTTAATTTTCTGCTTTTTTCGTAGTCAGATGAAGATAATTTTAATTTTGCTAGATTGTATATTGCCTCTTCATTTTTAGGATTAATTAGCATAACAGTATTTAAATTTTGTTCTTCAAGTTCTTTTTTTTCGAGTTTGTTAAAAATTTTAGATAAATATAAATAAGATTGCTCACTTTTAGGATTGTAAACTATATTTTGCTCAAATTTAAATTGGGCCTCCTCAAATTTTTTATTATTAAATAAATTTACTCCTTCATTAAAAAAATCTGTTTTTGCTAATAATGCGCTTATCGTAAAAATAAAAATCAATATAATTTTAAGTGTTATTTTTTTCATAATTTATAATCAGATGTTTTTTGAGTTACCTCAACACTATGTACCATACTTTCATAAAATCCTGCTTTAGTAATTTTAACAAATTTTGCTTGTTTGCTTATTTCTTTTAAATTTTTTGCTCCAATATAACCCATCGACGATTTTAATCCTCCTTTTAATTGATAAATTATCTTAGATACTTTTCCTTTATATAAAACTCTTCCTTCTACTCCTTCTGGAACAAATTTTGATTTATCATTTTGCTTATTTTGAAAATATCTATTGGCTGATCCAGCTGACATTGCGCCTATAGATCCCATGCCTCTATATTGTTTATAAGTTTTTCCACCTACTTTAAATTTTTTACCTGGACTTTCATCTGTGCCAGCAAATATTGATCCCATCATAATTGCATCAGCTCCGGCTGCTAAAGCTTTTGCAATATCACCTGAAAATTTAATTCCTCCATCTGAAATAATTTTAATTTTTTTTTTGTTTAAAGCCTTTTTAACATCCATTATTGCTGAAATTTGGGGAACACCTATACCAGCAACCATTCTTGTTGTGCAAATAGACCCGGGTCCTATACCAACTTTAATAATATCAGCACCCGAATTATATAGTTTTTTTGCTGCTTCTCCAGTTGCTATATTTCCGACGCAGATGGGTATGTCGCCTACTAATTTTTTTAATTTGGAAAGTGTCTGTAATACTTTCTCACTATGCCCATGAGCTGTATCAATTACTATTAAATCAACACCACTATCTAATAAAAACTTGGTTCTATCAAAATCTTCTTTATTAGTCCCTACTGCTGCCCCTACAAAAAAATTTTTATTTTTAACTTTTTTAACCTCCGATGCTTGTTTTTTTACGCCTAAATTTCGGTGAATAATACCAATGCCTCCCTCTCGACCAATTGCAATGGCCATGTTACTTTCTGTGACAGTATCCATTGCAGATGATAAAAACGGCACTTTCAGCAAAATTTTATCTGTTAACTTGAGGTCTATATTAGTTTTTGATGGGATAACTGTAGAATAACGTGGGAGCATTAAGACGTCATCAAAGGTTAAGGCTTCTTTTATTGATCCCATATAAACTTATATACAATTATTTCAATTTATAAAGACTTTAATGCCTTACAATGTAAATAAGTTTCTTTTGACTCTCTTCTGCTAGAAAGGGGTTTGAAAAAATTTACTGTTTTAAATATTGATTTTGCAAGATCCTTTACCTCGATAAAGTCTTCGCCCATGAATAACTTTGAAACTAATACACCTTTTGGTTTAAGTATATCTTTTGAGAAATTAATTGTTTCTGAACATAATTGATTGGTCCTGATTGAGTCTAAAGATTTATTTCCAGTTGTATCTGCAGCCATATCTGAAATAATTATGTCTAAGTTTGATTGAAAATACTCAAATATTTCATTTTTTGTCTCATTTTTTAAAATATCGGCCTTTAAAAATTTTACGTTTTTAATTGGTTTCATATCTTTAGTATCTATAGAGAGAATTTTGCCTTTACTAATTATTTGACTAGCAATCTGAGACCACCCTCCAGGATAAGATCCTAAATCTAAAAGATTAGAGTCTTTTTTAATGAAACCATATTTTTTATTCAATTCGATTAATTTAAATGACGCTCTAGATCTATAACCTAGAGATTTTGATTTTTTAAAGAAAGGGTCTCTGTGCTGTTTTATTTTCCAAGAATTACTTTTTTTAACTCTTTTTGATTTTTTCATTATAAAATATCTTCATGGCTTTCTTCAGATATTTTTGAATTTTTTTTGTTTTGATTATTATAGAGTATTATACTTATTGGAATTGAAGCTAAGTATAATATGCCAAATATTAAAAGGGCTTCTAAAGTGTAGAATAAAAGAGCTATAAAAATTAAGCCAATTCCTAAAAGAAGAAATACTGAAGTTTTAGGTGATATAGATATCCTTTTTAAAGCTAAAGTAGGGATTTTACTTACCAGCAAAATTGCTATTAAAACTGTAAAATAAGGTGTAATTTTTTTTATGTCTAATCCCACATTTAAATTGGTTAACTCATATATTAGTGGTGTTAGTATTAATAAACCTCCTGCTGGTGAAGGTATTCCCTCAAAAAAATTATTTTTCCATTCCTCTGTCACCTCAATTTTAGTGAGATTAAATCTAGCCAGTCTTAAAACACAGCAAACAGAGTAAATAAGTGTAATTGCCCACCCAAGCTTTCCATAATTATTTAATTCCCAGAAGTACAAAATAAATGCTGGCGCAATTCCGAAACTTACGAAATCTGTAAGTGAGTCTAGTTCTTTACCAAATTCTGATGTTCCTTTAATTAATCTTGCGATTCTTCCATCTAATGCGTCCAAGATTGAAGCGATTAAAATTAATGTTACTGCTAAACTATAATTACCATCAATTGAAAATTTGATTGAGCTAATTCCCAAACAGACTCCCGCTAAAGTTAAAATGTTAGGCAACAGGTATCTTGTTTTTTTTGATGAAACTAACTTAAATTTTTTATTATCTTCCATTATTCTACGGCAATTAAACTTTCACCAGCAACTACATTTTGACCTTGTTTAACCAAAATTTTTTTATTCTTAAAATATATATCTACTCTGCTTCCAAATCTAATCATCCCTACTCTCTCTCCCTGCTTCAATTCTTGATCTTGTTCAACTTGACAAACAATTCTTCGAGCAATTAATCCCGCGATTTGAACAATAATTATTTCTTCACCTTCGGATGTTTTAATTTTAAAATAATTTCTTTCATTTTCCTCGCTCGCCTTGTCTAAAGATGCATTTAAAAATTTGCCAGGCTTATAATAAATTTCTTCAATTTTTCCAGAAATTGGTGTTCTGTTTACATGACAATTAAATACATTCATAAAGATACTAACTTTTGTGAATGTAGTGTTCTCTAATCTAAGTTCTACAGGACCCGACCGCTCTGAAATATCTGTTATTAAACCATCTGCTGGGCTTACTAAAAATTTATCATCATTAATAGAATATCTTTCAGGGTCTCTAAAAAAATAATAAACCCAAACAGTTATTAAAATAAATAAAAATCCAAAAAATTGGGAGAATAACAACACAACGAATGAAGCTAATATCGAAATAGCAAGGAATTTGTATCCTTCTTTGTGTATCTTTGGAAAAATTGTGTTAAACATAATTATTTAATTTGCTAATTTTTTCTTAATATGTATAAAAACCGTTGATATTCAATCAATATTTTATGGCAAAAATTAAAGTAAAAAACCCCGTAGTTGAACTAGATGGTGATGAAATGACTAGAATTATATGGTCTTTTATCAAAGATAAACTCATTAAACCCTATCTTGAAATAGATCTTAAATATTACGATCTTGGTATGGAAAGTCGAGACAAAACAGATGATCAAATCACAGTTGATGCAGCTAATGCCATAAGAGAATTTGGCGTAGGGGTAAAATGTGCAACTATCACGCCTGATGAAGCTCGTGTAGATGAATTTAAACTAAAAAAAATGTGGCGCTCTCCAAATGGAACGATACGAAATATTTTAGGTGGAACAGTTTTCAGAGAACCGATTATTTGTAAAAATGTACCAAAACTCGTTCCTGGTTGGACACAGCCGATTGTGATCGGAAGGCATGCTTTTGGTGATCAATATAGAGCTACAGACTTTTTAATACCCGGAGAAGGTAGTCTAGAAGTTAAATGGATATCAAAAGATGGAAAAGATAAAAAAGAATTTAAAGTTTTTGATTTTTCTGGATCCGGCACTGCACTAACAATGTATAATCTAGATGATTCTATTAAGAATTTTGCAAGAGCATGTATGAATTACGGTCTTGGAAGAAAATGGCCAGTTTACTTATCAACTAAGAACACAATCCTTAAGGCTTATGATGGACGTTTCAAGGATCTTTTTCAGGAAGTTTTTGAAAAAGAATTTTCAGATAAATTTAAACAAGCAAATATTACTTACGAACACAGATTGATTGATGACATGGTCGCTTGCGCAATGAAGTGGAATGGTGGGTATGTTTGGGCATGTAAAAATTATGATGGTGACGTGCAATCCGATACAGTCGCGCAGGGGTTCGGATCCTTAGGTTTAATGACTAGCGTGTTAATGACTCCTGACGGTAAAACAGTAGAGTCTGAAGCTGCTCATGGTACTGTAACCAGACATTATAGAATGCATCAACAAGGTAAAGAAACCTCTACTAACCCCATTGCATCAATTTTTGCTTGGACAAGAGGTTTAGCTCATAGAGGAAAGCTTGATGGAAATGAGGAACTAATAAAATTTTCAACTAAAATTGAAGAAGTATGTGTCAAAACTGTTGAAAGTGGCTCGATGACGAAAGATTTGGCAATTTTAATTGATAAGTCTGCAAAATATTTAACAACAAATCAATTTTTAGAAGCTATTGATGGAAATTTAAAGAAAAAACTTAATTAATTTTTTTAGATATTTCTTTTAAGGCGTCTTCAATTTTATTTTTGTCTACACCTCCTGCTTGAGCGAAATCTTTTCTACCGCCGCCTCCCTTGCCTCCCAAAATTACTGCGGCTGATTGTACTAAATCAACAGCGTCATATTTTGTTGTTAAATCTTGAGAAATTCCTACAGCCAAACCAACCTTATCTTCAAATGTGGAAATACTAATTATAATTCCGGATTTAATATCTTTTTTTCCTTGATCAATAATTCCTCTAAGTTCTTTTGGGGGAAAATCTTTTAAAATTTGTTCTCGAATTAATATATTCCCAATTTTTTTGTCCTTTATTATATTTTTACTTTTATCTTTCTTGATGCTTTCAATCTTTATTTTATTAAGCTGTTTATTCAAATTTTTTAAATTTTCAGAAAAATTTAAATCTTCATTATAATCAGGTTCAATTTTCAATTTTTGAAGTTCTTTTTTAATTAATTCTATTTCTTTTCTAAGATTTGACTCTTTTTGAGATTTATCTTTTATTTGATTTTTTTCGTACTCTTCTAATTGTTTATCCCTTAATGCCTCAATCCTTCTAACTCCTGATGAAATAGATGATTGACTTATTACTTTAAACTTACCAACTTCTTTAGTGTTTTTAACATGAGTTCCTCCACATAATTCTGTTGAGAAGAAACCATTATTTTCCTTACCCATAAAAACCACTCTTACTTCATCTCCATACTTTTCCCCAAATAATGCAAGAGCACCCATATTAACTGCCTCTTTTGGGGTCATTATTCTTGTTTGAACGTCTGTGGATCCAGATACTATGTCATTAACTATACTGTTTATTTTAGTCATTTCTTCTTTTTCAATAGGTTTGTTATGACTAAAATCAAATCTTAACCTTTCAGGAGAGACCAATGATCCTTTTTGTGTCACATGCTTTCCCAGAGTTCTTCTTAATGACTCATGCAATAAATGAGTGGCTGTGTGATTAGCTTTCGAATTATTTCTTTTTAAAACATCTATTTCTAAGTTAACGCTTTGCCCAATTGAAATTGTACCCTTTTCAACTTTTCCATAATGAACAAATAAATCTCCCATTTTTTTTTGAGTATCATTTACTTTAATTTTACAATTAGAACTAAAAATAATACCCTGATCACCTACTTGTCCGCCAGACTCCCCATAAAATGGAGTTTGATTTGTTATGACTTCTATTTCATCTCCAGTACTAGCAGAGTCTACAAATTTACCTTTTTTTGAAATTTTTATTATTACTCCTTCAGCTTTATCAAATTCATAACCTAAAAATTCAGTTGGGCTGAGTTCTTCTCTAACTTTAAACCACCTTTCCTCAACAGACTTATCTCCTGATCCTTTCCAATTAGCTCTTGCTAAAGTTTTGCTTTTTTCCATCTCTTTCTCAAAACCAACATTATCTATTTTAATATCTTTACTTCTTAGAATGTCAGCAGTAAGGTCTAAGGGAAAGCCATAAGTATCA
Source organism: Pelagibacteraceae bacterium AG-313-A04 (assembly GCA_003284275.1). Lineage (GTDB taxonomy): Bacteria > Pseudomonadota > Alphaproteobacteria > Pelagibacterales > Pelagibacteraceae > Pelagilacustribacter. The sequence continues at coordinate 54,713 of QBVU01000004.1, read as the reverse complement.
TATAGTTTGAAAGCCTCTATACCTGGAAGAGTTTTATTTTGTACTTTATTTAAATTTTCATCTAGTATTTTCATGCCGCGCTCTAAAAGAGAAGAAAATTTCTCTTCTTCATTTTTAAGAGTTTCAATTATTAACTCCCTACCATTTAATAATTCTGGATAACTGTTCTGCATCTCGTTTAATAAAACTTCAAAAAGTTTATAAAAAACAGGATTTTTGCTACGTAAAGAATGAGCGTGTCTCATCCCTCTTCTCATAATTCTTCTTAAAACATATCCGCGTCCTTCATTTGAAGGTAATATTCCTTCAGCAATTAAAAAACTACTTGCTCTTAAGTGATCGGCGATAACTCTGTGACTTGCTATTGTTTTGCTGTTAATTGAAGTCTTTGTTATATCAGATGAACCAGCCATTATTTTTTGAAAGTGATCGATTTTATAGTTGTCGTAAGTACCTTGTAAAACTGCTGTCATTCTCTCTAGCCCCATGCCTGTATCTACTGAGGGTTTTGGCAGATCAATTCTTTTTGATTTTGATATTTGTTCGTACTGCATAAATACAAGGTTCCAAATTTCTATAAATCTATCACCGTCTTCATCAGGGCTTCCGGGTGGGCCACCTTTCAACTTATCGCCATGATCATAAAAAATTTCAGAACAAGGACCACAAGGTCCTGTATCCCCCATTGACCAAAAATTATCAGATGTCGAAATTTTTATTATCTTTCTTTCGTTTAACCCAGCAATTTTTTTCCAAAGATTAAATGCATCATTATCTTCATGAAAAACAGTTACTAATAATTTTTCTTTTGGCAATCCAAAGTCTTTGGTCAATAAATTCCAAGCATGATGAATAGCTTGTTCTTTAAAATAATCTCCAAAGGAGAAATTTCCTAGCATTTCAAAAAAAGTATGGTGTCTTGGTGTATATCCTACGTTTTCTAAATCATTATGTTTTCCACCAGCCCTTACACACTTTTGAGATGTCGTAGCTGTTTTGTATTCTCTTTTTTCTAAGCCAGTAAACACATTCTTAAATTGAACCATGCCTGAATTGGTAAAAATCAAAGTTGGGTCGTTGTTAGGGACTAGGTTACTAGACTCTACGATTTTATGATTATTTTTTTTGAAATAATCTAGGAATTTCTTTCTAACATCAGTAAGTAAAATTTGGCCCATATTTAATTAAATACAGATATTTTAGAACTTGTCTATAAAGAGATTAATTTGCAGCTTTTTTATCGTTGTCTACTACAACGCAAATTTCAGATTTTGTTAAAAACCTTTGCCCTGTTCCATTATCAAGGGAAAACATGCCTCCGATTCCCTTTACAGCGTCAATTGTGAGATCTGTATGTTTCCACTTTTCATATTGATCTTCATTCATATAGAAAGGAGTTCCATCAACCTCTCCCAATTTTACGTCACTGTTTCCTACTTGATATTCTTTTGCTGGAAAACACATAGGCGCACTTCCATCGCAACATCCACCTGATTGGTGAAACAGTAGATCATCTCCGTGTACTTCTTTGAGTTCACTAAGTAATTTCTTTGCTGATAATGTAAATGATACTTTCATTTCAATATTTCGGCCCATGATTTTGAATCATGGGCCATTATATATTATTGGTTAAAAGAAGCCTAATTTTTTCTCACTGTAAGACACGTGCAAATTCTTTACTTGTCTGTAATGATTTAACATCATTTTGTGAGTTTCTCTTCCGATACCAGATTGTTTGTATCCGCCAAATGCAGCATGAGCTGGGTATGCGTGATAACAGTTTGTCCAAACTCTACCTGCTTGTATACCTCTACCCATTCTGTATGCAACGTTACCATCTCTAGTCCAAACACCTGCTCCTAATCCATAAAGAGTATCATTAGCTATCTCTAATGCTTCTTTCTCATCTTTAAACTTAGTAACTGATACTACAGGTCCAAAGATTTCCTCTTGGAATATTCGCATGTCGTTTTTGCCTTCAAAGATAGTTGGTTGGATATAGTTTCCTTTTTCTAATCCACTATTAATTTTAGCTGCACTACCACCACATAGAACTTTGGCACCCTCTTTCTTACCTAGATCTAAGTAAGATTTAATTTTTTCCATTTGTTCTAGTGAAGCCTGAGCTCCAATCATAGTTTCCATTTTTAAAGGATTGTCTTGTTTAACAGCTTTTGTTCTTGCAATAGCTCTTTCCATGAATTTATCGTAAATAGATTCTTGGATCAAAGCTCTACTTGGACAAGTACAAACTTCTCCTTGGTTAAGCGTAAACATAGCAAAACCCTCTAAACATTTGTCAAAGAAGTCGTCATCTTTTGCCAAAACATCCTCAAAGAAAATGTTTGGTGATTTTCCACCTAATTCTAAAGTGATTGGAATTAAGTTTTGAGATGCGTACTGCATAATCAAACGTCCAGTAGTAGTTTCACCAGTAAAAGCTATCTTCTTTATTCTTTTAGAAGATGCAAGTGGTTTACCTGCTTCAAGACCATATCCGCTTACAACGTTAACAACACCTGCTGGTAATAGATCTCCAATTAGTTCCATTAACAACATGATTGATGCTGGCGTTTGTTCAGCTGGTTTTAATACAACACAGTTTCCTGCAGCCAAAGCCGGTGCAAGTTTCCATGTAGCCATTAATAATGGAAAGTTCCAAGGTATGATCTGACCTACCACACCTAATGGCTCAGGTATGTGGTAAGAATATTCACTATTGCTTATTTCAGCAACTGAACCTTCCTCTGCTCTTATTACTCCTGCAAAATATCTCCAATGATCAATTACCAAAGGTAAATCTGCAGCCATACATTCTCTTATAGGCTTACCATTGTCTAAACATTCTGCTGTCGCTAAAACGTTAAGATTTTTCTCAATAACATCAGCAATTTTTAAAAGAATATTCGATCTTTCTCCAATTGATGTTGTTCCCCATGCAGGAAATGCTGCGTGAGCTGCGTCTAGAGCAAAATCAACGTCTTTATCGTTCGATCGTGGCACCTTACAGATAACTTCATTAGTGATAGGAGAAGTATTATCAAAATACTTTCCAGATTTAGGTTCTACAAATTTTCCGTTGATGTAGTTTCCATATTTAGCTTTAAATGGAAATTTAACCTTCAAATGAGAGGTATCCAAAGATGAAGACACTTTCGAGCTTGTTGCTTGTTGTGTACTCATTTTTCCCCCTTTTGTTCTTTTGATAATTAGAACCAATCTGAACTAAGTTGTCTACGATTAATTTAGTCGCGTTTCACGCGAACTACTAAATGTTGATTAGATCAATTTAAAGTTGTTTTGGGAAACGGGAAGCCAAAGCTTCCCGTTTAAAATGATGGCAGAGGAATTATTCTTCCTCTTTTTCTGTTTTATCGCTAATTTTTTCGTTAGGTGAAGGATTTCCTTCTAACTCCTTACTTATCGCAGCAGCTTGATCTCTAATAATTTTTTCAATCTCTGCAGCTACGCTAGGATTTTTTTGTAGGTAAACTTTTGCATTTTCTCTACCTTGTCCAATTTTTTCACCTTTATATGCGTACCAAGCTCCAGATTTTTCTACTACTCCAGCTTTAGTACCTAAGTCAATTAATTCTCCTAATTTACTGATACCTTTTCCGTACATTAAGTCGAATTCAACAACTTTAAATGGTGGTGCAACTTTATTTTTAATTACTTTAACTCTAGTTGAGTTACCAATAATTTGGTCTTTTTCTTTAATTGCACCTATTCTTCTAATATCCATTCTTACAGATGAATAAAATTTAAGAGCATTCCCTCCTGATGTAGTTTCAGGATTTCCAAACATTACTCCAATTTTCATTCTTATCTGGTTGATAAAGATAACCATGGTATTTGATTTTGATACTGATCCAGTAATTTTTCGTAAAGCTTGACTCATAAGTCTTGATTGTAAGCCAACATGATGGTCACCCATTTCACCCTCTAATTCAGCTTTTGGTGTTAATGCTGCAACTGAGTCTACAACTAAGACAGAAATAGAACCTGATTTAATTAATGTATCAGTTATTTCTAAAGCTTGCTCACCAGTATCCGGCTGAGATATCAATAACTCCTCCGTTTTTACTCCAAGTTTTTTTGCATAAACTGGGTCCATAGCATGCTCAGCGTCTACAAAAGCACAGATTCCGCCAGCTTTTTGAGCTTCTGCAACTACTTGTAAAGCTAAAGTTGTTTTACCTGAAGACTCTGGCCCATAAATCTCAATAATTCTCCCCTTAGGTAAACCGCCTATTCCCAGAGCTAAATCTAAGCTTAATGAACCTGTAGAAATAGCTTCTACATCTAAAGCTTGTTGCTGGCCTAGTCTCATTACTGAGCCTTTACCAAAATTTTGATCTATTTGGCTAATGGCAGCTTCTAGAGATTTGCTTTTCTCTTTTAATTCTTTTTGTTTTTTATCGTCTGTTTTCACGATTTTTAAGTTATTTTTAGTCATTTTTTATCCTTTTTTTGTTGTTCGAATCGTACATATAAATGTACACATTTTGTTCTTTTTATCAAGGAGTAAAAGCAGCCTCTTAAAACCAGCTATTTAACTGATTTAATAGATAATAAACCAAGTTCTTTAGAGAGCTCAAATTGTGAGACCATGTAGTCCCTCTCAGATCTAGCAAAGGCTATTCTAGAATCTAAAAGTAAGCTTCTAGATTGAATAAGTTCAAGTGTAGTTCTTGTATTGCCTGAGTCGTATTCTAAGGTAATACCCTCATTTGCTATTTCAGCTGCTTTTAATTGTGCCTTTGTTGCTTCAAGGACACTTTTAGAAGATTGATATTTAGACCATGCATTTGAAATTTCTGTATTAATTCTATTTTTCGTGTCTTGTAAAATTAATTGATATCTCTGTTTATTATAAGAAGATTTTTTAATCTTTGAGATATTTTCACCTCCTTTAATAATAGGCCAAGTAATAGTTGCTTTAATAGTTTCTTTATCAATTTCATCTACAGTTGAACTGAAATCGTTATTTTCTGATTTTGAATAATTCAAAGATGCTGAGGGAGAAAACCTTGATCTCTCTATGTTTAAATCCTTCACTGCTATCTCATAATCAAGATTTGAAATCAAAAGATCCACATTATTTTTATTAGCTAATACAAGAGATTCTTCGAGAGAATTTGGTAAAACTATTAATACTTTTTCGTTTAAAATTTTTGTATCCGGAGATTTTTCTCTAGTTATTCTTTCAAAATTTGTTTTTGAAGCTGAAAGCTCAGTTTTTGCTTTAATTAAGTTAGCTCTTGCTCCTGCTAAAGATGACTCCGATTGTGCTAAATCTGTCAAGGTAATTTCTCCCTTTTGAAGTCTAGCGTTATCAGAGTCTACTTGTCTTTCAAATAAGTTTACATTTGATAAATTGAATTCCTCATTCTTTGTTTTAAAAATTAAATCAAAATATGCTGATGTAGTATCTAAAATAGTTTGATGCTCAACTTTCTTAAGCGATAATTTAGCTTTTTGAGTTTCAAGTTCAGATTTTTTGAATGTATTGAATCCTTTAAACCCTGAAAATAATTTTTGTTCCACTGAAATTTTTTTACTTTCACTATCCGAATTTGAGTCAGCTAAACTTACACCGCTTTGATTAGTTTGATTTGTAGAAGTTGAACTTGCTTGATCTCCTGATAATGTAATACTAGGCAAAAATTCACTTCTTGAAATATTTTTACTTTGTTTGGCAGATTCAAAATTTTTTCTTTCAGCATTTAATTGAAGGTTATTTGCTAAAGCTTTTTCAATAAAGAATTTTAAATTATCTTGCGCATTAAGATATTTGGGAAATAATAGTATAAAAACTAAAAATAAATATTTTTTCATTTAATTAAACTTAATTGATTTAAGCCTGTGTTTTGAATCAATACTTATCACTGTATCTGCAGTTTTTGGAAGAGTTTTTAACATATGTTTTGTTATCCTCTCGTAATACATCACAAAATTTTCTATTTGTTTATCATTCATAGTTTTGTTTCCCTTGCCAGTAATTCTTAATTTTTTTTCCTGTAACAATCTCCATTTAAAAACATGTTTAAAACTTGGTACTTTTAAAAAAATTAACTTATCAATTAAATTAAAAATTTTTTTATAATTTTTTTTCAGTTCTGAATTTACTTTTTGTCTCCAAATTCTTTTATTATCTTTCAGCTCTTCTAATTTATTTACAGGAATATTCAAATCTTTATTTTTTTGTGCTATTGCACCAACACACCACCCTTCAAAGATAACTATATTTGGTTTTTTTTTTACTTTTAACCATTTATTTTTTGCACATCTATCATCAATAGATTTGTCAAATTTAGGGATATTCATTTTTTTAAAATTATTTTTTTTTAAATTATTTATACATTGAAACAACATTTTGGTATCGTGAGTGCCAGGTACGCCTCTTGTAAGAAATAATTCACTAATTTTTTTTGAAATTTTTTTTCTCTCGCTTAAAGTTTTATAAAAATCATCAATTGAAAATATTACTGTTTCTAATTTATAGGCATCTTTTAATATTATTTTTAAGATATTTGAAATTGTTGATTTTCCTGTTCCTTGGCCTCCAGTCAAACCAATTACTTTTGTTTGTTTTTTCTTGAGATAATCTTTAGCAATCATTTTACTTAAGGGTAAATAAAACTTATTTAATTGCCCTAATTTATCTCTAAATGGTTCAGACATGATTTCTTGAGAAGAAAGAAATGTTAAAAATTTTTTTTTAACTTTTTGATAATTAAAACGCTTATCTTCCATTTTTTTATTTTTTGTCTAATGGATGATTAAAACCGTCATTTACTGCAATATTTTTAAAATCAAAAGTGTTTATTTCGTCAATGCAACCTAAATTTAAACCTGTCATTTTTGGATTAGATCTAGGATTATGGTGTGTGTAAATTCCGCATATTGAACAAAAATAATGTTTCGCAACTTTTGTATGGAATTGATAAAGCTTTAATTTATCTTTTCCTTTAACTATTTTAAAATCTTCATTCTTAACCATAGACATTATAGCTCCTTTTCTTTTGCAAAGTGAGCAATTGCATCTTAGGGTTTTATCAAAATTTCCTGAAATATTTATATTAGCCTCTACAGCGTTACAATGACATGTTAGTTTTTTCATTAAATATCCTTTCTAAAATTTTTACACATTACGCATCTTTGGTCTTATCCACAATACATCAAAATTCTCTACAAATGTTCACGTTTTGATTCCTTTTTGATTCCATTTAAGGCTGTTATTGCAACTTTTTAATGTGTAACCTTTTTAATACTAGCAAGATTATTATGGCTGTTTATTAAATCTTCTTCTTGTTCTCTTAGGGAAACAATAAAAATTATGAGATTAAAAATCACAATTAATATTTGGAAAAATGTTGCAAGAGATCCTAAATAAGAATTCAAGTATGTTAGTGCTATTAGCATTAAAGCAGATCTTAGAAATACTTGATATTTAAATACTGCTATAATCGAAAGTGAATGTAACACAAGTTTAAATAAAGACATTTGAGATGGTCCAAAATATCTTAATCCTCGAATTGAATTAATTTCTTTAAAAGATTTTATGTTTCTTTTAAAACTTCCTGAATAACTGCTCCATAAACTCGCTTTTGAGTGAAGTTTTTCTACATCACTTCTTGTGAGTATGCTGTAATTTCCAAAGTTAACATTTTTTCCAGTGAATATAAAAGTAATAAGTTTATGTAACTGGTAAAGAAATTGAAAAAAAAGACCTTCAGATCTTTTTACTCTTTTTGCTACGACTGATAAACTTTGATTTTCCTTCATTTTTTCAATTAAACTTTTTATTTCTTCTGGCCTGTCTTCACCATCTCCATCCATTAATATTAGATAGTCAAATTCTTTATTTTGAAAAACATACCTAATGCCAAATGCATTGCATCTAGCATGGCCCCTATTCTCTTTCATGTTTAAAAGCTCTATAGACCAAAAATTACTTGGTTTTTTTAATTCTGGAGATTGAATAGTGGATGCGTCATTTACGATTAAACACTCAAAATTAATATCACTAAAAGATTTAATATTTTCATTAATCTCACTTAAAAGTTTATTCAGTGACTCCCAGTCGTTGAATACAGGAATTAAAATAATTATTTTTTTCATCTTTTACCTATCATACAATAACCAACTGGTTTTATTGTTCCAAAAACACCGGGGCATATTTTTTCAAGTATTTTTGGGTTTCCGGTATAAATAACACCTTGATCCTCAGTAATATTAGAAGTTTTATTCTTTAAATCATTAATCCAAATAGGCCTCGAATTTAAATGATAAGATAAGTTACCAGCTGACCATTCATCACCAATCACAATTTTTATTTCATTGATAAAATTATCATCCCACTTATTTTGTACTAGCCTTGCTATTTCTTTGCCTGGGTAATCAGTTCTTTTTGTTTTGTCTGTTAAAGAAATGATAAGATAGGCTGAAGGAGACAAAATAAAAAAAAATAGAAAAATATAATAAAATTTTTTAACTTGTTTTAAATCAACGAAATTTTTAAAAATTGATAAAAATAAAGTCCCAAAAAATAAATAAAAGGGTGTCATCCACATTGTTCTAATCTCAGCACCCGTTAATATTGAAGTGAATAATATCAGAGCTATTGGAATTAAATTAATTGAAAGAAGAAAGACAATTTTTTTATTCTTTTTATTTATTGAAAATTTTAATCTTTTTAAAATTACATTAGACATTATTAAAAAAGGAATTAAAATAATTGATTGTTTAACCAAAAAAATTATAGGATTCTTAAAATGATCAATATAATTAAATTCTGAAACACCAGATCTATCTAAACCATAAAATATAGTTATAAACTCATTTTCAAATAACCAAAAAAAATGGGGGGTCAGCAAAATTAAAGAAATAAAAATTGAAAAAAGATATCCATTTAATGATTCTCTATATTTTTTATAATTAGAAACAAAAAATATAAATAAAGCTAAAAGAATATATATAAATAAGTATTTTGATAAAAATCCAAAGGCAGAAAAAATTCCAAATAATATCCAATCTAAATTTTTATTTAGATTTATACCTCTCCAAAAAAAGTAAACTGATAAAGCCCAGAAAGGTAATTGACTTACATTTACATTAAATTCAGGAGTGGTAAAATTATAAAAATAAATTCCTGACAACAAAAGGACTGATAACAAAGAAAGAAGCTTATCTTCTAATAATTCATTAGAAACTTTCCAAACAAAGTAAAAAGCGATTAAAACAAAAATTTGACTTAGAAGATAATAAGCCCAATCGCTATTACCAAATATTATAAAAAAAAATTCAACAGCGAATGCACTAAATGGTGGGTGCTTATTGAAACCCCAATCTAAGTTACTGCCCCAGGCTAATGCCTCAATAGTGTCTAAAGGTAAATTTATATTCGATAATGTGGGTATTAATGTCCATAATATTAAATGTGAAAACAGAAATAAATAAAATGCTTTGTGAATATTTTTTTTAATTATCATTAAAATAAAGATTAATACAATTTATAAGCTATTGACACGACTAAAATCAAACATATACTCGCCACGTTTAAAAAAATGGTAAAAAAACCCGCTACTAAAAAAAAATATTTTCCAAACTCAAAGGAAAAATATATGTGTGCTAAACACAAAAAATTTTTTACTGAAGAATTGTTAAGTTGGAAAAAAGATATTATCAAAGCTAATAATTTGGGTAATTTGTTGAATACTTCTGATGATAATGTTTCATCTGCAGATATTGTAGATCAAGCTTCATCTTACACTGATAAATCAGTAGAAATGAAAGCTTTGAATAGAAGTAGGAAGCTTATTTCAAAGATTAATTCAGCTCTTCAAAGAATTAAAGATGGAACTTATGGATATTGTGAAGAAACTGGAGAGCCTATTGGTCTTAAGAGATTAATGGCTAGACCCGTCGCTACTCTCTCAATAGAAGCGCAAGAGAGGCATGAACGGGATGAAAAAATATTTGTTGATGATTAAACTTTTGGAATTAAGTCGCCTTTATCTAAAAGATCGTATCCTCTCTTAACAGCATCTCTTTTTGAAATTTTCTCATACCATCTTGTTAAATACATAAATTTTTTTAATCCAATATCATGCCAATCATGACGTGCAATCCAAGGAAATGTTGCTATATCAGCAATAGTATAATCTTCTCCTGCTAAAAATTTTGATTGAGATAATCTTTCATCAAGTTCTTTATAAATTCTTTCTGCGATCTTAAAGTATCTGTTTTCACCAAATTCACTTTTTCCAGGATTATAATGATGAAACTGATGGTGCTGACCTAACATAGGACCAACGTAGGCCATTTGACCCATTAACCATTGATTTATAATTACTCTTTGATTTTTGTCATAAAACTTTCCGCTTTTTTCTCCTAAATAAATTAATATTGCGCCAGACTCGAACAAACTTATTTTTGCATCATGATCAATAATTACTGGAATTTTACTAAAGGGACTTAATTTTTTAAATTCTGGTTTAAACTGTTCATCTTTTAGAATGTTGATTTTTGTAATTTTATAATCAAATTTTATCTCCTCTAGCATAATAGAGATTTTCTTACCGTTGGGAGTATCAGCAGTAAGCAACTCAATCACTTTTTTCCTAGTCTATCTTGAATAGTTCTAGATGATGTTGTGAATTCAAATCTGTATTTTTCATTAGGTCTTGCTCTTTTGAAACACTCAACAGAGGCAAGAGCTACTTCATGAAATCCAGATAGAATTAATTTTAATTTACCTGGATAGCTACAAATATCGCCAGCAGCAAATATTCCTTTTTTATTAGTTTCAAAATTCTCTGGATTTACTTCAATAGTTTTTTTATCCATATTCAATCCCCATTCCGCTATTGGGCCTAGTTTCATAATTAACCCAAAAAAACCAAGAATAAAATCAGTAGAAATTTTTTCAGTTTTTCCATCATCGTATTTAATGGTTATTGATTTTAATTCTTTTTCCCCTTCTATAGAGTCTATTTGGCAAGAAGTTTTTATAAAAATCTTCCCCTCCTTTTCTAATTTTCTTAGTTCTGAAAGTGTATGTTGTGCACCTCTAAATTCATCTCTTCTATGAATTAATGTTATTTTTGAAAATTTTGAAAGTTCTAAAGCCCAATCTAAAGCTGAGTCACCACCTCCAAAAATTGAAATATTTTTATTTTTAAAATTATCTTTATTTCTGACAGCATAAAATACAGATTTACCCTCAAATTTTTCGCATTCTTTTAAAGAAACTTTTCTAGGCTCGAAAGAACCTACTCCACCAGCAATTATTATGTTAGGAGCCATAAATTCTTCTTTGTTATTTGTTTTTACAATCCAATTTTCTTTTTCAGGATGAACTTCCTCAACTCTTTCATTTAGATAAAATTCAGTTTTGAAAGGTTTTATTTGCTCTAGTAATCTTTTAGTGAGCTCCTCACCTGTGCACTCGGGTACTGCAGGGATATCATAGATTGGTTTGTCTGGATACAATTCAATACATTGCCCGCCTGCTTTATCAAGATTATCTATTACAACAGCTTTAAGACCTTTTATACCTAATTGATGAACAGCAAAAAGACCCACTGGTCCAGCCCCAATTATAATGACATCTGTTTTTTTCATTAGGATTGCTTTTCTGGTGTCGTAACTTCTAAACCGTCTAATTCATCTCTCACTATTATTTGGCAACTCAATCTACTATTTTTTTTTGGCTCATATGCCATATCAATCATATCTACTTCTGCGTCTTCTGCTTTAGTTAGCTTATTAAACCAATTTTCTTCGACATAAACATGGCAAGTTGCGCAAGCCATAGATCCACCGCAATCAGCATCAATTCCAAGGATGTCATTTTGGATCGCACCTTCCATTACAGAAAGGCCATTTTCTACCTCTATAGTTTTTGAGTTTCCTTGATAATCTTTATAAATAATTTTTGCCATTAATGAGCTAAATAAATTGAAATTATTACTATCCAAAAAAAAGCATAATATAAAATATATCCTCTAACCGTAAAAGGCATTTTTTTAATTTTACGTTTTCCTTTTCCTTTATATGGTTTTGATAATTCCATAAATTAAATATAAGTATCTAAAGAAAAAGGGCAAGTACGTAAAACGTACCTGCCCTTTTTTTATAAATTATTATCTATTATCTAGATGCTAATCTTGTATTTTGCATTGCTGCTGCCCAAATAACTAGACCAAAAGCGATCTTGTTAACAAAGTCAGCTAAATTGTAAATTATATTTAAAGCATTTGCATCAACACCACCAGTTAGGTAACCGAAAATATATCCTAAAGGATATATAGCCCAACCAATAGTTACGATTATTCTCATTGCACTGAAAGCAGTAGACATAGCTCTGTTACCAGCTTTTGCCGCCATTGTTCCAGCCTCACCTGAGAATATTTCAAACAAGATGTAAATCCATCCAGCCATTCCAATTACGAAACCTACAAAAGGTTGAATGTAACCAGCTTCACCTAAGTATCCACCGATTAGCATTATTAACGAACCAATTAATAGCTTCCAGAATATAGAAGTAGGCACCTTTCTTACAGCTGCCAAAATTAGATAGAATTCGATCATTTGAAGTGGCACTGTGATTAACCAATCGATATATCTGTATACTGTTGGTGTATCTCCAGTAGTCACCCAAACTTCTCTCATGTACATGTAGTGAACAAATGCAACACCTGTTACAAGTCCAGCTACTGTTAAAGATGTTCTCCATGATGCAGCCACTGTTCCTCTTTCTGCAAAGAAAAATACAGTTGTTGCAATCATACCCATTGATACAAGCCAAAATGAAATTCCTACGAAATCATTTACTTCTAACATGGCAGTCGCAGCGTTAGCAGAGCTAGTTATACCTAAAAAGGCAACAGCCGCTAAAACTAAAAGACCTAATTTTTTCATGAAAACCTCCCTCGTTTGTTTAGTTTTCTATTTAGTTTATATATAAACTACTCAGACAAACGGTAAATCTAACCGCTACCGAGCAATTGAAGGGAACATAGTAAAAAACGAAGTTACAGTGAAGTGTTTTTTTCGTTAAAAAACCGCATTTTTATTGGATTTTCTGTTTTTTTTTGGGGATATTTATGGAATACTCACTAAATATTACATTATTCTAAGGAGTTAGTTTGAATCAAAAATATAAAGATATTTATCAAGAATCAATAGAGGATAGAGAGAAGTTTTGGAAAGAAATCTCTAATGATGTCTTCTGGTATAAAAAACCAACAAAAATTCTTAATTCTGATAATCCACCTTTTTATAAGTGGTTTGAAGACGGTATTACTAACACTTGTTATAATGCTTTAGATCTTCATATTGATGAAGGAAGAGGTGATAAACTTGCAATTATCTACGATAGTCCAATTACAGGAACAAAAAAAAATATAACTTATAATGAATTAAGAGACAAAGTCGCTTTGTTTGCAGGGGCCTTAAAAAATCAAGGTGTTAATAAAGGAGACAGAGTAATTATCTATATGCCAATGATACCTGAGGCAGTAATTGCTATGCTTGCTTGTGGAAGAATTGGGGCAGTTCACTCTGTTGTTTTTGGGGGCTTTGCAGCGAACGAGCTCGCAAGTAGGATTGACGACTCTAAAGCAAAACTTTTAGTTACAGCCTCTTGTGGTTATGAGCCTGGTAGAACTGTTCACTATAAACCGCTTGTAAAAAAAGCTCTAGAGCTCGCAAATCATGAGCCAGACAAATGTATCATTTTTCAAAGAGAAAAAGATAAAGCAGAGCTAGACTCCAAAATAGATATTACTTGGGAAGATTCTCATGAAGATGCAAAACCTGCAGAGTGTGAGAAAATGAATGCCAATGATTATGCTTACATTCTTTATACCTCTGGGACAACAGGATTACCAAAAGGAATCGTAAGAGACATTGGTGGACATATCGTTGCTTTAAAGTGGACAATGAAAAATATTTATAACATAAATCAAGAGGACGTTTGGTGGTCTGCGAGTGATATTGGATGGATCGTTGGTCACTCTTACATTGTTTACGCTCCACTTTTTTATGGATGTACTACAGTTTTATTTGAAGGAAAACCAGTTGGAACACCAGACGCTGGGGTTTTCTGGCGAGTAATATCAGAACATAAGGTAAAATCTCTTTTTACAGCTCCAACCGCAATAAGAGCAATTAAAAAAGAAGATCCAAATGGAGAGTTTTTTAAAAAATATGATTTAAGTAAATTTGATAAATTATTTTTAGCAGGTGAAAGAGCTGATCCTGATACAATCAAATGGTTTGAAAAGTTATCTAATTCACCTGTTATAGATCACTGGTGGCAAACTGAAACCAGCTGGGCTATTACTTCTGATTGCACTGGGATTGAATCTTTTCCAGTGAAATATGGATCTGCTTTCAAGCCAGTACCAGGTTATGACTTAAAAGTTTTAAATGCAGAAGGTAAAGAGGTTGGTCCAGGAAAAATGGGAGATATAGTTGTAAAACTTCCTCTACCGCCAGGGACTTTTCCAACACTTTGGGGGGCGGATAAAAGATACAAGGAAAATTATATGTCCACTTATCCAGGTTACTATCAAACATATGATGCCGGACACATTGATGAAGACGGTTATGTTTGGATTATGTCAAGAACAGATGACATAATTAATGTAGCAGGACATAGACTATCCACTGGGGCAATTGAAGAAGTTTTGGCTGAACATAAAGATGTTGCTGAGTGTGCAGTGATAGGTATTGCTGATAAGTTAAAAGGGCAGCTTCCCATAGGCTTGCTAGCTTTAAAAGCTGGAGTAACAAAAGATAAGAAAGATATAATCAGTGAATGTATAAAGATGGTCAGAGAAAAAGTTGGTCCCGTCGCAGCTTTTAAAATAGCAATTGTCGTAAAAAGATTACCTAAAACAAGATCTGGAAAAGTTTTAAGAGGAACAGTAAGAAAGATAGCTGATAATGAACCTTACAAAATGCCAGCCACAATAGATGATCCAGCTATATTAGATGAAATAAAAGCAGATTTAGTTGAGAACAAAATTTTAAAACTTTAGCGGTGTTCCTTTAGACTCCGCAACTACTTTACCATCAGACATTACCAAATGACCATTTACGATTGTAGCTACAGGGAAACCTTTTACCTTATAATTGTTAAAAGGAGTCCATCCACATTTACTTGCTATCATCTCATTTTTGATAACAACTTCTTTATTCATATCGGCAATTGTTAAATCTGCGTCGTAACCCTCTTTTAGATATCCCTTATTTTTGATCCCAAAAATTTTACAAGGATTTTCACACATTAGGTTTATCAGTTGTTGGAGTGTTAGTTTTCCATTATTTACATGATCCAGCATAACTGGAAAAATAGTTTGAACTCCCGGCATACCTGAAGGAGAATTTGGATATTCTTTATCTTTATTTTCTTTTAAGTGCGGGGCATGGTCGGAACCTAGCACATCGACTATATTATTCTTAATCGCTACCCACAAACGATCGTAATGTTCTTTAGTTCTTAAAGGAGGATTCATTTGAGCATAAGTTCCAAGTTTGTCGTAACAATCTGGTGCGTATATAGTTAAATGCTGAGGTGTAGTTTCGAAAGTAACATTTTTTTTGTGCATAGCTAAAAAATCTACTTCTTCTCTCGTCGTAACATGAAGGACGTGAATTTTTTTATTATATCGCTCTGCAATTTTAACTACCCTTCGAGTAGAGGACATTGCAACTTCTACATTTCTCCACTCGGCGTGTGAATGAACGTCTCCTTTTTTAATAAATTTTTTTCTAAGTTTAATAATATCTTCATCTTCAGAGTGAATAGAAACAATTCTATCACTACTGGAAATTACTTTTTCGATATCGGCCTCTTTATCTACTAATAAGTTCCCTGTTGATGAACCCGCAAATAATTTAACACCACAACATCCTTCAACATCTTTTAGTTTAGCAAGTTGATTAGTATTGTCAGGTGTTGCTCCAAAATAAAAAGCATAATTACTATGCATTCTATTTTTAGCTGCTTGTAACTTTTTATCAAACTCAACCAAATTAGATGTAGGAGGGTTAGTGTTAGGCATTTCAAATAAAGCTGTTACTCCGCCTAATACCGCAGCTCTACTTCCACTTTCTAAATCCTCTGAGTCAGTTGATCCTGGCTCTCTAAAGTGAACTTGAGTATCAATGATACCTGGTAAAACAACTTTATCTTTAGCATCATAAACTTTAGAGCTGTTAAGTTCGATTTTGCCAATCTTTTTAATCTTATTGCCTGATAAACCAATATCTGTTTTTGTGAGCTTGCCATCTATGTAGCAAGAACCATTTGTTATAATAAGACTAAAATTATCAGACATGATTTAAAAAATATATTATACAGTATATATTTACAAATATGGATAAAGATCAAATTATTTTATTAAAGGAACGTGGATTAATCTCAATAACAGGTGAAGACGTTAAAAATTTTCTGCAAAATATCATTACTAATGATATTGAAAAAGTAAACTTATCAACCTCAATATTTTCAGCTCTTTTTACGCCCCAAGGCAAATATTTATTTGAATTTTTTTTGATACAATCAAAAGATGGTTATTTATTAGATTGTGACAATAAATTTACAAATGAAATTATAAATTACTTATTAAAATATAAATTAAGATCAAAAATTGAAATATCAGATATTTCTAAAGATTATGTAATTGGGTTAATTAACTCAGAAAAATTTTCAGATATACAAACAAATGAAAATAAAACTGGCGATACAATAGAATTTAGGGGTAGCCCTCTTTTTCTAGATCCTCGAAATAAAAATTTAGGAGCAAGAATCGTCTCATCATTAGAAAAATTACACCTCACGATTAAAAAATTAGACTTAAAGATAATAAAGCCTGATACATATTTTGCAAAAGCCCATTCTTTAGGTATCCCAATAAAAGGTATTGAAAATTTAAAAGATCAATTATTTGGATTAGAGGCAAACTTTGAGAAGCTTAACGCTATTGATTTCAAAAAGGGTTGCTATATCGGCCAAGAAAACACTGCTAGAATGAAATTAAAAGAAAAATTAAGAAGAAGATTATTGCCAATTTCTTCAACCGAAAAATTAAATTTAGGGGAGGAAATTTTTTATAATAAAACCAAAATAGGTAAAATACTTATTGAACAACCTTATCCATTTGGTTTGTTAAAAGTAATTGATCCAAATGTTGAAGAATTTGAAAATAAAGAACTTTTAGCAAATAACAAAAAGTGTAGAATTTTAAAGAGCGTTTAATAATCTTGAAAGAGAAGCTAAGATCCCATACCCGCTCAATTCAATAAAAGCTATAACTAAAATTATAAGCACTATTCGTTTATTTTTTTTTAAATATTCGATCATAAATAAGCTTTTTGGTGCGGTCGGAGAGACTCGAACTCTCACGGGAAACCCACACGCCCCTCAAGCGTGCCTGTCTACCAATTTCAGCACGACCGCATTAATAATGCGACAATAAATGAATGACAATATTAGTTCAAGTTGATAGATTAGAATAAGTATGTCTGCACAAGAACAGTTTAATAGACGCTCTTCAGAGATTTATAAAAAAATCTCTAAACATATTCCTGAAATAGAGTGGAAAATACATGCGCCTCTGATAGAAAAAATTAATAAATTAAAAAAAGAGAAGAATGCTGTAATTCTTGCTCATAATTATCAAACACCAGAAATATACCATGGGGTTTCTGATATTGCGGCTGATTCATTAGCTCTTGCAGTTGAAGCTGCAAAAACTTCTGCTGATATAATAGTTCTTTGCGGAGTTCATTTTATGGCTGAGACAGCAAAATTAATGAGTCCAGATAAAAAAGTTCTGATCCCTGATATGGATGCAGGTTGTTCACTTGCTGCCTCATTGACTGGCAAAGATGTAAGATTATTAAAAAAACAATATCCAGGTGTTCCAGTCGTATCATATGTAAACACTTCTGCTGATGTGAAAGCTGAAACTGATGTATGTTGTACTTCGGCTAACGCAGTTAAAGTAGTAGAGTCATTAAATACAGATAAAGTAATATTTTTGCCTGACCAACATTTAGCAAATTATGTAGCTAAACAAACTAAAGTAAAAATAATTTCTTGGAAAGGTTCTTGTATCGTGCACGAGCAGTTTTCACCAAAAGAAATTCAAGACATTAGAGAGGCAAATCCTGGAATTAAAGTTATCGGTCACCCCGAATGCCCTAGCGATGTTTTAGATGCATGTGATTTTGCTGGTTCGACTGGTGGCATGATTGATTATGTAAAAAAAAACCAACCAAAAAAAGTTATGTTAGTGACTGAATGTTCAATGAGCGACAATGTACAAGCAGATAACCCTAATGTTGAATTTATTAAGCCCTGCAATCTTTGTCCCTATATGAAAAAAATTACACTACAAAAAATTCTTGATTGTTTAGAAAATGAAAGGAATGAAATTTTCATCGAAGAAAAAATGGCAAAAGCTGCAAGACAATCTGTGCAAAGAATGGCTAAAATTGGTCGTTAGATCAGTGCAAAAATTAAATCAACTTTATATTAAATCAGTAGTTAAAAAGGCTCTAGAGGAAGACTTGAGGCCTAGAGGTGACATAACTACTAAAATTATAATTTCGAAAAATAAAATAATTAAAGCTAGGATCATAGCTAAACAAGATGGAGTAATTGCTGGATTAGAATTCTGTAAAGCAGCATTCAAATTAATTGGAAGGGAAACAGTCTTTATCAAAAAAGTTGCTGATGGAAAAAAAATTAAAAGGAATAGAGTCATTGCTGAAATAAAAGCTAAAACAAAAACAATCTTAACAGCTGAAAGAACTGCTTTAAATTTTTTAAATCACGCCTCAGGTATCGCAACAATCACTAATCAATTTGTAAAAAAAATTAGTAAAAAAACTAAGATCTGTTGTACAAGAAAAACTACACCTAATTTAAGGACACTTGAAAAATATGCTGTCAAAAAAGGCGGCGGCTATAATCATAGATATAATTTAAGCGATGAAATTCTTATTAAAGATAATCATATAAGTGCATCTAATAGTCTTAGGGAATTAGTTAAGAAAGCTATCAAAACAAAAAAAATTGTTACAGTTGAAGTTGAAAATGTAAATCAGTTAAATCAAATTTTAGGCTTAAAATTTAAAAGAATACTTTTTGATAATATGAAATCTTCACAATTAAAAAATTGTTTAAAACTTTGTAAAAATAAATATGAAACAGAGTATTCCGGAAATGCTACTTTAAATAATATTAAACAAATATCCAAAACAGGTGTAAATAGAATTTCAGTTGGTGCGATTACTCATAGCGCCAGATCATTTGATGCTACTTTGCTATTTAGATAATTCTGCTTGTGCGGCAGCTAATCTTGCTACTGGAACTCTGAATGGGGAACAAGAAACATAATTAAGACCTGTTCTAGAGCAAAATTCAATACTCTTTGGATCGCCACCATGTTCACCACAAATACCTAACTTTATATTTTTGTTTGTCATTCTTCCTCTCGAAGATGCTATTTCTACAAGCTCGCCTACTCCGTTTTGATCAATACTTACAAATGGATCTACATCAAAAATTTTATTATCAATATAATCGTTTAAGAATTTTCCTGAGTCGTCTCGGCTTATACCTAATGTTGTTTGTGTTAAATCATTAGTTCCAAAGCTAAAGAAATCAGCATGTTTTGAAATAGACTTCGCTTGTAAAGCGGCACGTGGTAATTCAATCATTGTTCCAACCATATACTCTAACTTGATTTTATTTTCTTTTTCTATTTCTTTAGCTATTTTATTAACTAAGGCTCTCAGAATTTTTAACTCAGAATCAGTAGATACCAAAGGTATCATAATTTCTACAAAAGCTGCTTTTACTTTTTGTTTTTTTAATTCTACAATAGCTTCAAATATTGCTCTACATTGCATCTCATAAATCTCTGGGAAAGAAATGCCAAGTCTACATCCTCTATGCCCAAGCATAGGATTTTCCTCATGAAGTTCTGCTATTCTATCTTTGACCTCTTTCGCTGATAAATTTAAAGATCTTGCTACTTCTTCTATGTCTTTGTCAGCTTTTGGTAAAAACTCATGAAGTGGAGGATCTAACAGTCTGACTGTAACAGGTAAGCCTGACATAATCTTAAATATTTTTTTAAAGTCTTCTTTTTGATGAGGTAGAAGTTTATCTAGCGCGCTATTTCTGTCTTCTTTTGATTTAGATAAAATCATTTGTCGAACAGATAGAATTCTCTCTTCATCAAAGAACATATGCTCCGTTCTACATAAACCGATACCTTCAGCACCGAACTCTCTAGCTGTTTTGCTATCTGCTTCTGTTTCAGCGTTTGTTCTTACTTTTAATTTCCTAAATTCATCAGCCCATTTCATTATTGTAGAGAAGTATCCAGAAATTTCTGGTTGAACAGTCGGAACTAGTCCTTTCATTACCTTTCCACTCCCACCATCTATAGTAATAATATCTCCCTCTTTGATAATTACTTCCCCAGCTTTGAATTGTTTTAACTCATAATCAATTGTTATTTCACTTGAACCTGAAACACATGGTCTCCCCATTCCTCTTGCAACTACTGCAGCATGGCTTGTCATTCCTCCTCTCGCAGTAAGAATTCCTTTTGCAGCATGCATTCCATGTATATCCTCCGGTGAAGTTTCTAACCTCACTAGTATTGTATCTTGCATCATCCCGTTTAATTTCTCTGCTTCATCTGCGGTAAAAACAACTTTACCACTTGCAGCTCCTGGTGATGCAGGTAAACCTGAAGCAATTACTTCTTTCTCAACTTTATCGTCTAAAGTAGGATGTAATAAAGTATCTAAAGTATTTGGATCAATTCTTTTAATCGCTTCCTTTTTTGAGATTAATTTTTCTTTAACCATATCCACTGCAATTTTAATTGCAGCTTTGGCAGTTCTTTTTCCAGATCTTGTTTGTAGCATCCAAAGTTTATTGTTCTCAACTGTAAACTCAATGTCTTGCATATCTTTATAGTGTCTTTCTAACTTAAGAAATACTTTTGCAAGTTCTTTATAAACTTTAGGCATAATCTCTTCCATTGAGGAGTCTTTAGAACCTGAGTCCTGTTTTGCTTTTTTTGTGATGTATTGAGGTGTTCTCGTACCTGCTACAACATCTTCACCTTGCGCATTAATTAAAAATTCTCCAAAGAAAGAATTTTCTCCTGTTGAAGGATTTCTAGTAAAGGCAACACCTGTTGAACAGTCGTCACCCATATTTCCAAAAACCATAGCTTGAACATTTACAGCTGTTCCCCAATGGTCTGGGATTTGATTTAACTTTCTATAAGTTTTTGCTCTTTGACTATTCCAAGATAAAAATACAGCGTTGATAGCTCCTATTAATTGTTCTTTAACATCTTGAGGAAAATTAATTTTTTTTTCCTTTTTTACCAACTCTTTAAAATTTACAATTAAACCATCCCAGTCACTTTCATCTAAATCTGTGTCTAACAAAACTCCTTTAGTTAACTTATAATTATCAATTAGTTCTTCAAACAAATGTCCATCTACGCCTAAAACTACATTGCTGTACATTTGTATAAATCTTCTATAGCTATCTTTAGCAAATCTTCCGTTGGATGTTTTCTTTTTCAATGACTCAACTGTTTTGTCATTAAGACCAAGATTTAAAATTGTGTCCATCATGCCAGGCATTGAAATTCTAGCTCCTGACCTAACTGATACTAACAATGGATTTTTAAGGTCACCGAATTTCTTTTTAGTTTTCTTTTCAATATTGTTAAGCTCTGACTCAATATTTTGAATTACTTTTTTGGGTAATTTTTTTTTATTTTTATAAAAAAGATCACAAACATCTGTTGTAATAGTAAAACCAGGAGGTACCGGTAATCCCAGCCTACCCATCTCACCGAGGTTTGCTCCTTTTCCGCCCAAAATATTTTTTTTGTTTTTTAGCTTTTTGGCAGATTTATCATCAAAGCTAAATACAACTTTTGCCATCATAGACCTTCTAATTTTGAAAAATCAATAAAGTTATCAAAAGTATTACAAAACATTTTTAACAACTCTAATCGATTATTTTTAATATCCTGATTTTCATCATTTACCACGACATTGTCAAAAAAATTATCTGTAGACTCTTTCGTATCAGAAAGCTTTATCAACAAGCTTTCGTAGTCTTTATTATCATCTTTAACAGTAAAAGCTTTTCGAATCTCATTAATTTTTTCATGTAAAGCTCTCTCTTCGTCTTTTCTAAATAAAACAGCATCTGGACTACCTGTGATTCCTTTTCCTTCTTTTTCTAAAATATTTAGTGCTCTCTTGTAAGAGCCTATTGCATTGAGCCCTATTCCCTTATTCTTATACTTATTCATTAAAATTGTCTTTATATATAGATCCAAAAAATTATCTCCAGCATGCGAGCTAACTGAAGCTTCTATGATATCTGCTCTGATGTTTTTTATTTTTAAAACATTTCGCATTCTATCTTTAATGAAATCTAAAACTTGTTGTTCAGTTTTTTCATTTTTTACCTTAACGCCTTGCTCTTCATAAAGTCTAATTGAATAACTAATTAAGTCTCTAAGTTTAAATATTAATTTATTTTCAATTATAATTCTTAATAATCCTATTGCTGCTCTTCTTAATGCAAATGGATCTTTCGAACTTGTTGGTTTTTCGTCAATGATAAAGAAACCAACCAACGTGTCGATCTTGTCTACAATGGAAATAGAGTAGCTAAAAGGTTTTTTAGGTAATACAGAAGTTAAACCAACGGGTAAGTAATGATCACTGACTGAATTGGCAATTTCCTCTTCAAATCCTTGTGTTAAAGCAAAATATTTTCCCATTGTTCCTTGAAGTTCAGGATATTCTCTAACCAAATCTGAGCACAAGTCGGATTTTGAAATCGAAGCTGCTACTTGAACTTTTTCTTTATTAATATTCAAATCATCAGATAAAAATCCAGCTAACTGTCTAAGTCTTTGAGTTTTATCATAAATTGTTCCGAGATTTTCATAAAACACAATTGATTTTAAATTTGCAATTTGTTTAATTAAATTTTTAGATCTATCTTTATCCCAAAAAAATTTAGCATCAGCTAATCTAGCTTCAACAACCCTCTTATTTCCCTCCGAAATAAATTTTTCTTTATCTTTTTTATTAGCTACAACAAAAAAGTGATTGGTTAACCTATCTCTACTATCAAAAATTGGAAAATACCTTTGATGTTTTTCCAAAGTAGAAATTATGATCTCTTGTGGTATTTTCAGATAATCTTTATTAAAACTTACATGTAATAAATTAGGGTCTTCTACAATATTAACTACTTCTTCTAATAGGTTTTTATTAATTCTTTCTTTGTATTGTTTTGAATTTGAGACTGAACTAATATTTTTGAGAATTATTTTCTCTCTAGTTTCATGATTAACAATAATATTAAAAGTTTTAAGAAAAGTTAAATACTCCTCAAAATTAACGATTTTTTTTGATTTAAAAATCAAATCTTGTTCAATAATTATTTCATCAGTTGTCTCTAGATGGTCAAATCTAAAAAAAAGTTTTTTATTATTAAATCTTGCAAAAATTGAGTGGAGAGGTCTTCCCCAAATTAAATTATGATCAGACCATTTCATTGATTTTTTCCAACTAATTGAGCTGATCGCTTTAGGAATAATTTTAATTAATAGCTCTTCAACTAAAATTGATTTAGGTTGGGTTTTGACGAAATAAAATTTTCCTTTATCAGTATTTTTTTTAATCAATTCTTGTTCAGAAATATTTTTTGCCCTTACAAAGCCTTGTATAACTGTATCAGAAGAATCAACTTTAGGTCCTTGAATTTCTTTTGCTGCTATTTTTATATTAACTGCTAAATCATTTACATAAAGAAACAGTCGAGTTGGAGATGATAAAGTTAATATTTCTCTATATTTTATGTCATTCTCTTTAAATGAATTTTCAATAAACTGTTTTAATTGTGTTCTGGCTCCTATTTGAAGTTGTGGTGGAATTTCTTCACTATAAAGTTCCAATAAAAGATCTGCCATAAATTAACTTTGAGAGCTCAACCATAATGTGCCGCAACCTTTTGCAAGCTCTCTTATCCTGGTTATATAACCAGTTCTTTCCGCGACACCAATTACTCCTCTAGCGTCTAATAAGTTGAAAATATGGCTAGCCTTTAAACATTGATCATATGCTGGAAGAGAAAGTTTTTTTTCAAGTAGTGATTTACATTCACTCTCTGTGTTTTCAAAATTTTTTAGCAAAGCTTCAGTATTTGCGAACTCAAAATTATATGCTGAAAATTCTTTTTCAGCTTGAAAAAAAACTTCTTTATATTTTACACCTTCATTATTCCATTCTAAATCAAAAACATTATTTTTAGCTTGAACAAACATACACAGTCTTTCTAGACCATATGTAATTTCTACCGGAACTGGTTTGCATTCTATTCCTGTCATTTGTTGAAAATAAGTAAATTGTGTAATTTCCATACCATCGCACCAAACTTCCCACCCTAATCCTGCTGCACCTAAAGTTGGGCTTTCCCAATCATCTTCTATAAAACGAATGTCATGATTTTTAACATCAATACCTATAGTCGCCAGACTTTTTAAATATAATTGCTTAATATTTTTTGGTGATGGCTTAATTATAACTTGAAACTGATAATAATGCTGTAAACGATTAGGATTTTCACCGTATCTTCCATCTGTTGGTCTTCTCGAAGGCTGAACATATGCTGCTTTCCATGGTTTAGGACCGAGAGATCTTAATGTGGTAGCAGGATGGAAAGTTCCGGCTCCAATTTCCATATCATACGGTTGTAAAATTATGCAACCATTTTTGCCCCAAAAGTTTTGAAGATTCATTATTATATCTTGGAAAGATAAAAAATTTAGTTTTTTTGTTTTGACTGTTTTTTTTACTGGCATTTACAAACCAAATTTTTGCCACATCGACTTTTCTTCAATAATGTTTGTAAGTTTTTCAACGGGATCTGGTATTGATGAGGATAATTTTCTCGCAATAAATCCTTTTGGCTTTTCAAAGTTTTTAATAATTACTTTTTCACCAAATTTCTCTTTTAAAACTTGATCTGCATTTCCAATTCCATCTATAAGACCTAATCCAAGAGCAGTTTTTCCTGTCCAAAATTCACCAGTAAATATATTATTTTTTTCAGGATCTTTAAGTTTTGAACCTCGGCTAGTTTCAACAACTTTTATAAAGTCCGCATGTAATTCTAGTTGAATATTTTTTAAACGCCTAACATCTTCTTCTTTTTCATCAACAAATGGGTCTAAAGTACTCTTATTTTTTCCTGCGGTATAAACTCTTCTCTCAACTCCAATTTTTTTTATTAAATCTTTAAAACCAAATGAAGCTGAAATTACTCCTATTGAACCAATGATAGAACTTGAGTTAGCATAAATTTCGTCACCTGCGCACGAAATTAAATAACCGCCTGATGCGGCAACATCTTCTGCAAAAATGATTACTTTTACTTTATGTTTTTTAGCTAATTGTCGGATAAAGCTATATATTAAATGAGATTGTACAGGAGACCCTCCTGGGGAGTTAATTGAGACTGCTACATGAGATATTTTTTTTAATGAAAACGCTTTTTTTATAATATCTCTTTGACCTGCTAAATCTAAGCCTTTATTAAACCGGCCAGCTGATCCAATTACTCCCGTTAATCTTACGTGAGGAATTACAGTCTTTTTTTTAAAAATTGAAAACATATTTGCGAACCTAATTAATCTTATAGCAGTAATAATTTAAAATTTAATATTAAATTACGCTACTTATAGTTGAATTATAGGTGCGTCACCAAGTAAACATTTAAAAATTTATTATTCATTAAATCAATTATAATTAAAATTTATGGGATCAGTTATACCACTAAAAAAATCAGCCAATTCGGCTTACTTGGAGCTTAAAAACCTTCTTAGTTACAAACTTCAAAAAGTGGAAAATCTAATAGAGCAAAAACTCAAAAGTAACGTCGATCTAATAGAAAAAATGAGTGAACACCATCTAAAATCTGGAGGCAAAAGATTGAGAGCTTTATTAACTTTAGAATCTGCAAAACTTACTGGGTACGAGGAAGAAAAAAGAGATATAAATTTAGCAGCTTGTGTGGAATTAATTCATTCTGCTACGTTATTACATGATGATGTCATCGATGAAAGTTTATTACGAAGAGGTGTTAAAACAACAAACTCAATTTGGGGTAACCAGTCCTCAATTCTAGTAGGTGATTATTTATTAAGTCGTTGTTTTGAAATTATGGTTCAAGATGGCGATCTTGAAGTATTGCAGCTTCTTTCTTCAACTTCCGCAAAAATTGCTCAAGGCGAAGTTCTTCAATTACAACATAAAGGTGAAGCTGATTTATTAGAAGAAACGTATATTGATATTATTAATCTAAAAACTGCTGCTCTATTTTCTGCTGCAACAAAAACTGGAGCTTGTATTTCTGGAAGTAATGAAAAAGAAAAAAAAGCTTTAGAGTCCTATGGAAGAAATTTAGGTTTGGCTTTTCAAATAGCTGATGATGCTCTTGATTACTATGCTAAAGAAAAATTTTTCGGAAAAGAGATTGGAAAAGATTTTTTTGAGGGAAAAGTTACGCTTCCTTTAATTACAATATTTCAAAAAGGAAATGAAGAAGAAAAAGAATTCTTAACTGAAATTATGAAAAAAGAAAAAAGAACTAAGGATGATTTTAGTGAAACACTGGCATTAATTTTTAAATATAAAGCTGTTGAGGCTAGTCTTAAAAAAGCTGAATACTTTGTAAACGTTTCTTACGACGCATTAGCAATATTTCCTGAAAATGAAGATAAAAAAATTTTACAAAGATTAACTAGTTTTAGTTTAAATAGATCTTTTTAAGGATAAAGAAGTTCCTTTTCCCATTTACCATTATTATTTTTATAATTTAGTCTCTCATGAATTCTACCTTCTCCATCAACCCAAAATTCTACTTCATCAGGTAAAACTCTCCATCCAGACCAATGGGGAGGTCTAGGCACATTATTTTGATCAGGATATTTTTTTTCAAATTCTTTTATTTTAAATAGAAAAGTATCTCGTTTATCTAGAATTTTAGACTGAGAAGACGCCCATGCGCTAATTCTATTTTTGTAAGGTCTGGAGTTATAATAATCATCTGCTTCTTTAGTTGTAACTTCTTCAACTTTTCCAATAACTCTTACTTGACGTCTAATGCTTTTCCAATGAAAACACATCGAGGCTCTTTGATTTTCTTTAAGCTCTCCACCTTTTTTGCTATTAAAATTTGTATAAAATACAAAACCTTTGTCACTCAAACCTTTTAGTAATACCATTCTCACATTTGGCTGGTTTTGTTTATTCGATGTAGCTACTGCTACAGCATTAGGGTCGTTGATTTCAGTTTCTTCTGCTTTTGCAAACCATTTTTTGAACAAATCTATAGGATTATCAATATCTTCAAAGCAACTGTCTAACCCTAATGAATTTTTGCCATTTTTTTGATTCATATATTTAGTAAAATAACTTATATATTAAATTATTATGTCTTTTAATACTTTTGGAAAATTTTTTAGGTTTACTACTTGGGGGGAGTCTCATGGCCCTGCTATAGGATGCATTATTGATGGTTGTCCGCCAAATATACCCTTATCTGAAAAAGATATACAAATTGACATGGACAGAAGGAGACCTGGGCAATCAAAGTTTACTACTCAAAGAAAAGAGCCTGATAAGGCTATTATTCTATCTGGCGTTTTTGAGGGAAAAACAACAGGAACGCCTATTTCAGTAATTATTTATAATGAAGACAAAAAATCTCGAGACTACGAGACTATTAAAAATAAATTTAGACCTGGTCACGCTGATTATACTTATTTTAAAAAATATGGAATTAGAGACTTTAGAGGTGGCGGTAGACAATCTGCTAGAGAAACGGCTAGTAGAGTTGCTGCAGGTGCTGTTGCTAGAGTTGTTTTGAAAAAAATAATAGGTAAAAAATTTAAAGTGATTGGAGCAGTTACTCAACTAGGTTTAATGTCTTGTGATAAATCAAATTGGAAAGATACGGAGATAAGAAGGAATCCATTTTTTTGTCCTGATAAGAAATCTGTCAAACTTTGGGAAAAATATTTGTTAGCTGTAAGAAAAGCAGGATCATCTTGTGGAGCAATTATAGAACTTAGAGCAAGTGGGGTTCCAGTTGGCTTGGGTGCACCAATATACTCCAAGCTTGACACTGATATTGCAGCAGCACTGATGAGTATAAATGCAGTTAAAGGGGTGAACATTGGGTCAGGAATGAATGCAGCATTTCTAAGTGGTGAAGAAAACTCTGATGAAATGAACAAGAGCTCAGGAAAAGTTAAATTTAAAACTAATCATGCCGGTGGAATTTTAGGAGGTATATCTTCAGGTCAAGATATAATAGCGTCCTTTGCAGTCAAACCAACGTCTTCAATTTTAACAAGTAGAGATACGATTGATAAAAAAGGGAAAAATACAAAAATTTCTGTTAAAGGGCGGCACGATCCTTGTGTAGGTATAAGAGCAGTTCCAATTGGAGAAGCAATGATAAATTGTGTATTACTTGACCACCTATTAATGCATAGAGCTCAGTGTAGTTAATTTGTAATTTTATTTTTACTCTTAGCTAAAATAATATTTGAATTTAAAGTCTCCTCAACCTTTCTAGCGATCGCAATGCTATCTAATCCTGCAATCTCATACATTTTTTCTGGAGTATCTTGATCAATAAAGATGTCTGGTAAAATCATAGACCTAAACTTAAGACCTTTGTCGAACACCCCTCGATCGGATAAAAATTGCATTACATGAGAACCAAAACCCCCAATAGATCCTTCTTCAATAGTGATTAAAACCTCATGATTTGAAGCAGCTTCCATTATCAATTTTTCATCTAAAGGCTTCGCAAATCTCGCGTCTATAATTGTGCACTCAATACCTTTATTTAATAACTTTTCAGATGCTTCTTTGCATTGTTCTAATCTTGTGCCAAAATTTATTAATGCAACTTTTTTTCCCTCTTTTATAATTCTTCCTTTTCCAATCTCTAAAGTTTCATTAATTGCGGGCAAATTTAATCCAATTCCATTCCCTCTAGGATATCTAAAAGCTGAAGGACGATCATTGATATTTACTGATGTATTTATCATTTTAACAAGTTCAGCCTCGTCACTTGCAGCCATAACAATAAAGTTTGGTAAAGTTGATAGGTAAGTAATATCGAAGGAACCTGCATGTGTCGGTCCATCTGCTCCTACCAAACCTGCTCGATCTATTGCAAATCTAACTGGTAACGATTGTAACGCTACATCATGCACTACTTGATCATAAGCTCTTTGTAAAAAAGTTGAATAAATTGCAGCATAAGGTTTATAACCCTCTGTTGCTAAACCAGCAGCAAAAGTGACTGCATGCTGTTCTGCGATTCCTACATCAAATGTACGTTCAGGAAATTTTTTTTCAAATAAATTCAAACCAGTTCCTGATGGCATGGCGCCAGTAATACCAATAATTTTTGTGTCTTGTTCTGCATGTTTAATTAAAGTTTCTGCAAAAACTTTAGTGTAAGAGGGTGCATTAGATTTTGATTTAGCTTGTTTTCCAGTTGCAACGTTAAATGTTGAAACACCATGATATTTATCTCCTGAACTCTCTGCTGGTTTGTAGCCTTTTCCTTTTTCTGTTCTCACATGTATTAAAATAGGACCATCATGATTAGAGTTTTTAACATTTTCAAAAATTTGAACCAAATTTTCTACATCATGACCATCAATAGGGCCAACATAATAAAAACCAAGCTCACTAAATAATGTTCCGCCAGTAACAATATTTCTCAACATATCCTCTGCTTTTCCAGCTTTTTGACTAAATCTTTTTGAAAATGCAGAAATCACCATTTTAATAGTTTCCCTAAAACTAAAATATAATTTGCCCGATAGTAATTTTGCTAAATAGTTACTCATAGCTCCGACGGGTCTAGCAATAGACATGTCGTTATCATTAAGAACTACTATTAATTTTGATTTTAAAGCACCTGCATTATTCATTGCCTCATAAGCCATACCAGCACTCATAGCTCCATCACCAATTACTGCAATTACATTGTTTTTATCATTTGAAAGTTTTTTTGCCACGGCCATTCCTAAAGTAGAGGAGATTGAAGTTGAACTATGTGCCGCTCCAAAAGGATCATACTCGCTTTCAGTCCGCTTAGTAAAACCAGACAAACCTCCACCTTTACGTAAGGTTTTAATCTTATCTCTTCTCCCAGTAATAATTTTATGGGGGTAACATTGATGACTTACATCCCAAACTAATTTATCTTTTGGAGTGTTAAATACGTAATGTAATGCTACTGTTAACTCTACAACGCCAAGTCCTGCCCCTAAGTGGCCTCCTGTTTCAGAAACAACATCAATTAACTCGTCTCTTAATTCATCTGAAATTTTTTTTAGGTTTTCCTTTTTAAATTTTCTTAAATCTGCAGGAAAATTTATTTGTTTTATCAATCTGCCCATTAATATTTTCTTTCAAATATAAAATTGATGGTATTAATTAAATCTTTTGCTTTTTTTCCATGTTTTACCAATTTGCGCAATATATTTTTCTTTAAATTATCTGCATACAGAAAGGCTTTTTTATCTCCCATTAGTTTAAGTAAAGTTGATTTTCCTTTTTTATTATCTTTTTTAACAGGTTTTCCCATCAATTTGCTTGAGCCCCTTTTGTCTAAAAAATCATCAGACAGCTGAAAAAGTAAACCAATATCTTCACCTAAAGAGCTTAAAAGCTTTTTTTCTTTCTCATCTTTATTTGCTACAACAGCAGTCGCATATAAACAAAAATAAAATAATTTTCCTGTTTTTTTCTTTTGCATATCGATAATTTGATTAATATTTTTTTTCTTTTTTTCAAATTTAAGATCTAATTCTTGTCCTTCTGCTATACCAGTGTGTCCTGAACAACTTGCTAAAGATCTTGCAAGTTCGCTTTTTATTTTTGAACTTATCAAATATTTTTGGTCAGTAATAATTTCAAAAGCTAATGTGAGTAATGAACTGCCTGCCAAAACTGCAGAGGCCTCTCCGTATTTAATATGTGTTGAAGGTTTGCCTCTTCTAATTGTATCATTGTCCATGCATGGTAAATCATCATGAATTAAAGAATAGGAGTGAATACACTCAACTGCCGCACAAATATTAATTAGTTTTTTTTCATTAATTTTAAATAATTTTCCAGCATCTAAAATAATAGAAGATCTGATTTTTTTTCCTCCAGAAATTACTCCGTATTTCATCGGTCTAACTAATGACGATGATTTCTGCTTATTTAGAAAATTCAGTAAAAATTTATCAATTTTTTTTGCATTTTTAATAAGTTTTTTTTTAATCATTATTTCTGCTTTGTGAAATTTCTTTAAATCTTTTTTTGAATAGTTCATCTATATGTTTATTCAGTTGAACTAGTTTACGGTAATCGCTTTGATAATCTTCTAAATTAATATCTTGATTTTCAAGCTTGCTTAATATCTCATTAATTTCCTCTTTAGCTTCTTTTAATGATTTACTTTTAATATAAGCTGGAATATTTTCATTTTTCATTAATTAATAATAATTACATTATGAAAAATAGCTATTCAAATATTTTTACTTTTAACAAAAAAATTCTAAATAAAACAATTAAAACTTTAAAAAAAGGCAGTGTTGCAGGGCTACCCACAGAAACAGTTTATGGACTTGGGGGTAATGCCTATTCAGATAAGGCGGTAAAAAAAATATTTCGACTAAAAGGAAGGCCTAAAATTAATCCATTGATTATACACTATCATAATATAAAAGACGTAGAAAAAGATGTTAAAATTAACAAACATGTTAAAAAATTATATAAACATTTTTGTCCAGGACCAATAACATTTGTTTTAAAAAGAAAAAATAGTTCCAAGATTAGTAAACTTGCGTGTGCTAATCTAAAAACAATTGCTATAAGATTTCCAAAAAATAAAATTGTTAGATCAATTTTAAAAAAAATCAAATTCCCGTTAGCTATGCCAAGTGCAAACAAATCAACAAATGTAAGTCCTGTCAATTCTTTAGATGTATTTGAGGAATTTAATAAAAAATTAAAAATTATAGTAGATGGAGGTAAATGTAAAATAGGGATTGAGTCAACTGTGTTAGATTTGACCTCAAATCCAAAAATTTTGAGGCCAGGAGTAATTGATGAAAAAAAAATTGAAAGAACCCTTAAAATTAAATTTAATAAAAATTACAGGAAGAGAAAAATTTTATCACCAGGCATGATGGCTAAGCATTATTCGCCTGGGATACCAATTTTAATAAATCAAAAAAAACATGATGGAACTAGTGCTTTTATATATATTGGCAATAAATATAAATATAAGAAAAATTTTTTCAGTCTAAATAAAAAAAATAACTTAAATCTAGCAGCTTCAAATTTGTATAAGGTTTTAAGAACTATTAAAAAAAAAGGCTACAAAAAAATTCAAATACACAAAATACCTCATTACGGTGCTGGCATTGCAATTAATGATAGGATAAAAAGAGCTTCAAAATTTTAAATGAAATTAAAAGTAGAAAAACTTATTAAAAAATTTAAATCAACAATTGCTGTAAATAGTATTAGCTTTGAAATTGAAAAAAATACCACTTTAGGATTACTAGGTCCAAATGGATGTGGTAAAACAACCTCAATCGGCATGATGTTGGGACTTATCACGCCATCAAGTGGCAAAATTTATATTGATAATATTTATTTTGAGCCAAAAAATAGAATTCAGTTGTTAAGTTTGATGAACTTTGCCTCACCGTACATAGAGTTACCAAAAAAACTCACGGTAAAACAAAATCTTGAGGTTTACGCTAGATTATATGGAGTAACTAAAATTAAAGAAAGAGTGAATGAAATGGTAGAGGATTTAAATATACAAAATTTTTTATATAAAAAAACTGGTGAACTCTCATCTGGCCAGAAAAACCGAGTAGCTCTAGCAAAATCGCTTATTAATAAACCAAAGCTATTATTTTTAGATGAACCTACTGCAAGTCTTGACCCGGACGTTGGTGATTTTGTAAGACAATATATTGAAAAATATAAAAAAAATAATGAACTAACTATTTTGTTGGCATCTCACAATATGAAAGAAGTTGAGAGGTTGTGCGATAAAATTATCATGATGAAACATGGTGAAATTGTAGACAGTGGAACTTGTGATCAGTTAATAAAAAAACATGGAAGAGAAAATCTAGAAGAAACTTTTTTGAAAATAGCTAGGAGTAAAAATGAACTTTAATAAGATATTTGCACTAAGCTTGAGACACGTTTACTTAATTAAAGGTTCTTTCCCAAGAATTTTAGATTTAATTTATTGGCCAACTATTCAAATTTTTCTTTGGGGTTTTATTTCAAAATTTTTTACCTTAAATTCATCATACTTTGAAAACACAGTTGGCATAATTTTGAGCGCAGCGATCTTGTATGACTTTCTATTTAGATCAAGTATAAGTTATAACATGATGTTTCTAGAGGAAATTTGGAGTAGAAATTTCACTAACTTATTTATTGCTCCAATAAAAATAAGTGAAATAATTACAGCATTAACTATTACCGCAATATTCAGGACTTTAATCGGTTTAATCCCTGCAGCTTTATTGGCGATACCTCTTTTTGGAGTTTCAATATTTAAAATTGGAATTCCTCTTATTCTTTTATTAATCACTCTTTATATTTTTGGTGTTACGTTGGGACTTTTAGTAACATCAGGTCTTATAAGATTTGGTCCTTCTTTTGAAAATATTGCATGGGCAAGTCTATTTTTTCTTGCACCACTAGGATGCATTTACTACCCTATAGATATACTTCCAGAGTGGCTTCGAATTATTGCAAAATTACTTCCGTTGGTGCATATTTTTGAAGAGATGCGAAATATTTTAATTCATGATATCTTAAATTATTATCAAATATTTAAAGCAATAATTATATCTTTAATATATTTTATTTTTGGGATAGTTATATTTTACCTATCCTATGAAGGAGCTAAAAATAGAGGAACTTTAATAAATATGGGTGAATAAGATATGCATAAAAATATTGATAAAATTAAAAAACTAGAAAGTCCTGCTAAAGTAATAAAAAACTTGTTTGATAAAAGTGAAATTGAAAAATTCTTCAACCTTTATAAAGATCTACCCATTACCGTTCATAATAAGAAACAAAATGTTATTAAAAAAAGGTGGCTTAAAAATTATAGCAAGGAATTGGAAAATTTATTTTATGAAAAAGTCAAAAATGAAATTGGTGATTTTAAAATGGACAACCTTAAGGATGAGAAAAATGAGGATATTTTAGGACTATTTCAAGAAAGTTATAATCCTATTGGGTTACATGTTGATGCGGGATTTAATGTTAATGAGATTATATTTAAGCAAACTCTTATACCTCTTACGTCAAGAGGCAGTACAGTTATTTTTAAAAATAAATTTTATGGTAACTCTACGAATTTCACTATTGATGAAAATGAGCTTAAAATCAAAAATCTAAATTATGGTCAAAATTTTAGATCATCAGAACATATAGAAATGTTCAATAAAAAACCTTTCAACAAAGATGACCATAAAAAATATTTAAAACATGAAAAAATCGAAAATTTGGCTGGCTTAGAAATTGATCTAGTTTATGAATGGGAGCTGGGTTCAATGTTAGTTTTTGATAGAACAAGACTGCATTGTTCGTCATGTGTGATCGATGGGAAAAAAATTGGTCTTACTACTTTTACAAAAAAGTAAATATTTAACTTATGTCTAATAAAATTTCAAAAAGCTTAATTAAGTTAATTCTACCTATTATCTTTAAGATATTTATAAAATTTAAATTAAATAGAAGAGTTATTAATTATTTAAACGACAAAAGTTATAAAAGCAATGATCGGTATAACTTCACAAATTTAATTTTCAGCTTATTAAAAAATGAAAAAATTGTAGCTTTGGACGTTGGAGCGCAAGGCGGTTTTAATTCAGATAATTTTTTTCCTTCTAAATATAATCGTTTTTTTGAGGATATATTGGTTGAACCAATTAAATCTGAGGCTGAAAAATTTGAAAATAAAAAATTTACAATAAATAAAGGTTTATGGAGTAAAGAAGAAAAGAAAAAATTATATATTCTGGAAAATAGACTAGGCAGTTCGTCTATGTACAAACCCAGTGAAGAATTTTTCGATTTACATAATTTAAAAAAAGAAGAATACGATAATTATAAAATAACTCGAACTATAGAAATTGATTGTGATACTCTCACAAATCAATTAATTAAATTAAAAGTAAATAAATTGGATTATCTAAAAATTGATACTCAAGGAGCAGAGTTAGAAATTTTAAAAGGTATAGGTGATTATCGACCACTTTTAATCAAAGTGGAAACTCATTTTTACTCTATGTATAAAAATGTTCCTAGTTGGCATAAGTTAAATAACTTTCTTTATGAATTAAATTATACTTTAATAGATTTAAAAGGCATAGGAAGTCATAGCTCTAGAATTCCAGCTGAGGCAGATTTAATTTTTATCCCAAATTTTAACAATGAAATTGGGAAAAGATTAATAATGAATAATAGGGATAAATTTATTAGTTTAATGTTAATATTTGGACAATTAAAACTTTTACAGGTTATAATGAATAAATTTCGAATAGATTTAAAAGAATTAGAAAAGTTAGAAGACAACTATTTTAATTGATGGCTATTTACGATTGTTTTCAGTACTTCAATGAAGATCATATAGTGGATCTTCGATTGAATATTCTAAATAAATATGTTGATTATTTTGTGATCTCGGAGTCAACAAAAACCCACCAAGGTAAAAATAAAAGAATAAATTTTGATATAAAAAAATTTTCAAAATTTAAAAATAAGATAAAATTTATTGTCGCTGATTATAAAGATGAAATTAATTTTATAAACCATACTGGAGGTGAATCTCCCGTTGAACAGCACCAAAGAAACACACTAATTGAAGGGCTTAAAAATGCTTCAAGTCAGGACCTATTGATCTTATCTGACTCGGATGAAATTCCAGATTTAACTAAATTACCTGAAATAAATAACAAAAAGAAATATATAGCCTTTTCACAAAAAATGTTCATGTATAAATTAAACCTTCAAAATCTTAATGAAAATGATTGGATAGGATCAAAAATTACGAAAGTAAAAAATTTAAAATCAATGCAAGATTTAAGAAATTTAAAATTTAAAAAATATCCTTTTTGGAGAATTGATAAGATAGACCAACAAATAATAAATGGTGGATGGCATTTTTCATTTTTGCAAACACCTGAACAAATTATAGAAAAAATAAGGTCCTTCTCTCACGGTGAATTTAATAATGAAAAACTCGATATAAAAGAAATTGAGAGAAAAATTTTGAAAAATGAGGATATTTTTGAACGTGGCACAAAATTGAGGAAAATTAGTATAGATAATAGTTATCCAGAATATTTATTTAATAACAAAGAGAAATATTCTGATTGGATTATTTAGTTATGGTGCGCCGGATAGGAGTCGAACCCATAACCTCCGGAGCCGAAATCCGGCGCTCTATCCAGTTGAAGCTACCGGCGCAATATGGTCAATCTAAATTAATTTATGAATAATACAATTAAATTATCTGTTGATACTGAAAATAATGGGAAAAGATTAGATATTTTTTTAGCTGAAAATATTAATAAATTTACAAGATCATTTTTAAAAAAACTAATTGAGAATAATCAAGTAAAATTAAATAAAAAAATACTTACTTCACCTTCGGCCAAAGTCAAATTTAAAGATCAAATTGTAATTAAAATTATTAAAAATGATGAACAGAGCATTGTGCCAAAAAAAATAAAGTTAAACATTGTTTATGAAGATAAAGATATTTTAGTCGTTAATAAATCAAAAGGGATGGTAGTGCATCCTGGTGCAGGGAATTACGAAAACACATTAGTTAATGCTCTTATATTTAGATACAAAAAAAATTTATCTACTATTAATGGATCTTCAAGACCAGGTATCGTTCATAGGATAGATAAAGAAACTAGTGGATTACTTGTGGTTGCAAAAAATAATATGGCGCATTCAAATTTAGGTGAACAGTTTAGTAAACACACAATCAACAGAAAATATCTTTGCTTAATTTGGGGGGTAATACGACCTTTAAGTGGAAAAATAAGCACATTAATTTCACGAGATAAAAAAAACCGTCAATTAATGACAGTAAGTGATATAAATGGAAAAAAAGCTATTACAAATTATAAAACTTTAAAAGTTTTCAATATTAAAGATATTCCTAAAATAAGTTTACTTGAATGTGAACTAGAAACAGGAAGAACACACCAAATAAGAGTCCATTTAAAATATAAAGGTACGTCACTGCTTGGGGATAAACAATATGGTAAAAAAAATATAAAATTTAAAAAAATCAATAATGAATTTTTTACTAAGTTAAATAAATTGTCTGGTCAGGCGTTGCATGCAAAAACCCTTGGATTTGTTCATCCCAAAACAAAAAAAAGGATGAATTTTAGCTCAGAACTACCAGGTGGTTTTAGAAAAATATTGAATTTACTTGAAAATTTAACCGGTTGAATTCGTAAATTTTATATATAAATAAACTTAATGAATAAAGAAAAACAAATAAGTAATTTGCCAGTTCCTTCCGTTGGAGGTTTATCTATTTATTTAGCTCAAATTAAAAAGTTTCCAATGCTTGATGCGGAAGAGGAATATATGTTAGCTAAAAATTGGAGAGATAACGGGAATTTAAAAGCAGCTCACAAGTTGGTAACAAGTCATTTGAGATTAGTAGCTAAAATTGCAATGGGTTATAGAGGTTACGGTTTGCCAGTTAATGAATTGATATCTGAAGGTAACATTGGGCTAATGCAGGCAGTGAAAAAATTTGACCCTGATAAAGGTTTTAGATTAGCAACATATGCGATGTGGTGGATTAAAGCGTCAATACAAGAATATGTATTAAGGTCTTGGAGTCTAGTAAAAATGGGAACTACAACTGCACAAAAAAAACTTTTTTTTAATTTAAAGAAGCTCAAAAATCAAATAGCTCCTAATCAAGATGGTGATTTAAAAGACGATCAAGTAAAAGAAATTTCACAAAGGTTAGATGTAGAGTCTCATGAAGTTATAAACATGAATAGAAGAATGATGGGTCAAGAAAAATCACTTAATGATCCAATAAAAAGTGGTGAGACTGATGAATGGCAAGACTGGCTGGTTGACGATAGTTTGGATCAAGAGCTAATTGTATCACAGAAACAAGAGTATGATGATAAGAAACAACTGTTAGAAACTGCAATGAAAATTTTAAATGATAGAGAAAAAGAGATTATTATAGCTAGAAGACTCTCAGAAAAACCAGAAACCTTAGAGGATTTAAGTAAAAAATATAAAATTAGCAGAGAAAGAATACGTCAGATTGAAACTAAAGCTTTCGAAAAATTACAAAAATCTATGATTAATGCAAGTAAATCTAATAATTTACTACCTGCAAATTAATTATTAAAAGGATCCTCGACTAGAATTGTATCATCTCTTTCTGGACTGGTAGAGATACTTGATATTTTTGCTTCGATGAAATCCTCCAACGCATGAATGTATCTTTTCGCATTGTCAGGTAGATCTTTGAAGCTTCTTATTCCCTGTGTTTTACTTTTCCAACCTGGGAAGGATTTGTAAATTGGTTTTATATTGAATTGATCTTCAGAAGCAGCTGGTAAATAATCTATTTTTTTACCATTCAGTTCATAGCTAATACACATTTTAATTTCATCTAGTTCATCTAATACATCTAATTTGGTTAAGGCTATGCCGTGAATGCCAGAAATTTTAATAGTTTGTTTTACTAAAACTCCGTCAAACCAACCACATCTTCTTTTTCTAGCCGTCACGGTTCCAAATTCTTTTCCTCTTCTACCTAAGCTTTCACCAATATCATCATTCAATTCTGTTGGAAAAGGTCCGCTGCCAACTCTTGTTGTGTATGCTTTTGTTATTCCTAATACATAATTAATTTTTTCGGGTCCACAACCTGAACCAGTTGCAGCCATTGCTGGAACAGTATTAGAAGATGTTACATATGGATAGGTTCCATGATCGACATCCAAGAGAATTCCCTGCGCACCCTCAAATAATATCTTTTTTCTTTCATTGTTAAATTGATCTAATTTTAACCAAACTGGTTTTGCAAATTTTAATATCTCTGGAGCTATTTTTAATAATTCTTTTTTAAGAGTATTTTTTTCGAAAATTTTTTTATTTAAACCTTTTCTAATTGCATTATGATGTTGTAGAACATTCTCTAATCTATTGTCTAAATTGCTTACTGATCTTAAGTCCATAACCCTGATCGATCTTCTCCCAACTTTGTCTTCATAACACGGGCCGATACCTCTTCGTGTGGTCCCGATTTTTCCTCTTCCGGCAGCATCTTCTCGTATTTCGTCCATTTCTTTATGAAAAGGTAATATTAAAGATGCGGCCTCAGAAATCATAAAATTTTCTGGAGTGACGTCAACGCCCTGTTTCTTGATTTCTTCGATCTCACTTAAAAGGGCCCATGGATCAATTACAACACCATTTCCAAGAATTGACATTTTCCCTTTTCTAACAATTCCAGAAGGTAGTAGTCTTAATTTAAAAACTTTTTTATCAATTACTAAAGTATGACCAGCATTATGACCACCTTGAAATCGCACCACAACATCGGCCTCACTTGAAAGCCAATCAACTATTTTTCCTTTTCCTTCGTCTCCCCACTGTGAACCTACGACGGCAACATTTTTCATTATTTGAATCTTTTATCTAAATTAATTGAGTTTAAGTGATTTATTGGACCGTTTCCTTTTCCTAAGTTAGAGTTTGTCTTGATAGCCTCATTAACATATTTAATTCCAAGCTCACAAGATTTAATCAAATCTTTTCCACATGATAAATATGTTGCAATTGCTGAAGATAATGTACAACCGGTTCCGTGAGTATTTTTTGAATTGTATTTTTTGCTTTCAAATTCTTTAATTAATTTTTTACTTATTAAAATATCGATCATTTTTTTGGAACTTAAGTGACCACCTTTTATTAGCACATTTTTAGCACCAATTTGAATTAATCTTTTCCCAGCAGTAATCATATCCTTGGATGATTTAATCTTCATTCCCGATAATATTTCAGCTTCTGGGATGTTTGGAGTGATTAATAAAACTTTTTTAATTAATTTTTTTTTGATAAATGAAATTGCATCGCTATTAATCAGTTTTGCGCCGCCTTTAGCGACCATCACAGGATCTAAGATAATTTTTTTAATTTTCATTTTATTAAGAGATTTATTTACTGCTGTTATCACCTGTTTTGAATGCAACATTCCTATCTTTACTGCTTGAGGGTAAATATCATTTGCAGAATACTCGATCTGTAAAGAAATTTCCTTTGGCTTTATAGGAATAATGGATTTAACTCCAGTGGTATTCTGAGCAGTTACAGCGGTAATAGCTGTCATTGCATAACTACCTAAAGAAGTGACTGTTTTTATATCAGCTTGAATACCTGCACCACCGGAAGAGTCAGATCCGGCTATAATGAGAACTTTGGATCTTAAATTCATGAATTAATTGATTGTGCTCCTCACTATATTTATACATTTATTCAGTAAAGCAGAATTAGAAGACTCGCACATTATTCTAATTTTTGGCTCTGTCCCTGATGGCCTAACTAGTAACCTGCCTTGATTTTTTATTAAATGATTAGCTAGTTTTATTGCTTTTTTACATTTTGGTGTATCAATAATTGATTTATTTTTAACTTTGATATTAAGAAGTTTTTGAGGCACTGACTGGTAAACTTTAAATATTTCACTTGCTAATTTTCTTTTTCTTAGAGCGAATAAACACTCTAAAGCTACTAACAAACCATCACCAGTGGTAGCGAAATTTCCTAAAATAATATGTCCTGATTGTTCTCCACCTAAATTGTAATTGTTTTTTTTCATCAACTCTTTAACATATCGATCTCCAACTTTTGATCTTTTAAATTTAATTTTTTCTTTTAAAAAAAATTTTTCCAATCCATAGTTGGACATTAAAGTTCCAATAACTCCACCTTTAAGAATTTTTTTTCTTTTCCATCTTTTTGCAATCATAGCAATGATTTGATCTCCATCTATTATTTGACATTTTTCATCGCACATTATCACTCTGTCAGCATCTCCGTCTAAAGCAATACCCAAATTAGCTTTGAATTTTTTGACATATTTCTTTAGTACCTCGGGGTAAGTAGAGCCACACTTTAAGTTAATATTTAATCCATTTGGTTTCACGCCAATAGTAAAAACTTTTGCACCTAAATCAGAGAGAACTTTAGGAGCTGATTTATATCCTGCACCGTTAGCGCAATCTATTACAATTCGTATTCCTTTTAGGCTAAAATTACTTGGAAAGTTACTTTTTAAAATTTTTATATACCTGTCATTTCCATCTTCTAATCTTTTGACTCTTCCTAATAGACTTGGTTGTGATAATTGGTTTATAGTTTTTGTATCAATCAAGTTTTCTATTTTTTTCTCAATTTTATCCGATAATTTCATTCCATCCGGTCCAAATAATTTCATACCGTTATCATGAAAAGGATTATGAGATGCAGTGATCATGATACCAAGATTTGCTTTCATCTTTTTTGTAAGCATTGCGAGACCATTTGTTGGTAGCGGGCCTAATGTGAAAATGTGCATTCCTGCTGATGCTAGTCCAGAAACAAGTGCTGGCTCCAAAGTATATCCTGATAATCTCGTATCTTTAGCAATAATGGCGATTTGTTTCTTTTTTTTTAAATTTTTAAAATATATACCTGCTGCAAGACCAAATTTAAAAAACTTTTCACCATTAATATTGCCCAGATTAACTGTGCCTCTAATACCATCTGTGCCAAAGTACTTTTTTTTCATTTCTTTAATAAAGTTTCAAAAACTAAAAGGCCTTGTTTAACTTCTTCGACATTATGAACTCTAAATATCTTCACTCCTTGGGAAAAGGAATACATTATTGAAGATAAAGTTCCACCAATTCTTTCTTTAGTATCATACTTGCCAGAAATTTCATTTATAAATTTTTTTCTAGATGTTCCAATTAGTATAGGAAATCCTAATGAATGAAATATTGAAATTTTATTTAAAATCATCAAATTATGTTTCAACTTTTTTCCAAAACCAATTCCAGGATCTAAAATTATCTTATTTTTGTGCTTATCATATCGAAATTTTTCAATTTCTTTTTCAAAGAAATCATAAATATCAAGCAGCACATGATCATATTTTGGGTTAATTTGCATTGTTTGTGGTGTGCCTTGCATATGGTGAATTATCTTCCAAACGTTCTTATTTTTTACAGAGTTTAAAGAATTTTTATCAAATCTAAAACAGGAAACGTCATTTATTATGTCTGTACCATTTTTTATAGCATAATCAATTATTTTGGATTTTCTTGTGTCTATAGATAATAAGGTGCGAGAAAACTTTTTTTTAAAATTTAAAATTATGTTTTTTACTCTATCAAATTCCTGTTTTTGACTAATAATTTTAGAACCTGGTCTGGTTGACTCTCCCCCTATATCTATAATATCAGAACCTGAATTAATAATCTTTTTAATTCTATGATTTGCCTTTTTAAAAGAATTATATTTTCCACCATCCGAGAAACTATCTGGAGTCATATTTATTACTCCCATAATTACATGAGAATTTTTAGTTAAGAATTCT
Organism: Pelagibacteraceae bacterium AG-313-A04; assembly: GCA_003284275.1. Lineage (GTDB taxonomy): Bacteria > Pseudomonadota > Alphaproteobacteria > Pelagibacterales > Pelagibacteraceae > Pelagilacustribacter. The sequence continues at coordinate 11,833 of QBVU01000004.1, read as the reverse complement.
CTCTTACTTGTAATTTTTTCTAAGTCTTGTTTTACTTTTTTTTTTATTTTATTCGGTAATTTATATATATTTTTTATATCAACAACTCGTGATTTAATAGTTTTTTTATCTCTAGAAAAAATTTCAATTTGATTGAAAGAAATGGAATTGTCATTGCAAAGTGGAAAAGTTTGATTTTTTTTTACCAGTTCTCTTGACTTATGACCATGAAAAAAATTACACGCACGAGTGTAATATTTTTTCATTATTTTATACTGCTGGTTTAGGCTTTAGTCCTAGCGATCCAAGAGCAGACGATGTTTTACCGTCATCTTCATTTTCATCTTTAAAAGATCTTGTAGGTTTAATATTTTTTAATATTAAATCTCTTATCTCATCTCCCGAAAGAGTTTCGTAGATTAATAAGGCTTTAGCTAGTTTGTGTAAATCATCGATTTTATCTGTTAAAACTTTTCTGGCTCTTTCGTATCCTTTGTCTACAATCTTTTTGACCTCGGCATCAATTTTTTTTGCTGTCTCTTCAGACATATTTTGCTGTTTTGTCACTGATCTACCTAAAAATACCTCTTCTTCATTTTCGCCATAAGCAATTGTCCCTAGTTCAGAGCTCATTCCATATTTTGTAACCATATTTTTAGCCATCTTTGTAACCATATCAATGTCTGATGATGCTCCAGAGGTAACTTTATCGTGTCCAAATATTATTTCTTCTGCAATTCTTCCTCCCATAGCCACGGCTATATCCGAGTGCATTTTTTCTCGAGTAACTGAAAGTTGATCTCTTTCAGGTAATCTCATTACCATTCCTAAAGCTCTTCCACGAGGAATAATAGTGGCTTTGTGAATTGGGTCGGATGCCTTTTCATTTAACGCTACGATAGCATGACCACCTTCATGATATGCGGTTAGTTTTTTTTCATCTTCAGACATAACCATTGATCTTCTCTCTGCGCCCATCATAACTTTGTCTTTTGCTTCCTCAATATCTGACATAGTAACTACTCTCTTATTTTTTCTTGCGGCGAGTAAAGCAGACTCATTTATTAAATTCGCAAGATCAGCTCCTGAAAATCCTGGAGTACCTCTTGCAATTGTCCTTAATTTTACATCTGGGCCAGTACTAATTTTTCTCACATGAACTTTAAGAATTGCTTCTCTTCCAATAATATCTGGATTACCAACGACAACTTGTCTGTCAAATCTGCCTGGTCTTAACAAGGCTGGATCTAAAACATCTGGTCTATTTGTTGCGGCAATTAAAATAATTCCTTCATTCGTATCAAAGCCATCCATCTCCACTAACAGCTGGTTAAGAGTCTGTTCTCTCTCATCGTTTCCTCCGCCAAGACCTGCCCCTCTACTTCTTCCAACGGCATCTATTTCATCAATAAAGATTATACACGGGGAATGTTTTTTACCTTGCTCAAACATATCTCTTACTCTAGATGCTCCAACTCCTACAAACATTTCGACGAAATCAGATCCTGAAATTGAAAAAAACGGAACGTTTGCTTCGCCAGCAATTGCTTTAGCTAATAATGTTTTACCTGTACCTGGAGGACCTATTAAAAGAGCACCTTTAGGAATTTTTCCCCCTAAACGACTAAATTTTTTTGGATCTTTTAAAAATTCAACTATCTCTTCAACTTCCTCTTTAGCTTCTTCCACGCCTGCTACATCATTAAAAGTAACTTTTCCTTGTGCTTCATTAAGAAGTTTTGCTTTTGATCTTCCAAATCCCATCGCACCACCTTTGCCTCCTTGCATTTGACGCATAAAAAAAATCCAAACACCAATAAGTAAAAGCATTGGAAACCATGATAGTAATATTCCTAGAAGAGAGGGCATTTTATCTTCCTGAGGTGCCGCCACAATGCTCACGCCTTTTGAAGAAAGCTTGTCTACCAACTCTGGGTAGTTTGGAGAATAAGTTTGAAATGTTTTGCCGTCTGCTAAGACACCTGAAATATTGTTTCCTTGGATCTGTACTTCAACAACTCTGCCGGCTTCTACCTCATTTAAAAAATTTGAGAACGCAAGAGAATTTCTTTCTGCACCCATTTTGTTAGGATCTTGAAACATATTAAATAGCCCAACAGACAGCAGAACTATTATGACCCACATTATTAAATTCTTTACATTCATAATTATTAAATAATCATTAATTTATATTTAACAAGTATATTGTAACCTCTAATCAGTTGTAAATAAGACAAAAAGGAACAAATAATCGTAGAAATTAAAGCTTTTCGTTTTTTAGGCACAAATTATTACCTCTCTTAATGAAAATACACCCTCCTAAAGTGGATTTTTTAAAATTTTTTTTGTCAATAACCTGAATTAAATAATTCACTTTTTTTGCCCTTAAATCATAGTAATTATTTTTAAGTTTTTTTATCGACTTATTGATTATAGCCATTTTTGTTACATTATTGTGATTGTTAAATTTCGTTAAATTAATCATGATTTCATTATTTTTTTTTTGAATAATTTCTTTAAATTCTTGTTTCAAGAATTTATCAAGAGTGTCTTTACTTTCTGATAAGTTACGGATCGACTTAAAAATTTGGTCATATTCGACACCGCTCTTTTTAAGAGGATTCTTTAAATTTCTTATTTTTGTACGTAAATATTTTAAATTTTTATTAGATGGATCTTTAATAAAATCTCCGAAAATAATTTTAGAAATTTTTATTAATGAGTCTTTTTTTACTTCAAGTAAAGGTCGAAAAAGGTTAATATTTTTATCAATTTTACTTTTTTGTCTCATCGCTGATAAACCTCTTAGTCCACTACCTCTTGATAGTCTTATCAAAAAGGTTTCAACTTGATCCTCAAAATTATGACCTGTAATCAATGTTTTTATATTATTTTTAAAACAATATTTTGAAAGCAACTCATATCTTACGTTCCTTGAAAGACCTTGTATATTTTTGTCAATTTTTTTTTTATTAGAAATAATTTTTAATTTAATGTGTTCTTTTTTAAGAAGATTTTTAACTTTTTTTGCTTCCAGTAATGAGTTTTTTCTTATGTTGTGATTTATTAGTACATAAAAAAATTTTGATTTTTTGTTATTAGCATATGCTTTAGTTAATGCTGCCAATGCTAAGCTATCTGGCCCACCAGAAACAGCAACAACAAATCTTTTTTTTTTTATGGAATTAAGTTTTTTTTTAAAATTCAAAAATATTTTTGATAAATCTTGAAAATCCTCAAAGCCGTTTTTAAGATTTACATTTGAATTTTTTTTGCTCATATAGAGCTTTTTGTAACACAGACTTGCTAGCTTTTGGGTATTCTTTTTTCAACCCTGAAATCATTTTACACCCTTGATCTTTTTCTCCTAATTCAACCATTGTGATTCCAAGTTTAAGAAGATTATCAGGAGCTTTCTTGCTCTTAGGGTAGTTTTGATATCCATCTAAATAAGCAGTTGCAGCGTCAGAGTATAATTGTCGTATTCTAAAAGTTTCGCCATACCAATATTGAGCACTTCCAGCTAAATCATGGTCTTTATTTTTATCTATAAATTCTTTTAAGGCAAATTCTGCAGTTTCATAATCACCCACTTTCATAAAACTCACAGCAAATTCATATTGTTCCTCCGGAACTTTGTTCGGTAACAAAGACTCTCTCTCTTTAGGAGATTGAGTGATTACTGTTTGAGCACTTTCAACAGAATTAATCGATTGTTCTTTTGGTAAACTTGATGTTTCATAAGCAGGCGCCGCCCCAAAATCTTGCGGTTTATTTGAGCCTGGAAGTGAAACTTTTTTTTTCTCTGTTGGAGAAACTATTCCATTTTCTAAATCTGAAAATCGTAATTGATTGTCAGATTGAATTTTTGTTACCCGAGTTGATAATTTATCTAATTTAAAATTAACTTCCTCAAATTTGTTTGTTAATTCTCTAAATTGATTTTCTATCTCATTCAATTTTAACAAATGTTTAGTCATTATATCTTCGTTCAATCCATCTGATTTTAATGATTTTGAAACTGATGAGGGTGTTAAATCAGATTTTTGGTATACAGCTTTTTCAAGTGTCTTAAGATCTTTTGTTATAACTTGTATCTGATCAGAAATTGATTGTAAGTAAATTTCCTCTCTTTCAGCATAAGCAAAGTTAGTAAAAAACAGTGGTAACAAAAAAATAATATTTCTTATAAAGTTTTTTGAACTTATCATAAATCTTTATTAAATAGATAAAATGGCAAAAAAAAGACCCTTCAATAATTACTATTAAAGGGTCTTAGTATTTTATTAAAAATTAATTTACTTTAACTGTTACAGATCTTCTATTTTGAGACCAAGCTAATGATGTCGAAGCTGGATTAACCGGTTTTTCTTTACCGTAACTAATTACAGAAATTCTTTTTCCAGAAATTCCATAAGTCATTAGATAATCTTTCGCTGCGTTTGCTCTTCTTTCTCCTAAAGCTAAGTTATACTCTCTTGTTCCTCTTTCGTCTGCGTGACCCTCTATAGTAACATTAAGACTTTTATTTTTTCTTAAATAAGTTGCTTGCTTTCTTAAAGTTTCTCTAGCAGCCGTAGTCAATGAAGACTTGTTAGTTGCAAAAAACACTCTATCTGGAACGCCTGAAGCTAAAAATTTAACTGTTTCCTTTCCAGTGTAAACATCACCGTCAATATTTCCTGATTTTTTTGCAGTAGAACATGCACTTAAAATTAAAGTGGTAAATACTACTAGTAATATATTTTTTAAATTCTTATTAAATATCATTTTTTCCCCTGGGTTTATTGTGGTTTATTTCAAATTATCGAATATTATTCAAGTGTAAATTACACATAATTCTTCATCATTTTGATAATAGAGAGGACCAAGATGGGTCTGAAGCGTCAGTTTCTGTATTTAGTCTCCTCTCATTATACCCTGTAATATCAATAGACCATAATTTAGCAGAAAATCCCTCACCTTTTGTTCCAGCTTTAGTCTCTCTGTAAAAAACTAATACTCTCCCATTTGGCGACCACGAAGGCGCCTCTTGATAATAATTTTCTGTCAATAATCTCTCACCAGTGCCGTCTATTCTCATTACTCCTATAAAAAATCGCCCCTTTCGCATTTTTGTAAATGCTATTAAATCTCCTCGTGGAGACCAAACTGGTGTACCATAAATTCCATTTCCAAAAGTTATTCTTTTAACGCCACTACCGTCGCTTCGCATTACATAAATTTGCTGTAAACCGCTTCTATCAGAATTAAATGCAATGTATTTTCCATCTGGTGAGAATGATGGTGAAGTATCGATCGAAGAATGATTGGTTATTCTCTCTACAACTCGAGTATCCAAATCCATAGTATATATATCTGAATTACCGTCTTTTGCAAAACTCATAACTATTTTTTTACCATCAGGTGAAAATCTTGGAGCGAAAGTCATTCCTGGAAAATTTCCAACAACTTCTTGTGTGCCAGTTTCGATATCAAGTAAATAAACTCTTGGCATGTTTCTAAAATATGACATGTAAGTGACCATTTGGTTTGTAGGATTAAATCTCGGGGTTAAAACTAATTCATTTCCTAATGTTAAATATTTAGTATTAGCACCATCCTGATCCATTATTGCTAATTTTTTTATTCTCTGATTTTTGGGGCCACTTTCAGCAACAAAAATTATTCTTGTATCAAAGTAGCCTTCTTCCCCGGTTAATCTCTCATAAATTTTATCTGATATTATATGTGCTACTCTTCTCCAATTGGAAGGGGTGGTTGTAAACGCTAAAGCTGTCATCTCCTTAGCGGCAGCAAGGTCCCAAAGTCTAAATTCGACTTTTAATTTTCCATCTTTTACTAATAATTTACCAGTGACTAAGGCTTGAGCTTTGATTAATCTCCAGTCTTCGAATCTAGGTTTTAAATGTGCGATATCTGGTTTTTGAACAAAAGCCTCTTTTTTTAGTGGATTGAATAATCCTGTTGCTTTAAAATTTTTTTCAACAATAGAAGATATATTTTCTCCTAATTCTTTAATTTTAATTCCGTCAAAAGCTTCTGATTTAATATCTACGTGTAACGGGGATACTGCAATCGGTAGAGGGTCTAGATTACCTCTTGTGATATCTACCTCGATTAATGCAAAAGCATTGTTAATAAATAATATCTTAAAAAAAAATAATATTAATAATTTTTTCATATTATCCCTTTAGCATTTCTGTTGGATTAAAGTTTAATTGTATATTTTTCCATTTATCGTAGCCAGTAGGTGGAACTTTTAATGGCTGGCAAAGTCTAACAGCTCTTAAGGCGCTTTCAGCCAGTACTTTATAAAATTTTTGGCCTGGTCTATTCATTCTTTGATGGTCTAAAATTTCTGATTTCATAATTGTGCCATCTTGCTTTAATTTAAGCTTAATTCTTACCAGTAGGTCTTCATCGTATGGTAAACCTAAAGGCACACTCCAACAACCAAAAATTTGCGCTCTTAAAGCGTCCTCTTCTGAAAGAGTTAATCCAGTTGCAAATGAATTTTTTTGGCTACTTTGCGTGATTTTTTGTTTTGTTTTTTCTTTGACTGCTTGTTCCTCTTTGGCTTTATCAATTAAAGCTGCTATTTGATTTGTATCAATAATTTCTTTTTTCTCAAACTCAGAAGATTGTCTTATTTCTGGTTTAACCTCTTCTGGATTTTGTTTCTTTTTAACAATTTTTTTTTCCTCTTTTTTTTCGTCTGGAAGAGGAATTCTATCAGGTTTCTCTTTAGCCTTCGCTGTAGGTGGAGCTTGTTCCGAAACAAGTCTTTCTTCCTCTTTCTTTTTCTCTTCTATTATTTTTCTAGCTTTTGGTGCGTAAGGAATATTGGTTTTATCTGAAATTTGGATTAACTCTACAGATACGATTGGTGGCAAGTCTATTGGCTCTCTAAGCATAAAAGGCAGACTTAAAATAGTTAAAAAAATTACAACCGAGTGAAAGGTTAATGAATAAATTAAACTTCTTATCATATATCATTTTAGTTCTTGTAAGGCTCGGATATTAAAGCCACCTTTGAAAAACCTGCTCCAGATAGTGTGCCCATTACTTCCAAAACTCTTCCATAGTTAATGTTTTTATCTCCTCTTACGTAAATTCTTGTATCAGTTCTATTTTTTGCGATTGCTAACAATTTTGGTATCAGTTTTTGCGAATTAACTTGAATTTCTTGAATATAAATTTCACCTTTTGAGTTTATACTAACAGTTAAAGGTTCTTGATCATCTGGGAGAGAGTCAGCGGCTGACTCGGGTAAATCTACCTGTACACCAACGGTCAATAATGGGGCTGTAACCATAAAAATTATCAATAAAACTAACATTACATCCACGAATGGAGTAACATTTATTTCACTCATGGGTTCTTTTCTTGAGCGATTAAAATTAAAAGCCATTGCTAAATTATTGATAAAAATCTTTTAGAAAAGTTATCTATTTTTGAAAAGTATCTTTGTGTATCGTTGTTAAATTTGTTGTAAGCTACAACAGCAGGTATTGCCGCTAATAAGCCTAATGCTGTTGCAAATAATGCTTCAGCTATTCCAGGTGCGACTATTGCTAAACTCGTATTTCTTGAAATTGCTATTGACTGAAAAGAGTTCATTATCCCCCAAACTGTTCCAAATAATCCGATAAAAGGTGCTGTAGATCCTACCGTTGCAAGAAACGTGAAATTTTTTTCTACTTTTTTCATTTCATCATCCGTTTTAATTTCTAGAATTCTACCAACCCTTGCTGATTGAATGGCGGATGACTGTCGCTTGGTTTTTAAAAGTTCAGCCATAGCTGATTTAAAAATTAAGATCGCAGGATCATCTGATTTAACTGGCAAACTGCTATTAAAACTTTCAGCAGACTTTGCTTTCCAAAATTTTTTTTCAAACTCTTCAATTGACTTATTAATATTCTTAAACAATCTAATTTTATCAAAAATTAGTGCCCAAGAAAAAATAGAGCAAGCTATTAGTAAGATTATAACTGATTTAACAACCCAGTCAGCTCGTAAAAAAAGTTTCCATAATGAGAAATCTGTTGCTCCGCCTAGACCAACAACTTGTGCAGCTACATCTTGTTCCATAAAAGGTAATTACTTTTAGAATGTGTCATGAATTTGGCGCTATTAATCGAATTAGGTTTAATTTTCCTCTATTAACCTTGTATCGCTGTAGAATCTAGCTATCAAAATAGCATCAGATTTATTAACGTCTTTTTTTTTCGAGAGTTGACTAGATAATTTTGGATACATTTCTATAGCCTTAGTGCGACTTGCGTCTTTAGAAGAATTAATTAATTCAAAATGTTTTTTCCACTTTGATGGCCTCACGAAGAAGATAGGCAATTCTAAAGCTGCGCAGATACCCTTTAATGCTCCAAAAGTTTGACCGAAATTGAACATGCTAGTAACTCCTTGGCCTGGCATAGCGTTCACCTGCTCAACAACAACAGTTACTTCCTCTTCTTGATTAATATTTTCTTTGAGTAAATCAACTAGAAGAGCACTATTTAGTTGTCTCTTGTTCTTTTTACCTTCTGACATTACTGGAATATCAAAAATATTTAACACTTTGTTATTTTCTAAAATAGCTATTGCACCACTTAAACCAGGATCTATTCCAATTATTTTCATTGATGTAAGTTTTTTAAATTGGCATTTGTAAAGATGCTTTGAACATCATCTAATTCCTCTAGTAAAGTTAAAACCTCTACTGCGTTATTGCTTTGACTCTTGTCTAAATCGATATAATTAAAGGGTCTCCATTCTATAGAAGAATAATCAAATGAATCTATTTTTTTTTCAAGCTCTGTCTTTATTTTGTAAAAATCCTCTTTTTGAGTTACTACTTCAAAAATATTATCTAATGTTAAACAATCTTTTGCGCCAGCGTTAGTTACTATTTCAAATATTTCTTCTTCTTTTATTTTGTCTTTACTAATATGCAAAACACCACAATTGAAAAACATATGTGAAGTGGAACCAGTTTCACCTAGTCTCCCACCCTTTTTTTGTAAGATGGTTCTAATACTTGAAGCTGATCTATTTTTGTTATCAGTTAAAGTTTCAATTATTAAAGCAATGTTTGAGGGTCCAAACCCTTCATACCTTAAACTTTCATAATTTTTATCATCACTCATTTCTGATTTGCTAATTGCTCTTGAGATATTATCTTTAGGCATATTAGCTTGTTTCGCAGCTTGGATAGCCGTTCTTAATCTTGGGTTCATATTTGGGTCTTTATCACCTAATTTTGCTGCAACTGTTATTTCTCTGGAAAGTTTTGAAAAAATTTTAGATCTCTCTTTATCGGCCCGACCTTTTTTGTGCTTTATTCCTGCCCAGTGTGAGTGTCCAGCCATAATTAATTTGCTAAGCTACCTCCATGAATTAATCTTGTAACTTTTTTTGCTAAACCAGTTTCTGGGTCAGCTTCGACGATAATGCCTGACAAAGTTGCTTCACCCTCGGAGGGAAAATGACTTTTTGCATCTTTTTCCTTAAGAAATCTTTTAATAGAATTTTCTTTATTCATCCCTATAACAGAATTATAATCACCACACATACCTATATCGGTTTGGTATGCTGTTCCTCCATCTAAGACTCTAGTGTCAGCGGTAGGAATATGAGTATGTGTTCCTACAACGCATGTTGCTAGACCATCAAAAAAATGACCTGCAGCGTTTTTTTCACTTGTTATCTCGCCATGAAAATCAACAACTAAATAATCTATATCTTTTTTTAATTTCATCTTGCTACAAATTTCTTTTGCTTTTTGAAAAACATCTTCAGTTTTTCTCATAAAAACATTTCCCATAAGATTAATTACTCCAATTTTATATTTTTTATCTTTTGACAAATAAATTTCACAGCCTCTACCTGGAGATCCTTTAACAAGATTTGCTGGTCTCAATAATCTTTTTTCTTTTTCAATAAAATTTGTTGTATCTTTTTTATCCCAAATGTGATTTCCCGATGTGATAACATCTACGCCAATTTTAAAAAATTCTTTAGTGATTTCTTGAGTAATGCCTTTACCATCATCTGAGGCATTCTCTCCATTAACAATCACAAAGTCAATTTTATTTCTCTTTATTAAAACAGGTAATTTTTTTAATAAAGCTTTTCTACCTGAAGATCCCATTACATCACCTAAAATTAATAAATTCATCAATAAATCCCTTTTTCTGTTAAAAAAAAATCCAATTTTACGTCAGTTTGATTAATGGGAAGCTTATGATATTTTTGAAAAGAAAAAGCAACACCGATAGTCAAAATATTTTTATATAGTTTTAAATATTTATCTAAGTAACGATCGTAGTAACCTCTTCCATAGCCTAGCCTAAATTTGTCCTTATCAAAAGCTAGTGTTGGTATTATCATTATATTTGGAATTTTGGCCCTCGTTTTAAAAGGCTCAAGCATACCAAATTCATTTACAGATAATAAATCATTTTTTTTCCAAGGAAAAAACTTCATCGAATTATTTTTTTCAGTTACTGGAAGCAAGATGTCTTGAGTTGAAAAGTATTTCAATTCTAAAACTTTAAGAACATTTAATTCAAAATTTGACGGATAATATAAAGCTAATTTAAGAAGTTTATTTTTAAATCTTGATCGAATTAATTTTGATAAAGGTAAGAAAAAACTTTTGTCTACATCATAATATTTTTTTTTTCTTAAATATAAATATTTTTTTCTTAATTTATTTTTTTGCTTCATCTACTGTATTTTAGACAGCGACTCTGTATTTGAGATTATTTTTTCCAATGATTGTGTAGTTTTATCAAGCATTGACTCATATAAAGAATTGTTTTTTTCTATCGTCTTTTTAAAGCTATCTAATTCATCATTAAGTTTTTTAATTTCGATATCTTTTCCGTCTTTATATTTTATTGCTAGTAATTTTATTTCTTTAAATTTATTTGAAATTTCATCTAATTTTTTTTTCTGGTTGGTTACTTTTTGTTTTAAATCAAAGTATTCATCAATTAATTGAATAGTGGTAATTAATAAAAGCTTATTCTCTCCAATATTTCCAAGTTTATCTTTTAATTCACTATATTTTTTATCTAAGAATTTTGTTAACTTTTTCAAAGACTCTTCTTGCCCGTCATCACAAGATAAAAGATAGTCCTTGTTATTGAATTTAATATTTACATTTGCCATTTGTCTATTTCGTTAACTAAACTCTCGGTTTCTTGACTTAATTCTTCAATATCTTGGTTAAACTTGTCCTCTAATTCAGTCCGTTTATTAATCTCTAGTTGTAGTTTTTTTATTTTTTGTTTTAAATATGTATGTTCCCGCATCAACTCTTCATTTTTTTTTTCTATTTCCCTTTTTTGATTTGCGAGCTCATTTTTTTCAGTTCTAATTTTTTCTATTTCATTGTTTGGCTGTGAATAACTTGAAGATAGTAAATTTAACTTATTAATAAGTTGGTTCAAATTTTGTTCTTTCTTTTCAAAACTACTCATAAAGATTTATACCATAATATTGATATAGTTAGTTTAAGTCTATATACGTAATTAAAAGTGAATGTAAAATTTAATCAATTATCGAACGCAATTAGATTTTTATCAATTGACGCTGTGCAAAAAGCAAACTCAGGTCATCCAGGAATGCCTATGGGGATGGCTGATGTTGCTACTGTTTTATTTAAATACCACCTGAGGTTTAATCCAAAAAATCCTGATTGGATTAACAGAGATAGATTTATTTTATCTGCTGGTCATGGTTCGATGTTGCTTTACTCTTTGCTTTATCTTTGTGGATACAAAAGTGTTTCCTTAGAAGATATAAAAAATTTTAGACAGTTAAACTCAATTTGTGCCGGACA
>QBVU01000003.1 GCA_003284275.1 Pelagibacteraceae bacterium AG-313-A04 | reverse complement strand
TATATGAAAATTACCTTTATAAAATTTAAAGTCAGCTCTGGTAACACCTCTGCATTTAAAAACATTATGAGTTTTTTTCGCGATACTTAAAACCTCAGCATATTTAGACTTTGATAATCTTGCTGGCATAATATGTTTGGTCTTAGCTGCTTTAGTATATTTTGCTTTATAATCATAAAACATGCGCTTAGGCACTAGCTCTATTGCACCTAATGGCTTTCCATTAATTACTGCAACTTGAATTTCTTGGCCTGCAATGTATTCCTCTATCATTAATTGATCGTAATTCTTTAATAATTTTTTTAATGATTTCATTAAATTACTTTTATCATGACATAATTCTACACCTAAACTTGATCCCTCATTAATTGGTTTTACAATTATTGGGTAATAAATTTTTTTATTCTTCAAGTGTTTGTTAATTGATGAAATTTTAAAATCTTGATTTATTGAAAAATATTTAGGTGTTTTAATTTTATTCTTTAAAAAGATCCTCTTTGAAATCAACTTATTCATTGCGTTATATGAACTTATTACTCCCGAATGAGTGTATGGAATTTTTAGAAACTCAAAATAGCTTTGAGCAACGCCGTCTTCGCCGTCTTTTCCATGTAGTGCGTTAAAAATGGCGTCAATTTTATTTGCATTAATTAAATTAAAATTTTTATTCTTTGGATCAAATGATGAAACTTTGTACTTCCTCTTTTTTAAAGCACTAATACAAGCTTTACCACTTTCTAAGCTAACTGCTCGTTCACCTGAAGACCCACCTAAAACTACTAAAATATTTTTAAATTTTTTTTTACTCACCAACTATTTTAATTTCAAGTTCTAAATTAATTTTTGTTTTATCATAAACTCGTTTTTGTACTTTTTGAATTAAGTTTTCAATATCTGACGATTTTGCGCTCCCTTTATTGACAAAAAAATTACAATGTGTTTTGGAAATTACAGCTTCTCCCTCTTCAAATTTTTCACAACCAGACTCTTTGATCAGCATCCATGCTTTTTTTTCTTTACTTACGTTTTTAAAAGTGCTGCCACAAGTTTTAACTTGACTTGGTTGAGACAATTTTTTTCTATCGATAAAATCAGATTGTGTTTTCTCTATTTTTTCCTTTTTATCTAATGATCCCCTTAATTTTGCAGAAATAAAAATTAAGTCTTCGGATAAATTTGATCCTCTATACGTAAATCTGATATCCTTTTTGTCAATTTCTACTTCTGTACATTTTTTTTTATCTATTGCCTTAACTGAAAGTAAAACTTTTGAAATATCATTATTATAGCAACCACTATTCATAATTATTGCACCTCCTATTGATCCAGGAATACAAGATAAAAATTCTAAATTTGCCAAACAATTATCCTTTGCAAAGTTAGCTACCTTACGATCTAAAGTTGCCGCACCGACTTCTATGATGTCATTTTCTATTAATTTGCAGAAAGAAAAGTTTTTTCCAAGTTTTATAACTGCTCCCCTTACACCGTTATCTCTAAACAATATATTTGAGCCTGCACCCAGCAATGTGGTTTTGATATTATTTTTTTTTGCCTCTATTAAAAATTCTAATAGTTGAAATTTATCTTTTGGTTTAAAAAAAAATTCTGCGTCTCCACCAAGATTAAACCAACTATAATTTGCTAATTTTACATTTTGCGATAAACTGTCGCCAAATTTTTTAATAAGATCATTTAAATAACTCATAAAGAAAATTTAAGCCCTACGATCCATTTAGAAATTATTCCAGCTCCCATACCAATAATTATTTCGTCACTAATTAAGTTTTTTTTTAAAAAATTACTTAATTCTTTTTCACATTTAACTATTATCACTTGGTTATTAGAATTTTTAGAAATGGAATTGGCAAATTTTATCATATTAAATTTCGAATTTCTTTTTTCCCCAGCAGCATAAAGCGGGCATATAACAACTAAGTCTGATTTCTTAAAACATTTTGAAAATTCTTTTTTTAATGAGATTACTCTAGAATATCTATGTGGCTCAAAAATGCTAATAATTTTTCTTTTTTTATTAACATTTCTCACGCCATCTAAAACCGAACTTATTTCTGTAGGATGATGAGCGTAATCATCATAAAAATCATTTTGATTTTTTGAGAACACCTTTGTCATTCTTCTTTGAACTCCAGAAAAATTTTTAAGAGATCTTTTTACTATATTTTGACTGACACCAAGATTTACGCAAACTGCGAATGCTGCGGCTGCATTAAGCACATTATGTTTTCCTAATAGTTTAACATTAATATTTTTAATTGTTTTCAACTTTTTATATTTGTCTTTAAAAGTTAAATTAAAATTTGTGCTGTCATAATTATATATTATTTTAGATACTCTGAAGTCTGCTTGATTATTTTCTCCATATTTAATTATATTTTTATTTTTTATTTTCTTTAAAATTTTTTTAATATTATTGTTATCTATACAAATTATTGCTTTGCCGGTTGGTGGAGTTTTATTAATAAAATCTATAAAAGATTTTTCTAGGTTTGTATAGTTTTTATAATAATCTATGTGTTCGTAATCAATATTAGTTACAACTGAATAATTTAATGGGAGTTTTAAAAAACTTCCATCTGACTCATCAGCCTCTAGAATTGCCCATTCACCTCTACCCAGTTTAGCATTACTTTTAAAAAAATTAATTACTCCACCGTTAATGATTGTCGGATCTAATTTTTGATCTGTTAAAATTTTTGCTACCAAAGAAGTAGTGGTAGTTTTTCCATGAGACCCTGTAATAATAATATTTTTTTTTTTGGATACTGCATCGGCTAAAACTTCAGCTCTTTCGTAAACTGGAATATTATTTTTTTTTGCTGATTTTATTTCGATATTATTATCTTTTATGGCTGTAGATCTTACTAAAATAGTTGCTCCTTTAATATTCTTTATTGAGTGCCCTATATAAGTTCTAATTCCATTTTTAGAGCATGACATAATATTTTTATTTTTATTTTGATCGCTACCTTGAACTTTAAATCCCATATTTTTCATTATTTGGGCAAGCCCGCTCATTCCTATGCCTCCAATACCCACGAAATGGATTATGTCCTTTTGACCTAAATTAATTTTTTTCATTAATTATTTTTTCTATATTATTATTTAACTGATTAAATACTTCTTTGTCAGAATATTGACTTTGATTTTGAATAATTCTTTGTATTTTCACATTATTATTAATAATTGAATTAATAAGCTTATATAAATGTTCTGAGATATTTTTTTCCTCTAGAAGATAACACATTCCTTTTTTTTCATAATATTTTGCATTTTTGAATTGATGGTCGTCAGCTGAGGTTGGTAATGGAATAGCTATAAATGGAATTTTGACGTTTATTAATTCTCCTAATGCAGAAGCTCCGGATCTTGTTATTACAAGATTTGCTTTTGAATAAAAATTTGTAATTTTATTTGTAAAATTAAATAATTCGAAATTTATATTTTCTTTTTTATAAAAATCAGACAACACCTTATTCTGATTTAATTGACACTGTTGAAACACTTTAAATGATATTCCATCTTTTTTCATTTTTCTAAAAACCTCTGGTAATTTTTCTGCAAAAATCTTTGCCCCTTGACTACCGCCAAACACCAAAATATTAAATATACCATCATTATTTTTAGCAACATTTTTTGAGTTAAAACCAATTATTTCCTCTCTGATTATATTTCCTACCTCGATCACTTTTTTTTTTTCTTTTTCTTTAACTCCTTCCAATTCCTTATAAGAAACAAAGATGTTTTTTGCAAAAGGTAATAGGTATCTATTGGCTTTTCCTATTATTAAATTATTTTCATAAATAATAAATTTGATTCTTAAAATTGTAGCTGCAATGCAAACTGGAAAGGAAGCATAGCCGCCCATACCTAAAATTATATTAGGTCTATTTAAAAACAATAATAAAGAGAGTGATTTTATTATTGAAGAAAAAATTATTAGCAAGGACTTTAATAATTTAAAAATATTTTCTTTTATAATAGGTGATGAAGGTATTTTCGTAAATGAAATCGAATTATTATCATCAAGATATGACAGCCCTCTTTCATCAATGGTAAGCCTTACATCATAATTATTTTTAATTAAATTATTTGCTATACCTAATGCAGGGAAAATATGACCACCTGTACCACCTGTAGCAATCAGAATTTTTTTTTTAATCATATAAATATGTTTTATTTTTAGTATAATTTAAAACTAATCCTGCTAAAACTGAACTGCCAATTAAAGAAGAGCCTCCATAACTCAGAAAAGGCAATGTCATCCCAGTGGTAGGTAATAAATTCGTATTAACTCCAGCGTGTATAAAAGTTTGAAAAATTAAAAGTGATGCTAAGCCGCTAAGAGAGATTTTAATAAATTGATTATCTTGGCTGAAACAATTTTTTATGATTCTAAAAGAAATGTATAAAAATATTACTATTATCATTATTGAGACCAGAGCCCCGAACTCTTCTGAAATAACTGCAATCACATAGTCTGTATGTGCCTCCGGAACGCTTTCTTTCAAAATACCCTCTCCCATTCCTTGGCCGGTTAAACCTCCAAGTTTAATTGCATCAAGAGCAGATGACGATTGGAATTTATCCCCATGATTAGGATCAAAAAATGAGACTAAACGATTGATAATATAACCAAATTTTTCTGGTAAGAAAAATAATATAGAACTGAAAGATGCAATAAAAATTACAAAAAAAATGGCTATATATAGTAGACTTACACCAGATACAAAAACTGTAGCTATCCAACTCCCTATTATTAAAATGGATTGTCCTAAATCTGGTTGGTCTACTAATAAAATTATTATTGAACATAGGAGTGTGAAACTTAAGAGATATTTTGCATGTGAATTTTGAAAATTTTTATACGTAAGAATTCTTACAGTCATTAAAATAAAAAATGGTTTTAATATTTCAATTGGCTGAAAGTTAAAAAAATATAAATTTAACCAACGTTTAGCGCCTTTTACCTCTACTCCAATTATTGGAACTATAGCAAGAAAAATGAAAGAAATAAAAAAAATAGGGAAAACAAGTTTAATTAATAATTCAGTTTTAATTAATGAAATTATTAACATAATTGATATTGCGATAATTGTGAAAGTTAAATGCTTTATAAAAAAGAAATAATAATCCTTATTCAATCTTTCACCGGCTAAAAAAGATGTCGAAGAAAATGAAAAAAATAGTCCTAAACAAAATAAAATAAAAAAACAAATCAAGATTTTTTTATCAATACTTCTCCAATAATTTAAAATGAAAAATCTAAATGAATTTTCTTGCATAAACTTTACATAATTTTTTAAACTTAATACCTCTCATTTCAAAATTATCAAATTGATCAAATGATGCTGCGGCTGGACTAAATAAGATAGTGCATTTCTCGATATTATAATATTTATAATCCTTAAATATTTGTCTTAAGGCATTTTCTAAATCTTTAGAAATGGAATAAATAATTTTTCCTTTAATTTGTTTTTTAAAAAAATTTATATGCTTACCAATTATATAAGATTTGATTATATTTTTCTTGAATTTTGATATTTCAATTTTATCTCCTTTTTTTGGAAGGCCACCTAGTATCCAAAAAATATTTTTTAAACTTGAAATAGCTAAGCTTGCAGCTGTGAAAGAAGTGGCTTTAGAGTCGTTAATAAACGTAATGCCTTTTTTTCTCATGAAAATTTCAAATCTATGAGGCAAACCATTAAATGATTGCATTGAATTGATAAATGATTTTTCTCTAACATTTATTAACTTGGAGAATGTGTAAACAAAATTCATATTTTCATCGTTAATACCAGAGGTTAAATAATCGTTATTAATCTTAAATTTTATTTTTTTGTATCTTTTTATTTCAGGAAATATTCTTTTACTCTTAAATTTTTTTTTTTTAAAAGTTTTTTTTAATGATTTATTAATTAATGCAAATTGATCTTTGTTTTGTTTTTTAAATATTTTTGTCTTTGCGTTTAAATAGTTTGTCATGTTTCCATGCCAATCTAGGTGATCGTTTTTAAAATTTAAAAAAAAAGCATAATCAGGTTTAATAAATTTAGAATGTGAAAGTTGAAAAGATGATGCCTCTATAATCACAAAACTATTATTAACTTTATTTAAATTGAATATAGGATTGCCAATGTTTCCTCCCAATGAACACTTGAACTTATTCTTTTTTAAGAAATGAAATAATAATTTACAAGTAGTCGACTTTCCATTTGTTCCGGTAATAACAATACTTTTGAAGTTTTCATTAATTGAATAGAATAGATCTAAGTCTGTAATAATTTTTTTTTCAAATTTTCTAAGATTTTTATTTTTAAGTAAGCTTATACCCGGTGATAATATAATATAATCTACCTCTTTTAATGTTTTTTTTAAATTTTTTGTTCTATTTTTTCTAAAAAGTTTTTTTTCTTTATCGTCCCAAACTTTAAAATCTGAAAAATTATTCTTTTTAAGATACTTTACTACCGCACTACCACTTAGCCCTAAACCATAAACAAGGAACGAGTGTTCTTTGAGCTTTGGAGTTTTAAGCATTTTACCTTAATTTTAGAGTTGCTAGTCCTATCAATGCCAAAATGATTGCTATGATCCAAAATCTAATTACTATAGTGGACTCAGCCCAGCCTTTTTTTTCAAAATGATGATGAATCGGTGCCATCTTAAAAAATCTTTTTCCTGTTAGTTTAAAAGATATAACTTGAATAATTACAGATACCGTTTCTAAAACAAATAACCCACCAATTATAGCCAAAACAATTTCATGTTTAACGATAACTGCTATAGCCGCAAGCGATCCACCTAAAGATAGTGAGCCTGTATCTCCCATAAAAATTTTTGCTGGTGGGGCGTTATACCATAAAAATCCTAAACAGGCTCCCACAATTGACCCGCAAAAAATTGATAGTTCACCAACGTCTGGGATGTATTGTATCTGCAAATATTCTGAAAAAATTGTATTACCAACCACGTAAGAAATTAATGTGAATGAAAGAGCAACCAACATTACTGGTACAGTCGCTAATCCATCAAGACCATCTGTTAAATTCACTGCATTAGAAGATCCAATAATTACAAATAAACCGAAGGGGATAAAAAATAACCCCATGTGTAGGATTAAATTTTTAAAAAATGGAAAATAAAGATTATAAAGATATTCATGATTAGAAAATTCAATCAATAAAACTAGAGTAATTACACCGATGATAACTTGACCAGAAAATTTATAAATTGACCTAAGCCCCCTAGAGTTTTTGTATTTAATTTTTAAAATATCGTCTAGTAACCCTAACCCTCCTAAAGACAATGATACAAATATCAGTATCCATATGTAAATATTTTTTAAATCAGCCCAGAGGAGTGTGCCTGAAATTATTCCGATAATTATGATTACTCCTCCCATAGTAGGAGTGCCAGTTTTTTTTATAATATGATCAATTGGTCCATCCTGTCTGATAGGTCCAGTAATCATTTTCTCAGAAAATAATTTTATCAAAGGAGCTCCAATTATAAAAACGACTACTAAAGATGTAATAACAGAAAGGCCAGTTCTAAATGTCAGGTATTTGAAAACATTTAAAAATGAATATTGATCAACTAAAGATGTAAATAAAGTAAAAAGCATTTAAAATCCTCTAATCATATTTTTACTAAAATTATTCAAACCTGTAGCGTTGGAACCTTTAATCATTAGGTAATCATTATTAGATATTATGTTACTTAAACTTAGATCTATATCATCAATATTTTGCAAAATATTTCCTCTTTTGCTTTTATTTAAATGTTTATAAGTGAAAATAGTTTTTTTTCCTTTAATGAACACTTTATCTATATCAGAATTGTTAATAACTCTTGAAATTTCTACATGATATTTTTTTGATTTAGACCCTAATTCGAGCATATCACCTAAAATCAGGTACTTTTTAAATTTTTTTTTCTTAATAAAGCTAAATCTCAGAATAGCATTTTTTACCGATAAAGGATTCGCATTGTAGCTCTCATCTATAAATTTAAAATCTTTATTATATCTCGATATAGAATATTTTTTTCCTCTTCCAATTGACGGCTCTAAACTTTTAAATTTAGATTTAATTTTTTTTATACTTATTTTTAATTCTTTTAACAATGCTAAGGAAGCAAGAACATTATAAATATTCACATCCTTGATCTCAAAAATAATTACCTGATTATCAATATTTACAAATAATTTTGAATAATTTTTTTTTTGAATAATCTTTTTTAATTGCACATCTGACTTTTGATTTTTTCCAAAAGTTAGCACTTTAAGATTATAATCATTTGCTTTCTTTGAAAGATAGTTAAAATACTTGTCATCCCTGTTTAAAATAATTGTGCCACCTTTTTTGATGTTACTTATAATTTCGGATTTTGCCTGAGCAATTCCTTTAATATTTTTAAAATTTTCTAAGTGAGCTTCCCCAATATTAGTGATTATTCCAATATGTGGTTGAATTAGTTTTGTTAAATTCATTATTTCTCCTGATTTGCTCATACCCACCTCAAAAACTCCGTATTTATGGTCATTGTTTAAGTTTGATAAACTTAGTGGGACGCCTAAATGATTATTAAAAGATTTTGGTGAATGATAAGTTTTCCCAATATTTTTTAACAATTGACTCAATAAATTTTTCAAAGATGTTTTACCGGCACTGCCAGTAATGGCGATGATTGATGCTAAAGAATTTTCACGCTTAAATTTAGCAAACAAATTTAAAAAAGATATTGAATTGTTCACTTTAATCACTTTTTTTCCATATACTTTTTTATCATCAGATACAACGCAAGCAGCTCCTTTTCTAAAAGCATCTTTTATAAAATTATTTCCGCTGTTTTTTTTTCCTCTTATTGCTAAAAATAAATTATTTCTTTTAATTGATCGAGTATCAATTGAGAGTTCGTTAAATTTAACTGAATTATTTGATTTAGTAATTTTTTTTAATATTGATTTGTTGTCAAAAGAAATGATTTCTTTTTTTTTTAATATTTTGAAATTAATTTTTAAATTTTTAATAATTTTTCTATCAGAGATATTATAAACCTTGTTTTTATAAATTTGTACTTCCTCATGCCCTTTTCCAGCAACTAATATAATCTCTTGGGGATCAGCATAGTTAATTGCTTTTTTTATTGCAGTCGATCTATCTGCGATATTGAAACTTTTTTTCGGTAGAATATATTTTAAAAGTTCGTTTCTTATTTTTTTAGGATCTTCATTTCTTGGATTATCGTCTGTTACATAAACTTTTTTGCAATAATTATTGGCTATCTTAGACATCATTGGTCTTTTCTTCTTGTCTCTCTCTCCTCCGCAACCAAAAACTAACGATATATTTTTTCCAAACTTATTTTTTAACGCTTTTAACGTTTTTAATAAAGCGTCCGGAGTGTGTGCATAATCTATAAAAACTTTTATATCGTTTGGAAAATTTCTAATTAACTCAAGTCTACCATTTACATCCTCAACTTTATTTATACTTCTATAAATATAACTTTCTTTTAGACCACAAATTTTTGAGGCTAAAATTGCCATTGTCAAATTTTTATTTTTAAAATCTGGGTTATCAGGTAAATAACTTTTAACTTTTAAGAACTCACTCTTAATATCGATTAATTTTAATTGTCGTTTCTTAGAAATTTTTTTTAAAATTTTAAACGGTGTTATTTCTGTGTCTGATATAATTGTAGATTTTTTTTTTAAGATTTTGTTAAATAATTTGAGTTTACAGTTTAAATAAGATTTCATATTTTTATGATAATCTAAATGGTCTTGGCTAAAATTAGTAAAAATAGCTAATTTAAAATTAATATGGTTAAGTCTTTCTTGATCTAAACCATGACTTGATGCCTCAATAATAACATTATCGATTTTCCGTTTTTTTAAATAATTCAAATTTTTATGTAACGACAATGCATCTGGAGAAGTTAAATTTGTTTTTATAATCTTATTATTGTATTTAATTCCTAAAGTACCAATTGAAGCAACTGGTAAATTATTCAATCTAAATATCTGGTAAAATAAATCTGCCACTGAAGTTTTTCCATTAGTCCCCGTAACAGCTATTATATTTTTTGGCTTTAATCTGTAGAAATTTGATACGACTTTACTAAAAAAATCTCTCACATTTTTCTTTTTAATAATTAAAATATTTTTATTTTTAAAATTACATCTTTTTGAACAAATGATGACAGTGGCTCCTTTTTCAATTGCATTATTTATAAAATCTTCTCCATTTTTTTTTTTTCCTTTAATGGCAAAAAAAATAAAATTTTTTTTCACGTCTTGGCTATTAGCTGAAATTCCAGCGATTGAAATATTTTTTCTATCTTTGGGTATTTCTTTAATTAAATTTTTCAACAACATACTGGTTTGAAAACTCTTCGTTATTTATGGCTAAAATTGGTCCAATTTTTTCTATTATTTTGCCCGCTACATAAACAGAATTCCAACCAGAGGTATTGTGTGGTGCTTTAGTTTTTATCCCACGATAATCATAAACAAGGTTTTTATTTATTTTAGGATTCTCCAACATTACAAACAGAGTGTATGCTGGTTTATTTGTAGGAAACACGGATATAAATGAATTTAATCTTTGCTTATTATTAGTATAACTCTCTGCAGTTCCCGTTTTTCCACCAACATAATATCCATCTTTATCAGCTAAACTTGCTGTCCCGTTTTTACTACTAACCACTTTTCTCAAAATGCTCGTTATTTCTTTACTGGTTTCCTCTGATATAATTTTTTTGGTTTCATTCTTTTTTCTAGTTTTTATCAAACTCGGTTTAATTAAATTTCCACCATTAGTGATACTCGCATATAATGCTGTAGCTTGAAGTGGTGTAGTTGTTATTCCGTGACCAAAGGAGATTGTCTCGATTTTACACTTATCCCATTTCAATTTGTGAGGTGTTCCAACTTCCTCTAATTCAATTTCAGGACTTTTTGTTAATTTTGTATTTATTATAAAATTTTTGAAAATATCCTCGCCTATATTTTGAGCTAAAATAACTGATCCAACATTAGAAGATCTTACCAAAATTTCCTCGGTAGAAAGATTGCTTGGATGCTCTTTCATGTCAGTTATTTCATGAATGGAGCATTTAATCTTACTTGGTATATTTTTAATTACAGTGTTTTTTTTAACAATGTTATTTTCAAGAGCTAATGCAACTGTAAAAGTTTTGAAAATAGATCCAAGCTCATATACTCCTTTAGTAATTTTATTAATAAATTTTTTATCTTTTATCATTGCGCGTTGATTAATATTAAAATTTGGTAAAGATACTAATGAAATTATATCGCCATTATTAACGTTCATTAACAAAGCAGCAGCTCCAGTAGCATTAAAAGTTTTAATGGCCTCGCTAAGCTCTTTGCTTATGATATATTGAATATTACTATCTAATGTTAACTCAAGTGGGCTGTTAATTAATCTTTTATCTTTCAGATCCTTGTCAAAGTATTTTTCAATCCCTGAAATTCCATAATTATCATAATCAACCTGCCCAATAATTTGACTAAATAGACTTCCGTGTGTGTACATTCTTGCTTGAAAGGGTTCGAATTTAATCGCTTTTTCTCCTAGCGACCAAAGTTGCTGTTTTTCATTTTGGGTAATTCTTGTCTTTAAACGAAAATACTTATTAGTATTCAGTTTTTGTTTAATTCTATTAATTGGAAGATCGGGAAAAATTAGTCTTAACTTTATTAAAAAATTTTTTTTATCATTTACTAATTTTGGATCAATCGCAGCATGATAAGTATTTATATTTCTTGAAATTATAATACCATTTCTGTCAACTATATCTCTCCTTAATAAAGTAAATTTAGAATTTTCATTATTAAATCCTAAAACTTCTTTCTGATTTAAAGATACATGAATAATTTTAAATGAAAAAATTGTTATTAAAGAAAAAAACAAAAAAAATAGTAAATAAATTCTATCCTCAAAATTATTTATTTTTTTATATAATTTAGATTTTTTATTTGTTTCCAAATAATCTTCAAAATAAAAACTAGTTTGATTAGTTTGTTTGTTTTTTTTTGTTTTCTTTCTCATCTCTATTTTTAAGATTTGATAATTTTTTCTCCAAAATGATAAAATCTTTTATATCAAAAAATATTTTCGAATGATCGATTGGCTTAAAATCGTTTAAATCGTTCATCATAATTCTTTTTTCAATTTCTTGTGGAGAAGTTAAATAAAAAAATTCAAGCTCTGTTTCACTTAAATTTTTCTCACTAGATAAAACTTTAGAGCTTAACTTAAATATTTGTTTTTCTAGCATTCTTGATTGATTTTTCACAACAGATGTAATAATTAAAAAAATAATAAATATTGTAATAGAAAAAATTAATTTTGAATTAAACATTAACTGACTCCAAATCTAAATAGTTTTTGAATTTATCTATTAATTTTTGAGGATATTTAAACTCAGATTTGCTCCTAGTGGCATACCTTAATTTTGCAGATCTTGATCTATTATTTAGGTCTATCTCTCTTTTTGTTGGTCTTAAAACTTTATTTCTATACTCTTCAAATAAAGTAATTTCCTCTATTTTATTTTCAGGAAAATATCTGGATGGTCTTGATCTGTTTTTTGAAAAATTGTTAAAAAAATATTTTACTATTTTATCTTCAATAGAATGAAAAGTTACTACTAAGATTTTTCCTCCTGGTTTTAATCTTTTTGTTGCTTTTATCACACCATTAATTAATTCACTTATCTCTTTGTTTACAAAAATTCTTAGAGCTTGGAATGTTTTTGTGCAGGGATTTATTTTTTTTGAGAAATTTTTTTTTTTACTTTTTTCAATTATTTTAACTAGATCACTCGTTTTAGTTATTTTTTTATCATTTCTCGATTTCACAATATTTTTTGCAATCTTTGAGGCTTCTTTTTCATCGCCTAGAAATTTAATTACAGATTTTAAATCTATTTCACTGAGGTTGTTAATAGCATCTAAAGCTGATGCTTTGTTTAGACCCATTTCCATGTTTAATCTTTTATCAGATTTAAATGAAAAACCTCTGTTAAGATTATTTAATTGTATTGAAGATAAACCTAAATCAAAAATAATTGCATCAACATCTTCACTTGAAACAGTATCTAATTGACTGAATTTTATTTGATAAAATCTAAATCTTTTAGGAAACTTTTTTTCAAGCTCATCAGCTAATGATTTAATATGATTATCTCTGTCGATGGCCGTTATGTTAGTGTTCGGAATTTTTAAGATTTCTCTAGAATAGCCTCCTGCACCAAATGTGCAGTCTATATACTTACCTCCATTAAATGGTGAAACTATTTTTAAAACTTCTTTCAACATCACTGGAAAATGAGATGTTTCCAGTGATGATGTATGATTGTTCATTATTAAATGATTTTTTCATTAAAACTTTTGTTTTCTTAAAAATGCAGGAATCTCAAATTCTTCCTCTTCCCCGGCATCTTGATCAAATAATTCGTCAGTTTCCTCTTTAGCTTGATCATTCAGTTCATTAATGGTTTCTTCTGTCGCCGGGGTATGCTCCTCAGAAAATAGTTTTGGAGTATATTCCTCTTCTTCATGGCTACCTATTTTTTCAAAATTTTGATCATTATCTTCTTGATTATTGTTTTCAATGTAAGAAGCGCTTTCAATTGATATGCCAGCTGGAACTTCATTTATTTTATTCGCAGTATTATCATTAATATCATTTTGTAAATCATCTTTGATTTCAAAACTTTCATCAAGTTTCAACGCTGTTGCTCCATCGATAGATCCTAATGTATTAGTATCTACTCTTGGGTTATGAGAAAATAAATTTTCTGAATACCCAGTATTTCTATTTTGAATTCTAGATACCATATTTAAAACTGTTTTATTTTGAACTTTCTCACCATCTAGTGATGTTGCAACAATAGAAACTCTAATTTTACCTGTCATGCTTTCATCCTTAATTGCTCCGAAAATTAATTCAGCTTCTGGGTCAACTTCTGCTCTGATCTTGTTAACTGATTGATCTACCTCAAATAAAGTAAGATCATTGCCTCCTGTGATATTTATTAATAAGCCTTTTGCTCCTTGAAGAGAATATTCATCAATCAAAGGGTTGTTTAGAGCCATTTCTGTAGCAGCCATTGCTCTATTTTCACCCTCCGCTTCTCCAGTTCCCATCATTGCTTTGCCCATAGAGCTCATTACCGTTTCAACATCAGCAAAGTCTAAATTAATCATCCCTGGTCTTACCATTAAGTCAGTTACACTCTGTACTCCGTGTTTTAAAACGTTGTTTGATAAATTAAACGACTCTTCAAATGTAGTTGTCTCACTAGCAATTTTAAAAAGGTTTTGATTTGGTACAACTATTACAGTGTCTAAGTGTTTTTTGAATTCATCTAAACCTTGAATTGCTCTTCTCATCCTTTTGGGGCCCTCATATGAGAAGGGTAAAGTTGTTACTCCAACGGTTAAAATATTCAATTCTCTAGCAGCTTTAGCTATTACATGAGATGCTCCTGTGCCAGTTCCACCTCCCATTCCAGAAGTTATAAAAACCATATTTGCACCTTGTAAATAGCTAGTGATTTCATTAAGTGACTCATCTGCAGCAGCTTGGCCGATATCGTGTTTTGCCCCTGCTCCTAAACCTTTGGTTAAATTCATACCAATCTGAATTTTAGCGTCTGCTTTACTCATCTTTAAATCTTGCGCGTCAGTGTTTACTGCAACAAACTCGACACCCTTCATTCCAGAGTCAATCATTGCATTGATTGCATTACCGCCTGCGCCGCCAACTCCTAAAACTAGTATTCTAGGTTTTAATTCTTGAAGTTCTCCTCCACCAATATTTATACTCATTATAGTTCTCCCTTTTGTTTGTTTTCCCACTTTAAATTAGATCTATTTTGAAAAGCTTTTTTTCTTGCTAAAATTTTAAATTTTTCGAAATTATTTGGTTCCCAAATTTGAAATGTTTTGCCTAATCCAACAAATAAGACATTGTTTTTAATCTTTGCATGTTTTAGTAATTTTTCAGAAAATGAAACTCTGCCTTCGGTGTCGAATTGTAGGTTTTCACTTTCTGAAAGAACTGAAGTTGCAAAAAAATCTCTTTTCTCTTCAAATGGATTCAATGAGTCAATAGTGTTTGAAAGTTTTTCAATTCTATCTTGTGAACATGCTTCAAGAGCAGAATGGTTAAAAGATGGATAGCTTATAAAACCATTATAACCCATAGAATTTAAGTGAGATCTAAAAGTTGCTGGCACCGACACCCTTCCTTTTTTGTCTACTTTGTTCTCGTAACTTGATAAAAACATTATTAAATAAATTCCTTTTAATTTTTAAATATTTCATCATACCCTCCATTATGGGATTATGTGGGATAGTATGGGTTTTTAAGAATTAGTCAATAAGTTTGTAAATCAATAAAAGGACAAATAGAGAACATTTACAGTAACTGCCAGATAATCTATAAGCCGGGTTCTGTCATTGAAGATGTCATTTCTCTAGGCTCAAATTCACACTTAAGCTCAAGCGGTTAACCCAGAAGACTAACTAAAGACTGTTTTTTGTGTTTCCACATTGTCTTCTCTATTTAACCTTGCTCCCAGTGGGGTTTGCCTTGCGTTTTTTGTTACCAAAAAACCGGTGAGCTCTTACCTCGCCGTTTCACCCTTGCCTTGATAAGGCGGTTTATTTTCTGTGGCACTATCCCTGAAGTCACCTTCGCCAGTTATTAACTGGCACTGTGTCTTTACGGAGCCCGGACTTTCCTCTATTAGTAATCTAATAGCGACAGTCCAATTATCTGGCAATTACTTTTAATTAAAAATACCTATCAAATCAAGGTAATTTAAATTAAAGGGTCAAATAATGGCTTATTCTGTAGGTTTTTTGATCTATTTTTCCAGTCACATTTTTAGGCAAATAGTGTCTTTGAAAAGATTTAATGATTTTTATATCGCTTCTGTTACTGCGGTTAATATTAAAATATCTGTAACCTATTTTTCTTAAATTTTTAAAGAATAGTTTATTCATTATTTTTTGGTCAAATTTAAGTTTCTTTTTATCATCACGATACCACTTTCCCAGATTAAAACGGCTTAACTCTTTCCAGGGAAATTTCTCACCAGGATCAATTTTTCTTAGAGGAGCAATATCAGAGTGACCTAAAAAATTAATACATTTAATTTTATATTTTTTTTTTAGTTTTCTGCTTAAAAGAATTAAGCTTCTGATTTGCCGTTTAGTAAAATTCTGATACCCTAATCCATGACCTTTATTTACAAGTTCAATACCTATAGATTTTTCATTTAAATTTTTAAAATTTTTCCACTTAGACTTCCCGGCATGCCAAGATGTATATAGGTCGCTTACAATCTGAACAACTTTTCCTGTTCTCCCTATCAAATAGTGGCAACTTACTTTTGATCTTGGATCTGTTAGCCTTTTAATGGATGCAATTTCTGATTGCATGCCAGTGTAATGGATTATTACAAATTCTATCTCCCTTTTTTTTCTAGGTTTTTTTGAATAGTTTGGAGATATTTTAAATATTTTATCCATAAAAATAAGATGTTATCTTATTCTAAGTCTTTTTTGACAAATTTTAAGCTAAATTTTATATAGAATATATGTAAAAATTAGTTATATACCATTTATGAAAAATTTTAAAAATTTAAGCTTTTTTTTAACAATTTTATTAGCGTTAACTTTATTAACCTCTCACGCAAAATCAACAGATGAATGCTTTGAGAAGGCTAGCAGAGTTATTTTTAAATTTAATATGGCTTTAGATGATATTATTTTGGAGCCAATAGCTAAAGGATATAACAAATTACCGTCTCCTTTAAAAAAAGGCACAAGTAATTTTACTTCAAATATCTCAACATTATTATCAATTCCAAATAATATTCTTCAGGGGAATTTAAAACAAGTTGGTCATTCAGTTGGGAGTTTTGCGGTGAACACAACCGTAGGCATTTTAGGTTTCTTAAATCCAGCAGAAAAGATGGGGCTTAAACCGAATAAAGAGGACGTAGGACAAACTTTGGGTTCTTGGGGAATTGGTCCCGGGTGTTACTTTGTTTTACCTGTCTTAGGACCGACAACTGCAAGAGATTCTATTGGTCTGATCGCTGATACTTTTGTTGATCCATTTGCCCAAGTAACTATTCGGGAAAATGAAATTTTAAGTTCATCGGGTAATGCGTTAGATTATTATTCTGTAAAAGGAATGACAGCAGTAGATTATAGGGCTGATAATGACAAAAGTCTTGAGAGTTTAGAAAAAAACTCAATTGATCTATATTCTTCCTTAAAAAGTGTTTATTTACAAGATAGAGAAAATAAAATTAGAAATTCAATTGAAGATCAAGACGAATGGGGAAACCTAGATAATTAAAAGAAAAAAATGAGAAAAACTTTTACTTATTTATGTTTAATATTTTTTTTCTCTCAAAGCTCTCTTTTATCATCTTACAGCTCAAATCCAAAAGACTTTATTAATGAATTAGTAACCGATGCCATTGAAAAGTTAGCTGACGAAAATTTAGATAAAAATCAAAAAGCTTCATTTGTGGAAGATTTAGCTTTAAAAAACGTGGATATAAATGCTCTTGGCCTTTATACACTTGGCGAATTAAGAAAGTCATCTAGTAAAGAGGACATTGTAAATTATCAGAAAACTTTCGAAAAATATTTTCTCAAAAGTCTTACTTCTAGATTGACAGATTACTCCTCAAGCAAATTTGAAGTTTTAGGTAATGAAAGAAAAAGTGACAACTACACTATAGTAAAATCAAAAATAATACCTGATGATGGAAGTCCACAAATTAAGATTGACTGGAGAGTTTACACAAAAAATCCTGAAAAACCTCTAATTAGAGATTTAATTGTAGAAGGATTGAGTTTAGCTAGAACGCAAAAAGAGGAGTTTGCTTCAATTCTTATTTCTAATAACAATGATATAAAAATTTTAATTAACAAACTAGAGGATTTTGTTAATGATTAAGTTGGTGGGCCCGCCAGGACTCGAACCTGGGACCAATACATTATGAGTGTACTGCTCTAACCAACTGAGCTACAGGCCCGAAGGTGTAAACTTATATCATAAATAATTATTTTTCTAGGAAACTTTTTAATTGTTTAGACCTGCTTGGATGTTTTAGTTTTCTAAGAGCTTTCGCCTCTATTTGTCTAATTCTCTCTCTTGTGACTGAAAACTGCAGACCTACTTCTTCTAATGTATGGTCTGTGTTCATTCCTATCCCAAAACGCATTCTTAAAACTCTTTCCTCTCTAGGCGTCAATGACGCTAAAATTTTTGTAGTAGACTCGCTTAGGTTAGACTGAATAGCGGTATCTAAAGGTTGAAGGGCATTTTTGTCTTCAATAAAGTCCCCTAAGCTGCTATCTTCTTCATCGCCAACAGGAGTTTCAAGTGAGACGGGTTCTTTTGCAATCTTTAAGACTTTTCTAACTTTTTCAAGAGGCATTGCTAATTTCTTAGCTAATTCTTCAGGTGTTGGTTCTCTTCCAAATTCACTCATTATTTGTCTCTGTGTTCTTACAATTTTGTTAATAGTTTCAATCATATGAACAGGAATTCTTATAGTTCTAGCCTGGTCAGCAATCGATCTGGTGATCGCTTGACGGATCCACCACGTAGCGTATGTAGAGAATTTATATCCTCTTCTATATTCAAATTTATCAACTGCTTTCATCAATCCAATGTTTCCCTCTTGAATGAGATCCAAGAACTGAAGGCCTCTATTAGTATATTTTTTTGCAATTGAAATTACTAACCTTAGATTTGCCTCTACCATTTCCTTTTTTGCAATTCTTGACTCTCTCTCTCCTTTTTGAATTCTGCTTACTAATTTTTTAAACTCACCTACCGATAGACCTATTTTTTTACTAAATTCTACCAACCTCTCTTTAATTTCAGTAAAATCTTTTTTGTATTTTTTAAAAAAAGCTTTCCAAACTGGATTTTCTTTTAAAAATGTCTCAAATTTTGGATTAATTTCATTTCCAACATAATATTTTAAAAATTCTTCTCTTGATATTTTATTGTCCATAGCTAATCTAAGTAAAACACCCTCAAGCGAGACGATTTTTTTATTTTCTTTGTAATGTGATTGAACTAATTCCTCTACAACATGAGGTGCTAATTGTAAATTTTTAAAGTTATCTACTAATATTTCTTGTATTTTTTTAAAGTTTTTATTCTTTGATACTGATAACTCTTTCGAAGCCAATAAACACTCAAGTTTTTCTACTTGATATTTTTGCAACTTGGAATAATTCTTGTTTAAAGAATCTAAGATATTGATAATCTTTGGTTTGATTTCTTCCTCCATTTTAGCAAGAGAAACGTTAAATTCATCTTCTTCATTACTATTATTATTTTCGTCTTTTTTACTTTCATCTTCTTTTTCTTTTAAATTATTTTTTTGAGAAGTTTTTTTATTAATCTTTAAGTCATCATTCTCGTCTAAAGCCTCGAAATCTTCATAAGTTGAGTCGATATCGATAATATCTCGAACTAACATTTGTTGATTTTCAATTTGATCTTTCCATTCAAAGATTTTTTTTCCAACTATTGGGCTTTGAGTTAGAGCATTAATCATCACATCTTTTCCTGCCTCTATTCTCTTAGCGATCGCAATTTCTCCTTCCCTTGAAAGAAGTTCAACACCTCCCATTTCTCTAAGATACATTCTGATTGGATCATCGCTTTTTTCAGAAGTCTTATCTTCTGTTTGATTAGCAATTTCTTTTTTCTTATTAGACTGATATTGAGATTTCTTCTCTACCAGAGTTATTTTTTCATCTACAAGAATTAAAAATGCACGTTCGATATTCTCATTTGTACTATTTCTTTTTCCTAAAGACTTTCCCAATTCTTCGTAAGTGATAAAACCTCTGTGTTTACCCTTATCGAGAAGTCTTTCAAATGATTTTGTTATGATTTTTTCAGCCATAAAAGAACTGGGATATATATAATGACTAGTTTCAGAAAATCTACACTTTTTTTAATCCCTATTTAGCTGACTTTTGAGCTTAATAAGTTCGGAATAGGAGTTTTCATCTAGGTTGTTAATTAGTTTTTGCTCTAAAGATTCTATTTTTCTTAAATTGCTTTGTTCTTTGTGATCTTTGATTAGTTCATCAAGAAGATTTGTGACTTCCTCATTATTTTTATTTTTTATAATAATTTGAATATTTGAATTCTCATTTATTTCGCTAATAATCTTATTATAATCATTATTAATTTTTTCATTGATAAACTCCTTGTCGTTTCCATCAATCAAATGTGCTGTGATTTCTTTTTTTAAACTCTCATTTTTTTCAGCCAAAAAGATTATTTCTGACAAATCTTCTAATTTTTTAGAGGCTATATCTAGATAATTCAAAATAATGAATAGTATAGAAAATTCAATTATTTGTATTTTGGATAGGTCTTTTCTTTTTTGATGTAGAAGTTTTGTTTCCTTTAGAATTTGATAATTTTTTTGCTTTTTATAAAGTGAATATTTAAAATCTTGTCTTGAAGATTGAATTGGAGTTAATTTTTTAATTTTTTCCAGAAAATCTTCTAAAACATATTTTTTGAGTGTTTCATCGTGAATAGAATATGACAAAGTTTTAATTTCTTTTTCAAATTTGGAAATTTCATAAGGATTATTCTGGTCTATTTTGCTTAAATGAAAATTCCAAATAAAAGATTGAATTATCTCTTTTTCTTTTAACAAATTTAATAATCCATCTTTGCCTTTCTGTTTTATATAATCATCTGGGTCAACTCCATCAGGCATAATGGAAAAATAAATTTTATTTTTCTCATTGATTAATGGGAATAATTTTTCTGCTATTCTCAAAGCTGCTTTCTGTCCACTTTCATCACCATCTAAACAAATAATTGGACTTGAAAAAAATTTCCATATTAAACTTATTTGTCTTTCCGTAAGAGCAGTTCCTGAATTCGAAATTACATTTTTGACTCCAGAGGAGTAGACACTCACAACATCCATATAACCTTCTACAATTAAAACTTCATCCGTTTCTGATCTTGAGTTTTTTGCTTTGTCTAAATTGAAAATCATATTTCCTTTTTTATAGAATTCTGTTTCTGGTGAATTGATATATTTTGCTAATTTACTCTCGCGAATAATTCTTCCACCAAAGGCTATTGTATCTCCTGTTATATTGTTTACAGGAAATATTACTCTTGAATTAAATCTATCTGTATATTTGCCAGTTTTATCATTTTTATAATGTAAACCTGTTAAGTTGATTTCCTCCTCAGAATATTTTTTTAAAAGTTCTTCATAAAAGTTATTTTTCCAAGGCACATATCCTAATTCAAACTCTTCAATAGTATTTTTCTTTAAACCTCTTTTCAAAAGATACTCTAATGCATCTTTATTATCTGAGCTAAACAATTGATGGTGAAAATAATTTAAATAATCTTTAAAAATATTTTTATATGTCTGAAATCTAATATCTTTTTTTTTATCAAAATTAGAAAATCTATAAGGCTGCATTCCTGCCTCAGCTGCTAAAGACCTAACAGCTTCTCCAAATCCGATAGATTTTGTTTTCATCAAAAAATCAAAAATGTTTCCATGCTCGCCGCTACTAAAACAATGATAAAATTCTTTTTCATCATTAACTGTGAAGGATGGACTTTTTTCATTTTTAAAAGGTGAGAGTCCAATAAACTCTTTTCCTCTTTTTTTTAGTTGAACTGTTTTCCCTATTACGTGTGATACTTTTAATCTTAATTTAATTTCATCGAGATATTCTTTAGGATATTTCATTTAATTCAAAAACCCTTTTATAATTGAGCTGACTTTTGAAAAATCAAGAGTGTCCGCATGTTTTGATTTTAAGACCCCCATAACTTTTCCCATGTCTTTCATTGAAGAAGCGCCACAAGATTTTATGGCTTCCTCACATATTTTTTTAGTCTCTGCTTCACTTAATTGTTTAGGTAAAAAAGCGCTAATCACCTCGATCTCTTTAGTCTCGTTTTCTAAAAGTTCATTTCGCCCTGCCTTTTTGTACACCTCACAAGATTCGTTTCTTTGCTTAATCATTTTTTTTAGAATAGCGGTCAATTCGCTATCTGACATCTCCTTCTGTCCTTTAGTTCGGCTTGCTATCTCAGCGTCTTTTATGGCTGATACCACCAACCTCAAGGTTGGATACGTGCTCTTGTCCTTTGCCTTAAGTGCTTTGTTAAGTTTTTCTTCTATTTGCTTTTTTAAAGACATGTTTAAAAATTATTTTAATCACAATTCTTGTCTAAAATAAAAAGAACTTTCTTGACGATTTTATTACTATTTCATATGTTGCGCAAAATCATGTTTATAAGTTTTTTACTTTAACTCATGAGTTGTATTTGAAACCTTCTATTCAAAATATAAACTCAATTAAAAATCTTAATAAGATCGATTCCACTGCTATTTTAGTCCTTCAAAACGGCAAATTTTTTAAAGGCATAGGTTTAGGTTATCAAGGTACTGCCACAGGTGAAGTATGTTTCAATACTTCGATAACCGGCTATCAAGAGATTATTTCGGACCCCTCTTACGCTGAGCAAATAATAAATTTTACCTTTCCTCATGTAGGGAATGTAGGAACTAATAAAGAGGACCATGAGTCAGATAAAATATGGACGAAAGGAGTTATTATCAATTCTGAAATTA
This sequence comes from Pelagibacteraceae bacterium AG-313-A04, assembly GCA_003284275.1. Taxonomy (GTDB): domain Bacteria; phylum Pseudomonadota; class Alphaproteobacteria; order Pelagibacterales; family Pelagibacteraceae; genus Pelagilacustribacter. The sequence continues at coordinate 98,062 of QBVU01000003.1, read as the reverse complement.
CTAGTCCTTCTAACTTCAGGTCCCTCAAGCATTTAGATGAATGGCTTAAAAAAAATAAGATCGTAGGAATAACTGGAATTGATACTAGAAATCTTACTAACTTTATAAGAGATAACGGAGCTCCAAAAGGAACCATATCTTTCTCAAAAAATACTAAACTAAATATAAAAAAACTTTTAAGACAAACACAAAAATGGAGCGGACTTAAAGATTTAGATTTGGCTCAAAAAGTATCGACAAAAAAAAATTATACCTGGAAAGGTTTTAAAACATGGAAAAAAGAGTCGGGTTTTGTAAAAAATAACAAAAAGAAATTCCATGTTGTTGCGATAGACTATGGAGTAAAAAAAAATATCTTAAGGTATTTTTCAGATTATAATTGTAAAGTTACAGTAGTCTCATGCAAAACACTAGCTTCAGATATAGTTAAATTAAAACCAAATGGTGTCTTTCTATCTAATGGTCCGGGTGATCCAGCTGCAACAGGTAAATATGCCATACCAATTGTAAAAGATCTTATTAAAAAAAATTTACCTATATTTGGTATTTGTCTTGGTCATCAAATTCTTGCTTTAGCATTAGGTGCAAAAACTAAAAAAATGAGTCTCGGTCATAGGGGGGCTAATCATCCAGTTAAAAATTTAATAAATGGGAGTGTAGAAATTACCAGTCAAAATCACGGGTTTGAAGTAGTAAAAAGTAGTTTAAAAAAAAATATACAAATTACGCATCAATCTCTTTTTGATAACAGTATTGAAGGAATAAAATTGAAACACAAACCTGTTTATTCTGTTCAATATCATCCTGAGTCAAATCCAGGCCCACAGGATAGTGTTTATTTATTTGAGGAATTTATTACCAGTGTGAAAAATTATGCCAAAAAGAAAAGATATTAAAAAGATTTTAGTTGTCGGCGCTGGACCAATAATTATCGGTCAGGCATGTGAGTTTGATTACTCAGGAACGCAAGCATGTAAAGCATTAAAAGATGAAGGATTCAAAGTAATTTTAGTAAACTCTAACCCAGCAACTATAATGACTGATCCAAATGTTGCGGATAAGACTTACATAGAACCAATTACAATAGAAGTTCTTGACAAAATTCTTATAAAAGAAAAACCTGATGCAATTTTACCAACTATGGGAGGTCAGACTGCATTGAATCTAGCAATGGAAGCTGAAAAAAAAGGAATTCTTAAGAAATATAATATTGAACTAATAGGCGCTAATTCAAAAGCAATATCTAATGCTGAGGATAGAAAAAAATTTAGAAAAAACATGATTGAGATTGGTTTAGATCTACCTAAATCAAAAATTGTAAATAATTTAAATCAGTCCACCCAGGCACTAAAACAGATCGGCTTACCTGCAATAATTAGACCAGCTTTCACTCTTGGCGGATTAGGCGGTGGTATTGCTAAAAATAAAAAGGAGTTTTTTAAAATAATAAAGAACGGACTACATGAGTCACCTGTTAGTCAAGTTTTAGTAGAGGAGTGTCTGGAGGGTTGGAAAGAATTTGAGATGGAAGTAGTAAGAGACAAAAATGATAACTGCATTATTATTTGTTCTATAGAAAATGTAGACCCTATGGGGATACATACTGGTGACTCCGTTACTATTGCTCCTGCACTTACTTTGACAGACAAAGAGTATCAAGTGATGAGGAATGCTTCTATTGCATGCCTAAGAAAAATTGGAGTAGAAACTGGTGGATCTAATGTTCAATTTGCGATCAATCCAAAAAATGGAAGGATGGTAATTATTGAGATGAACCCAAGAGTTTCAAGGTCATCTGCTTTAGCTTCTAAAGCAACTGGGTTTCCAATTGCAAAAGTAGCCGCAAAACTAGCGGTTGGGTACACTTTAGATGAATTAAAAAATGAAATTACAAAAGTAACTCCTGCCTCTTTTGAACCCACAATAGATTATGTAGTGACAAAAATCCCAAGATTTACCTTTGAAAAATTTTCAACTTCAGCTGCAATTTTAGGTACGTCAATGAAGTCTGTAGGTGAGGCTATGGCAATAGGCAGAAACTTTAAAGAGTCCTTGCAAAAAGCTTTGGTTTCATTGGAAACAGGTTTCTCGGGTTTAGATCAAATATTTAATCTTAATAAAAAAAATATAGAAAAAAAACTTAAAAAAAATATTCCTAATAAAATTTTACTTGTTGCAGAGGCTATAAGAAAAAAAATCAACTTAAACAAAATACATAAACTATCAAAAATAGACCCTTGGTTTATAAGCCAAATTAAAGAAATCATAGATAATGAAATCAAAATAAAGAGGAAAGGTATTCCAAAAACTTTCAATGAATTCAATTATATTAAATCAATAGGATTTTCTGATAAAAAATTATCTGAACTCACAAATGCTTCGGAGTCATTAATTAGAAAGAAAAGAACTGCATTAAAAGTTTTACCAGTTTATAAAAAAGTAGATACTTGTGCTGCAGAATTTAAATCTTTTACTCCATACATGTACTCTTCTTATCAAAGAAATTTCTCCTCTTATACAGAATGTGAGTCTGATCCATCTGGTAGAAATAAGATTATAATACTTGGCGGAGGTCCAAACAGAATAGGTCAAGGTATTGAGTTTGATTATTGTTGTTGCCAAGCTAGTTTTGCTCTCAAAGAAGCTAAATACGAAACAATTATGGTTAATTGTAATCCAGAAACTGTATCAACTGATTACGATACGAGTGATAGATTATATTTTGAACCTTTAACGGATGAATACGTTTTCAATATTATTAAAAAGGAGAAATCAAAAGGTAACGTAAAAGGTGTAATCACACAATTCGGTGGTCAAACTCCAATAAAACTTGCAAAATTTTTACACGAAAATAAACTTCCAATTTTAGGAACACAATATACATCTATTGACCTTGCCGAAGATAGAGACAGATTTAGAAATCTTTTAAGAAAGTTAAGTTTAAATCAAGCTGAGAGCGGTATTGCAAAAACTTTTCCTCAAGCAATTAAGATAGCTGATAAAATAGGATTGCCCTTAATGGTAAGACCTTCGTATGTGCTAGGAGGAAGAGCTATGGAAATAGTTCATGAAAAAAGCCAGCTTAATAACTTTGTAAAAGAAGCGTTTAAAGTGGCAGAAAAAAATCCAATTTTAATTGATAAGTTTATTGATAATGCAATGGAAGTTGATGTTGACGCTATATCAGATGGAAAAAATGTTTTCGTAGCTGGTATTATGCAACATATAGAAGAAGCTGGAATTCACTCAGGTGACTCTGCTTGTAGTCTGCCGCCGGTATCAATTAAATCTTTTTTAATTAAAGAAATTGAAAATCAAACAAAAAAATTAGCTTTAGCGCTTAAGGTTAAAGGTTTCATGAATGTTCAATATGCAATTAAAAATGATAAAATTTATGTGATCGAAGTAAATCCAAGAGCCAGTAGAACTGTTCCATTTGTTTCAAAAGCAAAAAATTTACCTCTTGCTAAGATAGCCTCAAGAGTTATGGCTGGAGAAAAATTAACTAAATTTAACTTAAAAAGTAAAACGAAAGATATGTTTGCAGTTAAAGAAGCAGTATTCCCATTCAATAAATTTCCAAATAGTGATCTTTTACTTGGACCAGAAATGAAATCCACAGGTGAAGTGATGGGTTTTGATAAAAATTTTGGGATGGCCTTTGCAAAGAGTCAAATCGCAGCCTCAAACTCTCTTCCTAAAAAAGGCTTAGCTTTTATCTCTTTGAAAAACAGTCATAAAAAAGAGGGAGTAGAATTAGCGAAACAATTAATTAAATTGAATTTTAAACTTTGCGGAACCGGTGGAACTGCTGATTATATAAATCAACATGGAATTCATTGTAAAAAAATAAATAAAGTTAATCAGGGCTCTCCTCATATTGTTGATGTTCTTAACGCCAAAAAGATAGCTTTAGTGATAAATACTGGAGGTGGAAATAGTGAAACGCAATTAAGTGATGCGGTAGCTTTGAGAAGAGCTACTCTTGCTAATAAAGTTCCATATTGTACTAATATGTCCACGGCAAAGGTTTGTTTGGAAGGTATAAAATCTCTAAAACTAAGAGATATCAGTGTAACTTCTTTGCAAGATATTTAACTTTTTACTTTCCAATCAGTCTCAAAAGTTACGTAGTTTATTTGGATACATCTTCTCTCTTTTTTAATCTCTTTTTTCTCCATGCCATGCCAAGTATTTGGTCCACTTGTAAAGAAGTATCCATAATTGTGTTTGTATGGAACAGTTTTAACTTTGTTAAGGTTTGAATCGTAAAAATCTGTTCCTAGATTTTCTGACTCGTTATGTAAATTGACAAAAACTATCGAAGACATTAATTTTTCTTCAATATCACAATGTGGTTTAAGCCAAAAACCCTCTCTGTCACAAATTACCTCTAATCTTACAAAAGAATTGCTTAAATCTTTTCCAATAAGTGAACCTATCTTTTTATAAACTTCAGGAGATCTTAATTCTTCTATAAATTTTGTTAGGTTAGGAAATTGATTAGAGTTTTCTTTAGTAACATAGCATCTAAGTTTTTTTGCTTTGCCTCCATCTTTAATTCCTGCTCGAAAAGCTCCTTCTCCACCGTCAAGCGCTCTTGTTCCATCATAGTTTAAATTTTGTTTTCTAGGATCTGCTATATCAGCACTGCAAATCTCATCTATAGCATTTTGTGTTAATGGCTCGTTGATTTCAAAGTGTTTGAACGGATCACTAAATGTTTTTGTTCTTGATTCTAAAGATTTAAATAATTCCATTTTTTTTCATTTTTGCTTTTACAGTCGGAGCTATTCTAGCTACTTCATTTAATCTGTTGTAGCTCCAACTTTCAACACTATTTCTTAGTTCTCTTGTTATACCTAATTCTCTTAATTGTGAATAAAATTTTTTAAATCTCCACGTAGGTTTAAAAGACTTCATCATTGCAATATAAACAGGTTTTCCAGTCACGGCAGCTTCTGAAATCATTGACGTAGAGTCGCATGTAACAACAATATAATTAGATATTGCTAATGCAGAAAGATAAGCTTTTTTATCAATGGTTTTGACAACATGATGATCATCGTGAAAAGTATTGAATGCCATCTTTAAAATATTTTCAGGTGTACGATAGGAAGGAATGACAATAATCTTAAATTTATCTGGTGTAAATACAGTTTTCACTTTGTTAAAAAGTTCGTGAATTTGTTTTTCAGAATATTTATAATATTTATTTGGTCCGCCGATTATAAAAGCGACTAATTCCCTCCTCTTATCTTTTTCTATTTCTAAATATTGAGAGCTATCCATAATTTCTTTTTTAGTTAAATAATGAATAGCGCCAGTAGTATTAATTATATTTTCTCCTTTTAAATTATCATGTTCAGGGCTTATAATTAGGTCAAAATGTTTGAATGATACTTTTGGGTCTTGTATATGAACGTTAAATATTTCATTTCCTAATCTTTTTTTTAAAGCAATTGATGGTATTACGCTTTTTCTTCCACATGAAATAATTACTTTACAATCACACACAAATTTATCTTTTACTAAATTTTCTGATATTGGACTGATTCGTGGTGGAACTAGATTCCAAAAAGACTTCAGTTCAATTTTCTGGTGTTTATAACTTAACCCAAGTGCTTTGGCTAATCCCTCTACTTGACTAACCATGCCGTGCATACCTTGCGTTAAAAGAAGTGCTTTTAATTCTAACATTAGTTACTATATACCTTTACATAATGAATAATAAATCAACAAAACATACAAAAGTGTTAATTCTTGGATCAGGTCCGGCTGGTTATACAGCAGCTATTTATGCGGCTAGAGCTATGCTCAAACCAATACTTGTACACGGATCTCAACCGGGAGGACAATTAACTACAACCACAGATGTTGAAAATTATCCTGGATATTCAAAAGTGATTCAGGGCCCATGGCTTATGGATGAAATGAAAGGGCAAGCGGAAGCTGTTGGAACAGAAATGATACAAGATCACATAAGTAAAGTTGATTTAAAGAAAAAACCTTTCACAGCAACTGGTGATAGCGGACAAATTTATACTGCAGATAGTTTCATAATTTCAACAGGCGCACAAGCTAGATGGTTAAATTTGAAGTCTGAGCAGGAATTCAGAGGTTTCGGAGTTTCAGCTTGCGCTACTTGTGATGGATTTTTCTTTAAAGAAAAAGAGGTAGCTGTAGTTGGCGGAGGAAACGCAGCTGTTGAAGAAGCAATGTTTCTAACTAAGTTTGCCTCAAAAGTTTATCTAATTCATAGAAGAAATGAATTAAGAGCAGAAAAAATGCTTCAAGCAAAATTAAAGGCAAACAAAAAAATAGAAATTATTTGGGATAGTGTTGTTGAAGACGTATTAGGTACAAAAGAGCCTAAAACTGTGAACGCATTAAAAATTAAAAATGTAAAAGATAATAAAATTAAAGATCTTAAAGTTGACGGTTTATTTATTGCTATAGGTCACGATCCAGCTACATCTTTGTTCAAAGATCAATTAAAAATGGATAAAGAAGGATACCTTATAACTCAACCTGACTCGACGGCTACAAATATTCCAGGAGTATTTGCGGCGGGTGATGTGAAAGACAAAATCTTCAGACAAGCTGTTACAGCTGCTGGTATGGGCTGTATGTCTGCACTTGAGGCTGAAAAATATTTATCTGAGTCTAATTAAGGCTATCACAAAAAGATTTAATTCTTTCCATTGCTTTCTTTAAATTATTCATTGATGTGGCATAAGATATTCTAAAGTAACCTTCTAAACCAAATGCAGAGCCTTGCACTACAGCCACCTCGGCTTTTTCCAACAACTTTTCTACAAAGTCTTTATCAGTTTTTAGTTTAGTTTTATTGTTCAGTAATTTTTTGCAATTAGGAAAAACATAAAAAGCTCCCTCAGGACTTAAACAGCTTATACCTCTAATGTTATTTAAACTATCAACAACAAAATTTCTTCTTTCTTTGAAAGAATTTGATCTTTCTAAAATAAAGTCTTGTGTTCCGTTCAAAGCTTCTACTGCAGCTGCTTGACTTATAGATGTGGGGTTACTAGTTGATTGAGATTGAATTTTAGCCATCGCTTTAATAATTTCTTTTGGGCCCGCAGCGTAACCTATCCTCCAGCCAGTCATTGAGTAAGATTTACTCACTCCATTCATGGTTAAAGTTCTGCTTTTTAATTTTTCAATTTGGGCAATTGTAAAAAATTTAAAACCATCATAAATAATATGTTCGTAAATATCGTCGCTTAAAATATATAAATTTTTAAATTTTATTAAAATCTTTGATAAAGCGATTATCTCATCTTTAGTATAGCCAGAGCCTGTAGGGTTAGATGGAGAGTTAATAATTATCCACTTTGTTTTTTTTGAAACTGCTTTTGTTAATTTTTCCGGTGTTAATTTAAAATTATTTTTTTCATCACATTTGATTATTTTGGGCTTTCCCCCGGCTAACAAAACAATGTCAGGATAAGAAACCCAATAAGGAGCTGGAATAATTACCTCGTCACCTTTATTTATGGTTGCCATAAAAGCGTTATATAAGACTTGCTTTCCGCCAGTTCCAACTGAAATTTGATCAAGCTCATATGATAAACCATTTTCTCTAGAAAATTTTGCTTGTATAGCTTTTTTTAATGCTGGGGTTCCATCCACTGCAGTATATTTTGTATCGCCTTTTTTAATCGCTTCTATTGCTGCTTCTTTAATATTATCTGGAGTATCAAAATCAGGCTCTCCAGCCCCTAAACCTATAACATCCTTTCCAGCAGCTCGCATTTCTCTAGCTTTTGAGGTAACTGCTATTGTAGGCGACGGTTTTATACGTTTTAAACTATTGGAAACTATGCTCATTGAAATTTATAATATAATTAATTTATTATTAACACAAAATGCAAAATACTTATCAAGAAAAATTAGCTGATCTAGAGGTTAATAACTCAAAAAAAATTAAGAAGTTAGAGGGAGGTATTAATTTTAAAATCAAAAGTGATTTTCAACCTAGCGGCGACCAACCAGAGGCTATAAAGCAAATATTAAAAAACTTAAAAGATAACAAACAAGAACAAGTGCTTTTGGGGGTTACTGGATCGGGTAAAACTTTTACAATGGCAAAAGTTATCGAAAAGGCTAATAGGCCAGCCCTAATTCTAGCGCCAAATAAAACTTTAGCTGCTCAATTGTACGGAGAGTTTAAAAGTTTTTTCCCAGATAATGCTGTAGAATATTTTGTATCTTATTACGATTACTATACCCCAGAAGCATACGTTCCTAGATCTGATACTTACATAGAAAAAGAAGCTTCAATAAATGAGCAAATTGATCGTATGAGACACTCGGCAACAAGATCTTTGTTGGAAAGAGATGATGTAATTATTGTTGCGAGTGTATCATGTATTTATGGTTTAGGTTCTGTAGAGGCTTATTCAAAAATGACAATTACTTTAAAAAAGAATTATGAGTATGAACGAGATGATTTAATTAGAGCTTTTATAAATTTGCAGTACAAAAGAAATGATCAAAATTTTTTTAGAGGAACTTTTAGGGTAAGAGGAGAAAATTTAGAAATTTTCCCATCACATTTAGAGGATAGAGCCTGGAGAATAAGTTTCAATTTAAATAAATTAGAAAAAATCGAAGAATTTGATCCACTTACCGGTGATAAAACAAATGATTACTCTATTATAAAAATTTACGCAAATAGCCACTACATAACTCCTAAACCAACTATCGAACAAGCTATAAGACAAATAAAATCTGAATTAGCTGAAACTTTAAAAAAACACAGAGAAAATAACAAACTTTTAGAAGAGCAACGACTAAGGGAAAGAACTAAATTTGATTTAGAAATGATTGAAGCGACTGGAACTTGTGCAGGCATCGAAAATTATTCTAGGTTTTTGTCTGGTAGAAAAGCTGGAGAACCTCCACCTACTCTATTTGAATATTTTCCAGATAATGCAATTATATTTGTAGATGAAAGTCACGTAACTGTTCCTCAATTGAATGGAATGTATAAAGGGGACCGTACAAGGAAAAGTACATTGGCTGAGTATGGATTTAGACTTCCGTCCTGTATGGATAATAGACCTTTAAAGTTTGAAGAGTGGGATTTAATGAGAACACAAACTGTATTTGTGTCTGCTACTCCAGGTCCATGGGAACTCAAACAAACCAGCAATAAACATATTGATCAAATCATTAGACCAACAGGTTTAATAGATCCACCAGTTGAAATAAGGCCAGCTAAAACTCAGGTGGATGATCTAATGCACGAGGCAAAAGAAATTGTAAAAAAAGGTTACCGAGTTCTTGCTACAACACTTACTAAAAAAATGGCAGAGGATCTTACTGAATACCTGCACGAAAATGGTCTTAAAGTAAGATACATGCACTCCGATATAGATACCCTTGAAAGAATTGAAATTATTAGAGATTTAAGAATGGGAGTATTTGACATTCTTGTTGGAATAAATTTATTAAGAGAAGGACTTGATATTCCAGAATGCGCTTTGGTGGCAATATTAGATGCAGATAAAGAAGGTTTTTTAAGATCAGAAACTTCTTTAATTCAAACTATTGGAAGAGCTGCTCGAAATATAGACGGTAAAGTAATTTTATATGCTGATAAAGTCACTAAAAGTATTGATAAAGCCATAAAAGAAACTGAAAGAAGAAGAAACAGGCAGTTAGAGTATAACAAAAAAAATAGAATAACTGCAGAGTCTGTAAAAAAAGGAATAAGTGATATTTTGGAGTCTGTTTATGAAAAAGATTATGTAAAAATAAGTGAAGGTTCAAACGTAGGTGGAAACTTAAAAAAGCATTTAAAAGCATTGAATCGAAAAATGAAAGATGCTGCATCCAACTTAGAGTTCGAGGAGGCCGCAAAGTTGAGAGACGAAATGAGAAAATTGGAAGCAAGCGAACTTGAAATAACTTTAAATCCAAAAATTTCTCAATATAATTTAAAAAGCAAGGTTTACCCAAAGGGGAGATCAACGATGGGAATGCCAGGCACAAAACCTAAAAAAGCAGTAAAAAAATGGAAGCCAAAAAAATAATTATAACCGGTGGAGCCACAAGGATAGGCGCCGCAATCGCAAAAAGCTTGGTTAATTATGATACAAAAATGATTATTCATTTCAATAAATCTAAAAGTGCTGCTCTTAGATTGAAAAAAGAGTTAGAGGAACTGGGTGCTGAGATTTATTTATTGAAGGCAGATTTAAATGATTTTAAGCAAACTAACAATTTAATTAAGACTGCTCATAAAAAAATGAAAGGTTTAGATTGTCTAATTAATAATGCTTCTATTTTTGAAAATGATAATATTGAAAATTTCTCTGAAAAATCATTTACAAAGCATATAAATATAAACCTAAAAGCACCTGCGATTTTAACTCAAAACTTTAATAAGGTAATGAAAGATAAGGAAGGATGTATTGTAAATATTATTGATCAAAGAGTTGAGAAACTTACTCCCTTTTTTTTCTCATATACTTTAAGCAAGTCATCATTAGCAGTTTTAACAAAAACCTCGGCTATGAAACTAGCTCCTAATATTAGAGTTAACGGTATATCACCTGGTCCTACTTTAAAAAACTATAGACAATCTGAAAAACATTTTAAAAAACAATGGAAATCTATAATATTAAGAAAAAAGGTAGATTTAGATAATATCTGTAATGGAGTAAAATTTCTTATTGAAAGCAAAAGTATAACTGGAGAAATAATTAATATCGATGGTGGACAAAGACTTGCATGGCAAACACCCGATATAATTAATACTAAAGAATGAAATTAATTAAATTTAAAAGAAGGGAAAAATTTAGATACAAAAGGAAAGTTGTTATAAAAGATCTTATTTTAAATATTTTAGTTGGAATACATAGCTTTGAGAAAAAAAAGAAACAAAGGGTAAAATTTAATATCGAAATTTTGACAAATCCTTATGTATCTCCAAATAGAAAAGATTTAAGTTCAATTTTAAATTATGAAGAGGTAGTAATGAAAATCGAACAACTTACCGACTCATATCATCACGAATTACTTGAAGATTTAGCAGAAAATATTTTTAATATGATCTTTAAAAATAAACTTGTGAAAAAGATAAACTTAAAATTAGAAAAATTAGATATCCTTAAAAAAACAAAATCTGTTGGTATTGAAGTATCAAAGACAAAAATATGATTAACAGTTTAGAATTAGGCAAAAAAGTAATAAAAGATAAGATACCATTAGTACCAAAAAATCCTGGAGTATATAAAATGTTAAGCTCTACAGGTGAAATACTTTATATTGGTAAAGCAAAAAATATTCCGAATAGACTAAAAAGTTACGTTACAGACTCAAACCTTCCAATCAGGACTGAGAGAATGTTATCTCTTACACATAACCTTGAGACAACTACAACAAGTAATGAAAGTGAAGCTCTATTACTCGAAGCAAACTTAATTAAAAAACATAAACCTCGGTATAATATTTTGTTGAGAGATGATAAATCTTTTCCATACATATATATCGGTAATAAAGATAAATGGCCTCAACTTACTAAATTAAGGGGAAAAAAATCTAAAACAGGTTATTATTTTGGTCCTTTTGCATCGATAGGTTCAGCTAATTGGACAATCAAAATTCTACAGAAAATTTTTCAATTAAGAGTTTGTGATGATACAGTTTTCAAAAATAGAGATCGCCCATGTATTCTTTATCAAATTAAAAGATGCTCTGGTCCTTGCGTTGGGCATATTAATGAAAATGATTATTTATCTACAGTAAACGATGCAATAGATTTTATTTCCGGTAAATCAAGAAGAATTCAAAAAAACCTATCTAAAGAAATGGAAGAAGCGAGTAAAGAGCTTGATTATGAAAAAGCAGCTATTGCGAGGGACAGGATTAAAGCCTTAACACAAATACAAACTTCCCAAAAAATAAATCAAACTAATTTAAATGAAGCAGATGTAATAAGTATCCATAAAGAAACCGGAAAAACTTGCATTCAGGTTTTCTTTTTTAGGTCAAAACAAAACTGGGGAAACCAAGCATTTTACCCGAAACATGATACTGACGATAAAATTGAGGAAATTCTATCATCTTTTTTACCTCAATTTTACGAAAATAAAACTATCCCTACTTTAATCTTAACCAACGCAGAAACTAAAGAAACAAAACTTCTTGAAAAAACATTTTCTTTAAAAGAAAATAAACAGATTACTATAAAAAAAGCTAAGACAAAAAATGAAGTATCAATTTCAAAACTAGCTGAAAAAAATGCTAGGCAAGCTTTAAAACAAAAACTTATCCAGTCTGATAAAAATAATAATTTAATTGATTCTCTTTCTACTAAGTTTAAACTTAATACTAATATTGATCTCATAGAAGTTTACGATAACAGTCACATTCAAGGAACTGATTCTATTGGAGCCCTAATATGTTTTGGCAATGAAGGTTTTGTAAAAAAAAGGTATAGAAAATTTAATATTAAAGATGAGAAAGTGAAAAACGACGATTATGGAATGATGAAAGAAGTTTTATTCAGAAGATTTTCTAAAGCTATAAAAGAAAAATCAGGTTCATTATCTTTACCAGATTTGATTTTAATTGACGGAGGTAAAGGACAATATTCAGTAAGTAGAGAGGTTTTAAATGAACTTGGTTTACACGATCTACCTATTCTAGCCGTGGCAAAGGGTAAAAGAAGAAATGCAGGAGAAGAAAAAATTTATCACAATAATAAAGAATTTATCTTAAACAAAAACGACCCTCTTTTATTTTTTATTCAAAGACTTAGAGATGAAGCGCATAGATTTGCTATAAGCACTCATAGAGCAAAACGAAAGAAAAATTTAAGCAAATCTCTTTTAGATCAAATTCAAGGTATTGGAAAACAAAGAAAGAGGGCTTTGTTAAATCATTTCGGTTCGGCACGAGCAGTAGAATCAGCAAGTCTTGAAGACCTTAAATCTATTGAAGGAATTGAAGACAACATTGCAAACAAAATATATAATTATTTCCACGAGTAAATTATGAAATTAAAAATACCAAATATACTTACGATTGGACGAATAATTATCGTTCCAATTTTTGTTTTAACATTTTTTATCCCTGGATTTTTTGGTGATTTAATACCCTTTTTTTTATTCGTTTTGGCGAGTTTCACTGATTATTTAGATGGTTTACTAGCAAGATTATTTAAAGAGGAATCAAAACTTGGAGAACTTCTGGATCCTATAGCTGATAAAATTCTTGTTGCTGCAGCTTTAATTCTTCTTGTGATGAATGGAACAATTAAAAATTATGAAGTAATTGCTGCGATAATTATTCTTACTAGAGAAATATTAATATCGGGATTGAGAGAATTTCTCGCTAAAGGTCAAATATCAATGCAAGTTACAAGCTTATCTAAATTAAAAACATTTATACAAATGTTGTCAATCGCAATTTTACTAACAGGGGAAAGTGGAAATAAAATAATAAATTTTCAAGACTATAATGCACAAACTGTTGGAATTATACTTTTATGGTTTTCTGCTTTTTTAACATTGTATACCGGGTATGATTATTTAAGAAAAGGCATTGATCATGCAATCAGTCAAGACATGGAAGATAAATAGATGGAACTTTCAGAAAAAAATATAAGAGAAAAAGAGTTTCATAATAAATTACAAGCAAAATCTGAAGGAAGGTTTGAAAACATTTTTTATAAAGCTATAGCAAATGCTTGGGAAGATTTTTATGACTATTTAAATCTAAATGTCAAAAACGCTGAAGTTTTAGATTATGGTTGCGGTATAGGGCCAGTAATAGAAAAAGTAATAAATTTTAATCCAAAAAAAATAACTGGCATAGATATCTCCGAAGTTTCAATTAAAAAAGCTAAAGAGAAACTTAAAAACTATGAAAGCAAAATAAATTTACTTGTAGATAATTGTGAAAAAACTAAATTTAATGATAACAAATTTGATTTAGTTTATGGTTTAGGAATTCTACACCACCTACAGACTGCCGAATGTATAAATGAAATTTCCAGGATTTTAAAACCGAATGGTTCATTAGTATTTATTGAGCCATTGGGAACTAATCCTGTGATTAACCTTTACAGATGGCTTACTCCTAAATCTAGATCTAAAGATGAGCATCCTTTGGTTGCAAAAGACTTTAATGCTATTAAGTCAAAGTTTAACAGTGTCAAATTAAGATACTATGGTTTTTTAACGCTAGTTTTTTTTCCCTTTTACAAATCTCCAAAAAACTCAAGACTTTTTAAAATTTTAGTTAAATTTGATCAGCTTCTTTTTAAAATTAAGTTTTTTAGATTATTTGCCTGGTCTACGCTTATAGTCGCTAAAAATAATTAAGCTGCTGATTTTTTTCTTACAATATTCTGATAACTCTCGTTCAAGTCTTTTATTAATTCACAGACTTCAAATTTATAATCTGAGATTTGGGCAACTGGTGTTACTTCTGCTGCTGTTCCTGTTAAAAAACAGCCAACAAAGTTTTTCATTTCTTCAGGTTTTATTTTTCTCTCAACAACATTTATTCCTTTTGACTTCGCGATTTTAATCACCTCTCTTCTGGTGATCCCGTCTAAAAAAGAGTCTGGTATAGGAGTATGCAATTCACCTGATTGGTTTTTAAAAAAAATATTTGCACCTGTTGCTTCAGCAATATTTCCCTCGTGATCTAACATTAGTGAATCGGTATATCCTTGAGCTTCAGCCTCATGTTTTGACAAAGTACAAATCATATAAAGTCCTGCTGCCTTGGTGTCCCAGGGTATAGTGTTTGGAGCAGGTCTCCTCCAATTAGAAATATTAAGTTTAATGCCTTTAAGTTTTAATTTAGGATCAAAATATGATCCCCACTCCCATGTTGCAATTGCTACATGTATTTTATTTTTTTGTGCTGATATTGCCATCATTTCACTTCCTCTCCAAATGATTGGTCTTACATATCCATTCTGAACTTTTTGAATATTAATTATTTTTTTACAAGCATCGTTGATTTCTTTTTCTGTGTAAGGAACTTTAATTCCCATTCTTTCTGCAGAATAAAACAGTCTTTTAGTGTGCTCTTCTAACTTAAAAATTTCACCTTCATAAACTCTTTCTCCTTCAAAAACACAGCTAGCATAATGCAGCCCATGATTAAGTATATGAATATTTGCATCAGCCCAATCAACAGTTTCTCCATTGAACCAAATTTTTCCTGATCTTTTGTCGTAGGGAACACTTTCCATTTTGTAAATATATAGATTTTTTTTATTTAAAAAAGTATATTCAAAATTATAATAAGTCAATATAACTTACCAATATGAAAGATTTGCTATATTTAAAAGATGAACAAATTAAGGAATTCATACAATTACTATATTATGCTTATAGAGAAACTTTTTCTGATCCAAAAGAAATTTTATCTAAAAAATTTTTTGGTCCTGCTCATTTGCGAGCTTTAAATCTAATAGAAGGTAATCCAGGTATTAATTTGGGTGAACTTATATTTAGACTTAAAGTGACAAAACAAAGTTTAAACAGAGTTTTAAGGGATCTTATAAAAGCTAGAATGATTAAACAAGTACAAGATGATAAAGATACTAGAAAAAAAAATCTTTTTTTAGATAAAGAAGGTAAAATATTTTTTGAAGCAGTATATAACACGCAGAAAAAAAGAATTTTTAATGCTTTAAAAAATTCAAGCTCAGACTCGGTAATTAAATTTAAAGATGTTTTAAAAAAAATAATTAATGGAAAATAACAAAAATCACATATTAATTGTAGATGACGACGACAGGATACGTGCTCTTTTAAAAGATTATTTAACTGATAATCAATATATTGTTTCAACAGCTGAAGATGCTGCTCAAGCAAAAGAAAAAATAAATATAATTAAGTTTGATATTATTATTTTGGATGTGATGATGCCTGGTCAAAATGGATATGAATTAACTAAAGAAATTAAAAAAGATATTAAAGTTCCAATAATATTGCTCACTGCTAAAGGAGAGGTGGAAAATAGAATAAAGGGTTTAGAGCTTGGTGCTGATGATTATTTGGGTAAACCTTTCGAACCCAAAGAGCTTTTACTGAGAATTAAAAATATTTTAGATAAAAAAAATAAAATTGATTTAAAGTCTAAATATACCATAGGTAATGCTTTAATTGATTTAAATAAGATGACTGTAAGTTTAAATAATAAAACAAAAAAAATTAATAATTCAGAAAAAAAGGTTTTAATAGAAATGCTGGGCAATCCAGGAAAAACTTATTCTAGAGATGAAATTGGTAAAATCCTAGGTATGAAACAAGAAAGATCTATTGATGTTATGATAACACGACTGAGACAAAAATTAGAAATAAATCCTAAGAGTCCAAAATATTTACAAACAATAAGAGGTGCAGGTTATGTTCTTTGGGTTGAATAAATTTATAAAGTATATTTTACCAAAAAGGCTTTTCTATAGAGCATTAATAATAGTAGCTGCTCCAACGATAATTCTCCAAATAATTATCACGATTGTTTTCTATGATAGTGTTTGGATTAAAGCAAACAAAAATACAACTAGATCTTTAGTTGCGCAGCTCAAAACTATTGAGGAAATTTACAAAAATGATAAAAAAAATTTAGATTTTTTTACAGACAGCTATAAGAATAATTTCAATTTTGAAATTGGAATTAATCAAGAAGATTTTCCAAGTATAAGCGGAGAACGTAAGTTTAGTCCGATGGACAGATTATTGAGAAGAGAACTCAAATCAGCTTTTGGTAATCGTAATTATTGGTTCAGCACCTCAAAATTTAAAAATGCTGTTGAAATTAAAATAAAATCTGGGAGTGATGTTATAGAATTTTTGGTCCCAAAAGATATGGTTTCAGCATCCTCTGTTAGATTATTTTTTTTATGGACTACCCTTCCGTCATTTGTGTTAATTTTAATTGCTTTAGTATTTTTAAAAAATCAAACTAAACCTCTAGCAAAACTTGCAAAAGCTGCTGAAAGATTTGGTAAAGGAGATTATGTAAACGATTTCAGAGCATCAGGCTCACAAGAAATTAGAAAAGCAGCATTTGAATTTGATCGAATGGCAAAAAGAATTAATCGACATCTTAATCAAAGAGCTGAAATGTTGTCTGGAATTAGCCATGACTTGAGAACTCCCCTTACAAGATTAAAATTACAATTAGCAATGTTAAAGCAAAAGGAAATTTCTGAAAAAATGTCTAAAGATATCGATGAAATGGAAAAAATGTTAAATGATTACTTGCAGTTTGCGAAAACACAAGCCCAAGAGCCATCAACAACAATTAATTTAAACGATCTTTTTTCTTCAATAGAAAATAAATTTAATAATAATAATTTTACTTTTTATAAAAACAGCAAGTTAATTGAACTCAAAGGCAGGCTTACAGCTTTACAAAGATCTTTTGAAAATATTATACTGAATGGCTTAACTTACGGAAATAAAGTTAATGTTGAAATTCAAAAAGGAAATAGATCAGCTATTATTTTTTTTGAAGATGATGGGCCTGGAATTCCAGAAGATCAATATAAGAATGTTTTTAAGCCATTTTTTAGACTTGATAAAAGTAGAAGTTTAAACCAATCAGGTGTTGGTCTTGGTTTGGCAATCGTTGAAGATGTGATTAACTCTCACGGTGGAAATGTCCAATTAGGAAAAAGCAAAAAAAAAGGGTTATTAGTTAAAGTTTCTTTGCCTTTTTAGTTTTTTTATTTTTAACAATTTTTCTTATTATTAAATCTTGTTTTTGAACAATTTTTTTTAAAACCTCAAATTCCTCTCTTGACACAAGATCAAGGTTTTTAATTAGTTTGTCTTTTTTAAATTTCCAATCAGTTGAAATTTCTTTTTTTATATCTTTAGATGTTAAAATACCGTTTTCTAATAAACTAGATAAAGATTTAAAAATTTTTTCAGAATTACTCATAAAAATATCTTATTTGATGGTAACGTTAATTTCAAATGTGATATAAGAAATCATGTACATCCACAATTTAGAGCCTGTTTTATTAGATTTTGGGTTTATTGTCATCAGATGGTACTCTTTAGCTTACATCTTTGGAATAATTTTAGGTTGGTGGTTGGGGAAAAAAATAATCAAACACATTCTTAAAAATATAAATATTAAATTTAATATTAAAGATTTTGACGATTTAATTACATATTTAATTATCTCAATAATTATAGGAGGAAGACTGGGTTACATAATATTTTATAACCTACGCTATTACATTAACAATCCATTAGATATTATAAAAGTTTGGGAGGGTGGAATGTCTTTTCACGGTGCCCTTTTAGGAATAATAATTGGAACGTATTTATTTTCTAAAAAAAAAAATGTGCCAACTTTATTTTTATTAGATGTAATAGCTTGTGTATCACCTATTGGAATTTTTTTAGGACGCATAGCAAATTTTATCAATGGTGAACTGATAGGAAAAGTTACGAAAGTCTCTTGGAGCGTAATTTTTCCAGCTATAGATAGCTTACCTAGACACCCTTCTCAATTATATGAAGCTGTTCTTGAGGGTGCAATATTATTTTTAATATTAAATAGTATAATTTTCAAACAAAGATATATAATGGGAACCTGTTCATGTTTATTTTTAATTTATTATGGGATCTTCAGAATTATATCAGAATTTTTTAGACAACCTGATATACAAATAGGTTATTTGTTTAACTTGATTAGTATGGGAACTCTTCTTAGTGTGTTTATGATTATAGCTGGATTAATTATTTTAAATATTTTACGAAAAAAAAATGAGTACTAATCAAATATTCTTTAAAAAATCCAAAATTTTGCCTACTGATAAATTTTTTGAAAATGTTCTTTATGATAAAAAATTTGGTTATTACAATTCACAAATCCCTTTTGGTAAAAACGGAGATTTTATTACCTCGCCTAAAATTTTAAGTATTTTCTCTGAAATTATTGCAATTTGGATTATTTCTACTTGGGAGTCATTTGGAAAGCCAAAAAATTTTAATATCGTAGAACTAGGTCCAGGTGATGGCACTTTGGCAAATATTCTCATAAGATCTTTTAAAAAATTTCCTGAATTTGATTCAATTAAAAATATGTTTTTATTGGAAAAAAGTATTTTTTTGAGAAAGATTCAAAAAAAAAAAATTTCAAATAAAGATGTTAAATGGATTAGTAACCTGGATGTAATAAAGAAAGGACCAATAATTTTTTTTGGTAATGAATATTTTGATGCAATTCCTATAAAACAATTTAAAAAAGTAAAAAATAGTTTTTTCGAAAAAAATTATACACTAGATAAAAATAAAAAAATTAGAGAAGTATTTACTAAAGCCTCACCTATAAGCGTTAGAACTATCAAGTCTTATAAGTCATTAAAAGATTTAAAATTTATTGAATTTCCTCAATTTGGTCTACGAGAACTAAAAAAGATAAGCAAAAAAATTTCTAAATTAACTGGATGTATTTTAATGATTGATTATGGGTATTTAAAACCAAATAATCAAAATACTTTACAATCAGTAATGAAACATAAAAGAAATAGTTTACTACATAACTTGGGTAAAGCAGATATTACCGCTCATGTTAATTTTGCACTTCTTAGAGAATTTTTTGAAAAAAATGCTTTAAAAGTAAAAGACGTAATTACACAAAAAGAATTTTTAGAAAAAATGGGTATTATTCAAAGAGCTAAAATAATTTCAAAAAAAATGAAATTTAGTGAACAATCGGACCTTTATGTAAGGCTTAACAGATTATTAGGGTCTAGCTATATGGGAAATTTGTTCAAGGTCATTATGGCTTACGAATCTCGAAATAAAAATTTTGCTGGGTTTGAATAATGTTTTTTTCAAAAAAACTTAAAAAGATAAAACAAATAAAACATTGTTTTTTTTCGAGAAGGAATGGCTTTTCAAAGGGTATTTATAAAAGTTTGAATTGTGGAAAAGGATCAAAAGATAAAACTCAAAACATAAGAAAAAACTTAAATTACGTTGCTAAAAAAATGAATGTTGAAAAAAATAAATTAATATTAATGCATCAATCTCATAGCAATAAAGTAGTGGAAATTAAAAAAAATAATTATGAAAAAAAAGTTATTGCGGACGCTATGATTACAAAAATGAAAGGTTTTGCCATTGGAGTAGTAACGGCAGATTGTGTACCAATTATCTTATATGACGTAAATAATGAAATTATTGCTTGTATTCACGCTGGTTGGAAGGGTGCCTTTTTGGGTATAATTAAAAATACAATTTCTAAAATTAAAAAAATAAGTTCTAATAATAAAATTTATGGATGTATCGGACCTTGTATAGGCAAAAAAAGTTATGAGGTAGATAAAGATTTTTATAAAATGTTTTTGGCAAAATCTAGGAATAATAAAATTTACTTTACAAATAAAAATAAAATGAAAAAGTTATTCAATTTAAGAAAATTTGTTACTGATAAACTCGTAAAAGCTAATATTAAAGTAGACCAAATAGATCGGGATACTTTTGCTGAGAAAAGTAATTTTTTTAGTTATAGAAGATCGTGTAAATTGAAGCAAAAAGATTATGGTAGATGTATATCTACAGTTAGTATGCCTGAACTAAATTAATTTGAAAAGATACAGAAATAAGGTATAAGTAAATACATTTCATGAAAATTTTATCTGGAACTAGTAATCTTAAACTTAGTAAGGATATTTCTAGGCAATTAAAGCTTAAGCTTGTAAATACAAATATAAAAAGATTTGCAGATGGAGAAATTTATATTGAAATAAATGAAAATATTAGAGGAAATAGTGTTTTTGTAATTCAATCAACTTCAAATCCTGCAAACGATAATTTAATGGAACTATTATTAGTTATCGATGCTTTAAAAAGATCATCAGCAAAAAATATTACAGCAGTAATTCCTTATTACGGCTACGCAAGGCAAGATAGAAAAGTTGCTCCAAGAACATCTATCTCTGCAAAAGTTGTTGCAAACTTGATAACTAACGCTGGTGCAAGTAGAGTAGTAACAGTAGATCTACACGCTGGTCAAATTCAAGGTTTTTTTGATATGCCAGTAGACAACTTATTTACTACTCCTCTTTTCGCAAAATATATTAAAAAAAAATTAAAAAGTAAAAAATTGATCTGCGTTTCTCCCGATGTTGGTGGTGTTCAAAGAACGAGAGGTCTTGCAACAAGAATAAAAGCTGATTTAGCGATTATAGATAAAAGAAGACCAAGGCCTGGTCAGTCAAAAGTAATGAACATTATTGGAGATGTTAAAGGTAAAACTTGCATAATTGTAGATGACATAATTGATAGCGGTGGAACTATTGTTAACGCTGTAGAGGCTTTAAAAAAAGCAGGCGCAATAGATGTGTATGTTTTTATTACTCATGCTGTTTTAAGTGGTGCTGCAGTTGATAAAATCAAAAAATCTAAAATAAAGAAACTTATTATCACAGACACAATTGACAATTCAAAAAAAATAAAAAATAACAATAAAATTGAGGTATTATCTATATCCTCTTTAATGGCAGAGGCTATAAAAAGAATAGCAAATTCAAACTCTGTATCTGATTTATTTAATTAACGCTTGTTTTGATATTAATCTTGGGTTATATACCCTCTTCAATTAAATTATGAGTAATTTAAAGGCAATAAAAAGAGAGAGCACCTCTTCTGGATCTAACAATAAATTAAGATCTGATGGCTTTATACCAGCCATTTTATATGGAGGTAAGGATGCTAATCTAAATATTTCCATACAAAAGAAAGAAGTTAAGAGCTTAATTAACTCTGACACTTTCTTATCAAAAGTTTTAGAATTAGAAATTAATGGTAAAAAAGAAAAAGTCATTCCGAGAGAAGTTGCATTCAATGTAGTATCAGAGGAGCCTATCCACATTGATTTTATGAGAATTATTTCAGGAAAAAAAATTATTCTCGAGATACCAGTTAAGTTTATTAACCACCCAGACTCTCCAGGATTAAAAAGAGGTGGGGTTTTAAATATTGTGAGAAGAAAAGTTGAATTAAAATGTCCCGCTGAAAATATTCCAGATGAAATAGTTGTTGATTTAGCAGGTACAGACATTGGTACAAGTATAAAGATTTCTTCCGTAAAATTAGAGGAAAATATTATTCCAACAATTTCAGATCGTGATTTTGTTATTGCAACAGTTGCTTCTCCAACAGTAATAAAAGAACCAGAAAAACCAACAGAGGGAGATGCTGCAGCAGAAGGTGCAGAAGGTGAGACGCCAACAGAAGGTGCTGAAGCTGCTGCTAAAGATGGGGATCCAGCTAAGAAAGATGATAAGTCTAAAGAAGGTGCTGATAAAAAGCCTGACGAAAAGAAACCCGCTGAAAAGAAACCTGCTGAAAAGAAATAATTAATATGCTTTTACTCGTCGGATTAGGAAATCCTGGATCCAACTATACTAATACAAGACACAATATTGGCTTTAAAATAATTGATGCCATTAATGCTCACTTTAAACTTTCTAAACAAAAACCAAAATTTAAAGGTTTGCTCACCACCGGAAATATTGATGAAAAGAAAATTTACGCCATTAAACCATTAACTTTTATGAATAATTCAGGAACAGCTATTAAAGAGTTAATCGACTACTTTAAAATCGATGCAAAAGATGTTTTTGTTTTTCACGATGATATGGATATTGATTTTGGAAAAATAAAAGCAAAATTTGGTGGGAGCAGCGCTGGACATAATGGGATTGAGTCGATAGATAAATTTATTGGTAAAGATTACTCTAGGGTTCGTATCGGGATAGGACATCCAAAACAAAAGAAAAAAGTTAATAATCACGTTTTAGAAGATTTTAAAGAAGATGAAGAGGAGAAAATAAACGAGATAACAGAAAATATTGTAAAACAATTGCCTACATTAATAGAGAAAAAGATAGATCTTTTTTCAAGTAAAGTTAATCAAGACCTTAATGGGATTTAAATGTGGAATAGTTGGGCTTCCAAACGTTGGAAAGTCCACTTTATTCAATGCGCTTACAGCTTCAAAGAATGCAGAAGCTGCCAATTTTCCTTTTTGTACTATCGATCCAAATATTGGAATAGTTGATGTAATTGATGAAAGATTGGATAAATTAACAAAATTATCTAATTCAAAAAAAAAAATCTATACCAATATAACCTTTGTAGACATTGCGGGATTGGTAAAAGGTGCTTCTAAAGGTGAAGGATTGGGCAACAAATTCCTATCTCACATCAGGGAAGTTGATGCAATTATTCATTTAGTTAGATGCTTTGAGTCTGAAAAGATTGCTCATGTTAATTCAAAAATTAACCCAGTTGAAGATCTAGAAACTATAAAAACTGAGATCATATTATCAGATATTGATATCATTCAGAAAAAGCTTGAAAAAGGGAAGAAAAAACTCCTTGAGGAGAAACAGATAAATATTTTAGAGGAAAAGCTTAACCAATTAAATGAAGGTAAAGAAATATCCGTTAGGGATGCAGATGAAAAAAAATTCTTATCCTTACTAGGTCTTTTAAGTATAAAACCAAAAATCATTGTTTGTAATGTAGATGATGGGAGTTTTGCAAATGGTAATGCTTTTACCGAAGCGGTAAAGAAAAAATATTCGAATGAAAAAGTGGTAACAATTTGCGCAGATATTGAAGATCAAATTATGGGCTTAGATAGCAGTGAAAGAGAAACTTTTATGAAAGAAATTGGTCTAAATAAAACGGGTCTAAATCAATTAATTAAAGAAGGATACGAACTCCTAAATCTCGATACCTTTTTTACCTCTGGTCCAGAGGAAAGCCGGGCATGGACAGTAGAAAAAAATACTCTTGCACCAAAAGCAGCGAGTGTAATTCATACTGATTTTGAGAAAAATTTTATTAGGGCAGAAGCTGTTACATGTGAGGATTTTATAAAGTTTGGTAGTGCAGAAAAATGTAAAGAAAATGGAAAGCTAAGAATTGAAGGTAAAGACTATATAGTTAAGGATGGAGATGTTTTATACTTCCGTGTCAACCCGTGACCAAATTTTCTTCATACTTAGATAAACTAAAGTTGTTAATAGTATTAAATAAATAATTACTTTTACACCTGTTCTGTGTCTTTCTTCTAATTCAGGTTCAGCAGCCCAAGCTAAAAAAGTTGTTACGTCTTTAGCCATTTGATCAACCGTAGACTCGGTGCCATCTGCATATTCAACTAGGCCATCCATTAAATTATTTGGCATTTTTATCTTATTACCGGCCATATATTTATTGTAATAAACACCGTCATCAAGAGTTACACCTGGTGGAGGGTCTTCGTAACCGACTAGAACTGAATAAATGTAATTAGCTCCTCCTTTTCTTGCTTTAACTAAAACTGACATATCAGGAGGGTATGCCCCACCATTAGCAGCTGTTGCTGCCTGAATATTTGGGTATGGGCTTTTAAATTTATCTGAGGGTTTTCCTGGTCGAGTAAACATTTCTCCTTGAGAATCTGGACCATCCTCTATTTCGAAACTAGCAGCAATAGCTTTTACTTCTTGTTCTGAAAACTCGGGTCCGCCAGGCTCTCCTAAATTTCTATAGCTAAGATATTGCATTGAGTGGCAAGAAGCGCAGACTTCTTTATAAACTTGAAAACCTCTTTGAAGTGATGCTCTATCAAAAGTCCCTGTTAAACCTTTAAAACTCCAATCCACTTTAATTGGATCCACCATTTCAGCGCTTTGTAGTGGTCTGAGTGAGATAAGTAATAAAAAAAAAGGTAATACAAGTAATTTTATATTAAACTTTATCATTAACCTTCCTAGCTAAAGATGGTTCTGCTCCTCCTGTTAATACTGGCTCGGAGATGCTCATAGGAACCGGATCTGTTTTCTCTAATAATCCGACTACTGGCATTACAATAATAAAATGAGCAAAATAGTAAATAGTTCCAACTCTAGCTAATACTAAGTAAATTCCTTCAGCTGGCATCGCACCAACATAACCAAGCATTAAAACGTCTAAAACAAATATCCAATAAAATTGTCTGTATATTGGTCTGAATACTGCCGATCTAACTTTAGAGGTATCAAGCCACGGTAAAACAAATAAAATAAAGATTGCTCCAAACATCAAAATCACTCCACCTAATTTATCTGGAACAGATCTTAAGATTGCATAGAAAGGTAATAAATACCATTCTGGCACTATATGTGCTGGTGTTACTAACGGATTAGCTGGAATATAATTATCAGAATGACCCAAAACATTAGGAGTGAAAAATACAAATCCAGCAAATATAATCATAAACACTAAAAGCGCGAAAGCGTCTTTAATTGTTATATAAGGATGGAATGGCACAGTATCTTTAGAGGGTTTCTTTATATCAATCCCTACAGGGTTATTATTCCCTGGAACATGTAAAGCCCAAATATGTAAGACTACTAGTCCTAAAATTAAAAAAGGGATTAAATAATGTAAACTAAAGAATCTGTTTAGTGTTGGGTTGTCTACAGAATATGCTCCCCATAACCAAGTTGTAATACTGTCTCCAACTAATGGTATCGCACTAAACAAGTTAGTTATTACTGTAGCACCCCAGAAGCTCATTTGACCCCAAGGCAAAACGTAACCCATGAAAGCTGCTGCCATCATTAATAAATAAATCATAAGACCAATTATCCAAATTACTTCTCTTGGAGACTTATATGATCCATAAAATAAAGATCTAAAAATGTGTATGTATACTGCTAGAAAAAACATAGATGCACCATTGCTATGAATATATCTTATTAGCCAACCATAATTTACATCTCTCATTATGTGTTCCACACTTGCAAAAGCCAAATCTGCATGAGCGACGTAATGCATTGCTAAAACAATTCCCGTAACTATTTGAGTGATCAAACAAAAAGTTAAAATTCCACCAAAGGTCCACCAGTAGTTTAAATTTTTGGGAGTTGGGTAATCTGTTAGATGTGCTCCAAGCGTGAGCAAAGGTAAACGGTCATTAAACCATTTTCCTGCTTTAGATTTTGGTACGTATTCGTGCTCACTCATAATTTTTTATCCTATTTTAATTGTATTGCTATCAACAAATTCAAACTTTGGTATTTCCATATTTGTTGGAGCTGGCCCTTTTCTTATTCTGCCTGATACATCGTAATGTGAACCATGGCAAGGACAAAACCAACCATTGAAGTCTCCTTTATCTTTTAGAGGAACACATCCAAGGTGTGTACATACTCCTAGCATTACCAACCATTCATCTTTTCCTGCTTTTACTCTATCCTCATCTTTCTGAGGATCAGGCAAATCGTCCAATTTTACTGCCCTTGCCTCAGCTATTTCCTCTGAAGTTCTTTTTTTTATAAATATTGGCTTTCCTCTCCATAAAACAGTAATAGATTTACCAGGTTCTATACTACTAATATCAACTTCTGTGGTCGCTAAAGCTTGTTGAGCTTTATCTGGATTCATTTGGTCTATCATTGGCCAAATTACTGCTCCGACTCCTACTGCTCCAATAGCGTAACTAGCTGTAAATAAAAAATCTCTTCGATTTACTTTCTTTTCTTCTTTGCTCATTAAAGTTTGTGTTTATAATGTATTTAAATATTTAAACTATGTTTTTAAATACTCTAGGGTCAGAATGACACATAATTCAAGTGATAATAATGCACATAGCTCTTTATAAACCTGATATTCCCCAAAATACTGCTGCAATAATAAGATTAGGAGCCTGTTTAAATCTTAAAATTCATATTATTGAACCTTGTGGCTTTAATTTACACGACACTAGATTTAAAAGAGTGGTGATGGACTATATGAATGTGAGCAAAATATTTAGATATGAAGACTATGATGCTTTTCTGAAAAAAAATAAAGATAAAAGAATAGTTTTAATGACAACTAAAGCAAAAAAATATTATCATAAATTTAAATTTAAAAAGAATGATATGATGTTATTTGGTAGAGAAAGTGCTGGAGTACCTGAAAATTTACATAAAACTATTAAAAATAGAATTAAAGTTCCAATAAACAAAAAAACTCGATCACTTAATGTTGCTATGAGTGTAGCTATAATTTCGGCAGAAGCACTTAGGCAGAATAACTTATTGAAATAATGATTAATTCAGAATTTAGAAAAAAAATGACAGACAGTTGGTTCTCCTATTTGCAAATGCAAATTTGTAAATCATTTGAACAACTTGAAAACAATAAGTTGCAATTTACAAAAAGAGATTGGAAAAAGAAAAAAAAATCTGAGGGCGGAGGAACTTCTTATCTTTTAACAGAAGGTAAAATCTTCGATAAAGTTGGAGTTAACAAATCAACGGTATCAGGAGTATTTCCAAAAAAATTTAGATCTAAGATTTTAGGAGCTGAAAAAAAGGGTAAATATTGGGCTTCAGGCATTTCAGTAGTGGCTCATATGAAAAACCCAAAAATTCCAGCTGTGCATTTTAATACGAGATTTATTGTTACTTCTAAAGAATGGTTTGGTGGAGGAATGGATGCAACACCTAGTCATGAAGATAGAAAAGAAAGTAAATTAATTCATGATGAATTAAAAAATGTATGCTTAAAAAATAAAAAGGATTATAAAAAATATAAAAAGTGGTGTGACGAATATTTTTATTTACCTCACCGAAAAGAAGCTAGAGGAATTGGGGGTATATTTTTTGATTATGAGACAAAAGATTGGATTAAAAATTTTAAATTTGTAAGAGAACTTGGGATAACTTTTATTAATATTTCTAACAAAATAATAAAGAGAAAAAGAAAATTAAGATACTCCAGAAAAGATAAAGAAAAACAGTTATTTAAAAGAGGAAGATACGTAGAATTTAACTTATTATATGATAGAGGAACAAAATTTGGATTAAACTCAGGAGGTAATATTGACTCAATTTTAATGTCACTTCCACCTGAGGCAAAATGGAAATAAATGAAAAATAAATTTGCTAAACTTATAAATTCTTTATCCAAAAAACTTGGATATAGACTCATTAAAATAGAAAAAAAAAACTGGTATGATGATTTTGTAGGAATTAGCGAATTCGAAAAAAAATCTTTAGAAATAGCTTCTAAATATTCTATGACTGGATTTGAAAGAATGTTTTTTTTAATGAAAGCAATTAAACAAATCAAAATAGATAATATTGATGGTGACTTTGTTGAATGTGGTGTGTGGAAAGGTGGAAATTTAATTTTATTTCAGAAAATGATCGAAAGACTTAAGTTAAATAATAGAAAAATATTTGCTTACGATACTTACACGGGATTAAGTGAACCAAGTAAATCAGATTTAAACATCAATAATGAAAAAGCTGAAGATATTATTAACTCACTTAAAAAAAAGAAAATTGACCCTGAAAAAAATATATTTTTTTGTAAATGCGACTTGGAAACTGTAAAAAAAAACTTTGAAATGAATACAGATAGTAATGATAATTTAATATGCATAAAGGGAGAAGTAGAGAATACTTTAAAAATTAAGAAAAATTTGCCTACTAAAATTAGCTTGTTAAGATTAGATACAGATTGGTATGAGAGCACTAAAATTGAATTGGAAGTTCTTTTTCCTCTTTTAAGTAAAAATGGAATTTTGATTATAGATGACTATGGATATTGGAAGGGATCGAAAAAAGCTGTAGATGAGTATTTTCAAAATAAAGATGTGAATTTATTTAAAATAGACTTTACCTCTCGATATTTGTTTAAGAGATAAAAATTTATGGAAAAAGAACCTATTACAATAAATGGTCTTAAAAATTTAAAGACAGAATTAGAAGACCTTAAAAATACTCAAAGACCAAAAGTTGTAGAAGCTATCGCTGAAGCAAGGTCTCATGGTGATCTTAAAGAAAATGCTGAATACCATGCAGCAAAAGAACAGCAAGCGTTAATTGAAAGTCGTATTGTTGCTATCAATGACCTAATTGCAAGAGCAAATGTGATTGATGTTACTAAAATTGAAAATAACGGAAAAATTATTTTTGGATCAACAGTTAAATTGAAAGATTTAGAAACTCAAAAAATTATTAATTATAAATTAGTTGGGCAAGACGAAGCTGATATTAAAAAAAATCTTATTTTTTTTAAAAGCCCAATTGGCAAAGCATTAATAGGAAAAGATAAAGATGAAATGGTAACTGTAAAAACGCCATCTGGGGAGAAAAATTTTGAAGTGCTTGATGTCGAATATATTTAAGAATTTAGCTTGATTATTTCTTGAATTCTCTCACTTGAAATATTAAAATTATTATTTATCCATTCATCCTCAATTTTTCTCAAAACTTTACCCAATAAAACTCCTTCTCTCATGCCCTTATCCATTAAATACTTTCCATTTATATGGAACTGATGTGTTTTTGATTTTAAAATTGCTGTCAATGTTTCTGAAAAAAATTTTAGGCTACAATTTGGATTTAAAGCGAAATTTAATATATTTAGATTCAGTAAGTGGTTTTTATTATTCAAATAGATATACTTTTCTATATCATTGGTAAAAAAATCTTTGTTACTCTTAACTAATTTTAAATTTTTAGCTAATAAATTTAGTTCTGATCGAACATCATTCGACACATTATACTTGTGAGAAAAATACTCATGATTATTTTCTTTATCAATTAATAGAACAGCTAACAGTAATGTTAGGCTAATCTCTGAGATAGAAACTATTTTTTTAAGTCTTTTTAAACGATTTAAATTTGCAAACTCTGGAAATATCAAACTAAAAATTTCCCTCAAGTAGCTTGTTTCATTTAAATTTATAAAATTTTTTAAAGATAAAATTTTATATAGCTCTATTAAAATTCTTTCTTTAGAAATCTTTTTAATTCCAATTAAGTTCTGTTTAATAGCATTATTTGTTGTTGCTTCAACTTGGCTGTCATACATTATTTTAAATCTTATAAACCTGATAATACGTAAATAATCTTCCTCAATTCTTTTTTGAGGATCTCCAATAAATTTTACGTTATTATTTTTTAAATCAACTGTTCCCATTTGTGGATCAAAAATTTTTCCATTTATATCCAGATAGATTGCATTAATTGTAAAATCTCTTCTCTCAGAGTCGACTTTCCAATCATCAGTATATTCAATCTCCGCATGCCTTCCATCAGTTTCAATATCTTTTCTTAATGTGGTGATTTCTAGTTTATGTTTCCTTGATACAAGTGTTACTGTTCCATGTTTGATACCGGTATCAACAATATTAAACTTTGTGTTATAAAATCTTTCTTTAATTTCATTACAACTAAGTATTGTAGCTATATCAATATCATCAACTTCATCATTGTTAAGGTATTTTCTTACACAACCGCCTACAAATCTTGCTACCGTTTTATCGCTGCGTGAGCCTTCTTGAAGTTTTTGAAAAACAAATTTCAACTCTTTGTCTTTGTAAAAAGGAAAAAAATTTCTTTTTATCTTTTTCAGTAAAGTAAGACTTTTTTCCAACATAGTTTATGGCTGGGGCACTAGGATTCGAACCTAGGATGGCGGTATCAAAAACCGCTGCCTTACCGCTTGGCTATGCCCCAATACTAAGCAATTTGATATATCATAAATCACAAAAATTAAACAGTTTTTGCTAACGAGATCCAAAATTTTGGATATTTAATTTTTAATTTATTTAAGGCTTTTTTTGCAGAATTTTGATCATCAAATAATCCATAGCAAACTGAACCGGAACCTGTCATTCTTGAAAAAGAGCAACCTTTTTGAATGCCTATTTCATAAATAATCTTTTTTATTTGAGGGTATTTGTTTTCAACAACTGATTGTAAATCATTTCTAGTATTAGATAAAAGATTTAAAAACGCTTTTTTATTGGTAATATCTTTTTTAATTATTGTCGTTCTTTTCGAATATTTTTTAACTTTGGAATAAATTTCTTTAGTAGAGCACTTAAAAGAGGGTTTTATTAAAACAAAATAGAATTTATGGTTAGTATTTAAATCAACAATCGATCTTAAATTTTTTAAAAAGCCTTGCTTATAAAAAAAAAGCTTTAAATCAGTGCCAATTTTTTTTTCGATTTGATCTATATTTTTTTTTTTTATTTCAGTCTTCACAATATATCTTATTATTGAGACAGCATTGCTTGTCCCTCCTCCTAAGCCAGCAAAAACGGGAATTTTTTTTTCTATTGAGATTGAATAATATGATGAAGTTAGTTTCAATTTTCTTAATAAAATAAGTAGATTTTTAATAGAATTATTTTTTTTATTTATAAATTTAGCAAAAGAACCTTCAAAATTAATTATATCTTTTTTTTTATTAATTTTCTTAATTTTAATTCTATCTTTTAGGCTTATTAAGCAAAAATAAGATTGTATATTGTGAAATCTATTTTTATTTTTAGAATTTACTAATAACGATAAATTAATTTTTGAATAAGAATTTAAGACCATAAATTATAGGCCTTTTAATAATTTTTTTTCAATATTTTTTTTAAGATCTGGCTCGGTTTTTTCAAGATTCAAAACAAAATTCCAATAATATCTTGCCTGAATTTCTTTACCATTCTTCCATAAAGCATCGCCATAATGATCATTAACAATAGGATCTCCCGGCAATAATCTTACAGCTAGCTGTAAAAAATCTTTAGCCTCCTTATACCTCTTAAGTTTGTATAAAGCCCAGCCAAGCGAGTCTGTAATGTAAGGATCATTTGATCTAAGCTTGTTCGCTTTTTCTAACATGTTGAGCGACTTTTCAATTTTCAATCCTTTTTCAATCCAGGTGTAAGCTAAATAATTTATAACATAAGCTTGATCAGGATTTGCTTCTAAAGAGGATAATAAATCTTTTTCAGCTTTTTCCCATTCTCCAATTCTCTCATATGCAACACCTCTTCCATCTTTTGACTCAGCATATAAAGGATCTTTTTTTTCAACTCCATCTATCACTTTTGTATAAAAAAAAATTGAGTCTTTAAATTGTTCGTTATTTTTTAAGAATTCAGCATAGTCGAAAATTTCATAAATTTCTTTTTGATCTAAACCATTGTAAGCCTTTTCAAGGGTCTTGATCGCTCTTTCTTTATCATCATCTTGTATATAAATTTTTGCAAGCTGCTTAGATGCATGCCACTTAAATGCTTCACCTTTTTTGCTTAATGATAAGTATATTTTATTTGCCTTTTTCGAATTGCCAGTATTATAATAATTTTCTGCCATTAAAGTATCATAGGAATGAAAGTTCTCATTTAAGGATTTTGCTAAATTTAAATAGAAATTTGATATAGGAAAAATCGATTGTGATGATAAGGCGTTAGCAGTTATATAAAGTATCTCTGCACTGACATGCGACTCACTTTTACAGCTAAATGAAGATATATTTTTATTATCAATCAAATCTAACTTTAATTGATTTAGTATTAAATTTCTTGGGTAGGATTTAAGGGAGGATTTTACGATATTTATTGCTTCACTAATATTTCCAAGATTTTTTTCGTAAATTGCGTGAAAATAATTATAACGCGAAAAATCTGTTTTTTTGTTTGATGTTAGTTTTACATATAAATTTTTTGTATTTGGACTATTGAAATAACAATTAAGTAAAACATTTTGAATGTTTTTAAAATTTTCAAATCTTTCATCTAATTTTTTTGTTTCTGATGTGGCATCGCTTAAGTTCTTAGTTGGTAGGTTAGCCCAATTATATAATGATTCTGAAACATAATTATTCAGAACTGACCTTTTTGTTTTTTTTGCTTTCAAAAAATATTCTTTAGCAAAATCTAACTTTGAAATCTTTAAGTAATATACTCCTATCACCAGATAGCTCTCAAAAGTAGCTAAATTTTTTTTTTCAAGTTTTTTGGAGTAATTGTATGCTTCTCTCAAATTACCTGAATTAACAAGTGAATAAATGTATTTTACAGAGTAATCAGGATGACTCGACTCTAACCCATTAAGTTTTCTTAAAAATTTGAATGATTCATCGTATTCATTCTCATAAAGTGATAGCACCCCAGTAAAATAGTCTGAAATATTACTTGCGTTATTAAACTTATCCAACGATTTTACTTGGGATGTGTATAAAATAATAATGACAAAAAAAACTAGTTTTATACTCTTCAATAATTTAATTTTTGATAAAAACATATATATAATGAATAAAAAAAATATTATTAATTCAATTAAATTAATTAAATTTTACAAATTTATTAACTATAATTTAATTTACAATAATAAAGCAATCAATAGGTATAAAAAAGATAATTATAAGATATCGGGAACTAAAGCTGAAAATTTAGATAAGTTAAAAAAATCAATCTTAAGTTTAAATAATTGTGATCTAAAAAAACATGCTAAAAATATCGTTTTTAGTGACGGGAACCCTAACTCCAAAATCATGCTAATTGGGGAAGCGCCTGGCGCTAATGAGGATGAAGAGGGTTTGCCTTTTGTTGGTAGAGCTGGAGCATTATTAGATAAAATGCTCACTGCAATCGATTTAGATAGAAAAAAAGTTTATATATCTAATATCATTAATTACCGACCGCCAGATAACAGAAGACCAACCGATGAAGAAATTAAAAGATATCTTCCATTTATAACGAAACATATTGAAATTATAAGTCCAAAAATATTAGTCTTACTTGGAAGTACAGCTATGAACGCATTAATTGGAAATGAAGTTGTAATATCTAAAATGAGAGGTAAGTGGATTGAAAAAAGATTTGGGAATTGCAAAACTTCAGTAATTATTACATTTCACCCAGCTTTTTTAATGAGACAACCAGCACAAAAGAAGATGACTTGGATTGACTTAAAAATGATAAGAGACAAAAAAATCTAACAGATAAATTGAAAAATAAATTAATCACTGCAGGAGTTGATGAGGTTGGCAGAGGATGTCTTGCTGGGCCAGTGGTTTCTGCTGCTGTAATACTCAAAGAAGGAATAAACCTAGATCTTTTAAAAGACTCTAAGAAAATTTCTTTTAAAAAGAGAATAGAAATTTCAGAGCATATAAAATCTTATTCTTATTATGCTATTGGACTAGCATCCGTAGATGAAATTCTAGATTTAAATATTTTACAAGCTTCATTGTTATCGATGAAAAGGGCTTTAGAACAATTGACTGTAAAACCAGGTTTAACCTTAATAGATGGTAACTTTGCACCAAGTGGTTTAAAAAATTTTAAAACGATAATTAACGGGGACGAAAAAGTTAAAGTAATTAGTGCAGCTTCAATCATTGCAAAAGTATATAGAGATAAATTAATGATTAAACTCTCTGAAAAGTTCTCAAATTATGCCTGGGAAAGTAATTTTGGTTATGGGACTAAAGCTCACTTAGATGGATTAAAGAAATATGGTGTAACCTCACATCATAGAAAAGGTTTCAAGCCAATACACAAGATATTGTCGAACTAAGAATCTCTAACACAAGAGCATTCATTTTTTTATCAAAAGGGTTTGACCCTAGATTCAATTTAGAGTTGAATCCAGAGAATGTTAAAATTCTCAAATCAAATCATTAATGGAGATTGTTTAAAGGAAATTAAAAAAATTCCGGATAAGTCTTTTGATTTAGTTTTTGCTGATCCACCTTACAACATGCAGATTGGTGAAAAACTAACTCGACCTGATGCAAGCAAAGTGAATGGTGTAAATGATAAGTGGGATCAATTTAATAGTTTCAAACATTACGATGAGTTTTGCATAGGTTGGCTTAATGAATGTAAAAGAATTCTAAAAGATAATGGAAGTATTTGGGTAATAGGATCATATCATAATATTTTTAGATTAGGTTACCACCTACAAAATTTGAACTTCTGGCTACTTAACGATGTTATCTGGAGAAAGAACAACCCTATGCCAAATTTTAGAGGTACACGATTTACTAATGCACATGAAACTCTTATCTGGGCTTCTAAAAATAAGAAATCAAAATACACTTTTAATTATCAATCATTAAAATGCTTAAATGATGACTTGCAGATGAGATCTGACTGGACATTGCCAATTTGTAACGGAAAAGAAAGACTAAAGAGAAATGGAAAAAAAATTCATTCTACACAAAAACCAGAGGCTCTTTTACATAGAATTATTTTAGCTACTACAAACAAAGGTGATACCATCTTTGATCCTTTTTTAGGCACTGGGACAACTGCGGTAGTTGCTAAAAAATTAGGTAGAAAGTACTTTGGTATCGAAAGAGACAAAAAATATTTTAAAGCAGCTATTGAACGAATAAATAAAACAAAAGCCATAGAAGATAACTATTTAGATACAATTGAAAATAATAAATCTAAACCAAGAATACCTTTT
Source organism: Pelagibacteraceae bacterium AG-313-A04 (assembly GCA_003284275.1). Taxonomy (GTDB): domain Bacteria; phylum Pseudomonadota; class Alphaproteobacteria; order Pelagibacterales; family Pelagibacteraceae; genus Pelagilacustribacter. Next base: position 62,787 of record QBVU01000003.1, on the reverse strand, counting down.
GGTTCTCTTGTTGAACTAGGAATATTAAAGCCGGGTACTACCCTATTTGATCCGAAAAAGAAGATTAATGCTAAAATTATGGCTGATGGTAGTATCAAATATAAAGAGTCAGAAGGTTCTATTCATAAAGTGGCAGCAAGAATAATGGGTGCTGAAAGCTATAATGGATGGACTTATTGGCATTGTAATATTAATGGATCTACTGTTGTAATTGATAGTTTAAGACAAAAATTCATTACTGAGACAAAAGTTTAATTCTTATAAACTTTACCTAAGTATGTTTTAACAAAAAATTTTTGTTTTACCAAAAACTTCAAAAATAGATTTCTTATATTTTGCATAATTTTACTTGAAAAGTGAAATGCAAAGAAATTAAAATTTGATCTACCTCTAATAATTTTTGCCCTTTTTGATCTAATTTCAAAATAATTATTTTCTTTATCAAGCTTGTCTTTTGCCAGTAAACTAAATATTTCAAAAGCACTTTCTATAGACTGTCCAGCACCTTGTGCAAGGGTTGGCAAAAACCCATTAAAAGCATCTCCAATATAAAATACCTTTTTATTAGAGGATGGAATAATTTTTGGTGTAAAATATAAGGGCCATGTTTTTATTTGATTTTCAAATATATTTTTAAATTTTGGATTTTGTTTTAAAATTATTTCTTGAACTAACTGTTTAACATTGTCAGGTTCATATTTTTTACATCGAATTATACAAACCATATTAAGTTCTTTTTTTTTATTTACTGGATAAAGAACAATATGACTGTTACTTCCAAGCATTAAACTTATATTATCCTCATTTATATCGAATTCTGATTTTGATTTTAGAATTACTCTCGCTGCAATAGCTTTTTTAAATCTTGGCTCATTTTTTTTCATTTCAAAGAATGATCTAGTGTTTGAGAATATTCCATCAGCAGCAATAACAAAATCTACTAGATCATTTGTGTTGTCATCAAATTTGATAAAAACTTTGTTCTTAAGTTCAGAGACTTCTTTCATTTTTTTTCCAAATCTTAAATGCTGAGTGTAAATATCTTCTTTCAAAAATTCGATTAAAGTAGACCTTTGAAGTGTTGTGTATTTTGCTTCAGGGCTATTAAACTTAGATAAGTTTAAATCACATATTTTTTTATTTTGAATATTATAAAAGTCTATTGTTTTTGGGTGAAATATTTTTTCATTATTTATTTTATCGAAATTAATTTGATTCAAAATTTTAATACTATTAGTCGCCAATTGAATACCGTAACCTTCCTCTAAAGACAAACTTTCTTCTCTTTCGTAAACCATGAATTCATGATCGGTATGTTTTTTTAATAAATTTGCAAGAGTTAATCCTGCAATGCCAGCACCAATGATTGCTATTTTTTTTTTCATTAAAATAAATTTGAAATTTGTCTAAATATTTTTTTTGTGAAAGTGGGTATAAATTCTTTCTTATCGTCTAAAGAATACCAAATATATTCTGATGGAATCTTATTAGAGAACTTGTAATATAAATTTATATTTAATTTTAAATTAGATATGGAATTGTTATAATTGTTTAACAACTTCCAGCTTCTAGTATTATTTTCTTTTGATTCTTTAATCATAGGTAAATTAAAATTTTTTAAAAATCCAATATTGTTTTTTTTAGTTAAAGCAATTTGTCTCTTATTATTTAAAAAACAAAAAATATCATAGTTTTTATTTTTAATCATTTTTTTAGATGTAGCTTTAATTTTTTTAGAAGATTTAGAATACTTACAAGTTTTGTTCAAACAGCAAACAAAACATTTTGGGTCTTTTGGCTTACAAATTAATGCCCCGAATTCCATAAGTGCTTCAACAAAATCCGCATTTCTTTTATTACTGAAAAGCATCTTTGAGTTAGAATTAACTAATTTGTTAAAATCAATTTTAGCTTCTTTTTTATTTAAATTTCTTGCGAATAGTCTTTTTACATTTCCATCTACAGCTATTCTAGGCTGATCGTACACTAAACCTAGCAAAGCACTCCCAGTATAATCACCAATACCTGGAAGTTTTTTTATTTCATCTAAGGTTTTTGGCAATTTTCCTTTATAAAGAGTTATTAGCTGCTTTGAACATGCATAAAGATTTCTAGCTCGCCTGTAATAACCTAGTCCTTCCCACATTTTTAAAATTTGTTTTTCGTTACTTCTTGAGAGTGACTCCAGCGTTGGAAATTTTTTAGTAAATTTTTTAAAGTAAGGTAATACGGTTTTTACCTGTGTTTGCTGCAGCATAAATTCACTCAATAACCTGTAATAAAGCTTTTTTGGCGACTTTTTGCTCACACGCCATGGTAGATCACGTTTGCTATTATCGTACCATGCTAGAATTTTTTTTGATAAAGTTGTATCTAAATGCATAGTAAAAATAATAATAAATCACAAACCTACATTCAAGGGCTTAGGCCTTTTTCGAGCTCTATACCTAAGACTTTAAAAAAACATCTTAGAAAAGGTGGATACAATTATTCGAACATAGTGGATAATTGGACAAAAATGGTAAGTAAAAAAATTGCTGATGCTTGTTATCCAGTTACAGTGAAAATGAAAAAAGAAATGAGAGAAGGAACTTTAGTTTTGAATGTTATACACGGCAAAGAACTGGAAGTTGAGTACGAAAAAAATGAAATCATGGATAAAATAAATAGTTTTTTTGGATATAAATGTATAAGCAATGTAGTACTAAAAATTGCGCAAAATACAGTCAAACCAAAAAAGAGTTTTCCGAAAATAAAAAATTTTTCAAAAATTGAAGATAAAATGAGTAAAGTTAATGATGATACGTTAAAAAGTTCACTAAATAATTTTTTAAAGGCATTTAATGAAAGAAATAATTAAAATTTTTTATACATCAGTTTTTATATTTTTGATTACCATGACTGTAGAAGCTAAAGGCAAAATTTTAAGCTTAGGCAATGCTGATGCAAAAGTAACAGTAAAAGTTTTTTCTTCTTTAACATGTCCTCATTGTGCTAACTTCCACATCACAGTTTTTGATAAACTAAAAAAAGACTATATTGATCAAGGTTTAGTAAAATTTGAACATCATGCTTTCCCTTTAGACCTCGCTGCACTAAATGCTGAAGTAATTGTAAGATGCGCATCAAGTAATGAAAAAAAATTTGAACTACTTGATGAAATGTATAACCAGCAAAAAGTTTGGGCTGTTGGCTCAGATATCAATAAAATTAATGACTTGATCAAAAAAATTGGTTCTGACTTAAATTTATCCGAAAATAATATGAATAGTTGTTTAAAAAGTAGTGATGCTCAAGATAATATACTTAATCAAAGAATAGAGGCTCAAAAAAAATATAAAATCAAGTCCACACCTACAATTGTGGTGAATGAAAAAGAATACACTGGCAAAATAGAATACGAAAAATTTAAAAAAATTATTGAAAAAAATTTATAAATGAAATTTAAGAAGTTAGACATTACTGGATTTAAATCATTCTCAGATAAAACTACTTTTTTACTTGAGGATGGTTTAACCGGAATAGTCGGCCCTAATGGATGTGGAAAATCAAACATCGTTGAGTCTTTAAGATGGTGTATGGGTGAAAATTCAGCAAAAAGTATGAGGGGTTCTGGAATGGAGGATGTAATTTTTTCTGGAACTTCTAATAGACCTTCGAAAAATATTTCTGAGGTATCTTTACTATTGGATAATAAAAATAAAGAAGGTCCTGCACAGTTTAAAGAATTTGATGAGGTGACTGTAAGAAGGAAGATAGAAAAAGATAAGGGTTCGAAATATTACATAAATGCAAAAGAAGTAAGAGCACGAGATGTTCAAACACTTTTTGCAGATTTATCAACTGGTGCGCACTCACCTTCTTTAATAAGTCAAGGAAAAATTGGTCAGATTGTTACAGCTAAACCAATTGAAAGAAAATCAATTTTGGAAGAAGCAGCGGGGATTTCTGGAATACATGCAAGAAGACAAGAAGCTGAGACAAGATTAAATGCTGCTGAAAACAACTTAAAGAGAGCGGATGAACTTAAAAAGCAACAACAAAAACAATTAGACAGTTTAAAAAAACAAGCTGAGGAAGCAACAAGATACAAAGAAATATCGAAAGAAATCAAAAGAGCTGAAGCAGGTCTATATTATTTAAAATTAAGAGAAATTGAAAAAGAGAAAAAGCAAATTCAAGAAAAATTAGGTGAATTAGAAGATGACATAAGTGCAATTAATATTGATTTTAATCACAATAATTCATTATTAGATGAAGAAAACAAAAAACTCGCACCCTTGAGAGATAAAAAGATGGAGAGTGCAGCTAGTTTACAAAAATTAAATTTAGACATAACTAGCCTGGAGGAAGAGGAGTCTAGAGTAAAATCACTACAAGAAAAATTAGAAAAATCTGTAAAAACAATCGATTCAGATTTTGAAAGAGAAAAAAGTATTTCTTTAGATGCAGATTTAAATGAAAAAAGAATTTCAAAAGAGAAAGGGGAGCTTTTAAACACGGAGAGCAGTCTTTTACAAGTTGAAGCTAATTCATCAAAGGAACTAAGGGAGTCGAAAAGTCAACTAGATAACCTTCAAAATAAACTTGATAATATATTGGACCAAATTGAAAAGGATATTGATGAAGAAAAAAAATTATCAAAGGCAAAATTTCAAGATTTGAGAAAACTAGTTAAAACTATTACTTCTTCACAAGAAGATTATGCAGAAAAATTTGGTAAAAATAAATCTATTCAAAGTGATTCGATTAAAAGAAAAGAAAGAATTAAGAATATAGATGTAGAGTTAGAAAATTGGGGAAGTCTCAAGTCTAATTCTGAAAAAATGATATCTGAGCTTACAAATAGAAAAGAAAAATTACTAGTAGAAATAAATGAAAATCAAAAAAATCCAGAAAGGATTGCAACTTCAAAAGGACAAAATCTTCAAAATTTGGAAAATACTAAAAAAAGAAACGAAGAAATAGAAAATGAGTTAATTGAAGCTGAGAAAAAATACAATTCTATAAACCAAAATATAAAGGAAATTCAATCTAAGCTCTCTGATTTGAAAGAAAATAAAGCAAGAAATGAAGCAACAATAGAAGGAATAGAAAATAGAAAGAAAGATCTATTATACTCGATAAAAAGTGAATTAAACATTGAAAATGAAGGATCGATATTACCTCAATCCGATTTAAACAACGTTTCACCTGAGAGTCTCCCGTCTTTAGAAGATCAAACTAAAAAAACTGAAAAAATTAAAAAACAAAGAGAGTCCCTTGGTTCAGTTAATTTAAGAGCTGATGAGGAAACAAAAAAATATGAAACTGAAATTCAAAAGATGGAAGATGATAGAGCTGACTTGTTTTCAGCAATCGTTAAATTAAAAACAAGTATCGAAGAATTAAATCAAAAAGGAAGGGAAAGGCTTCTCGAAGCTTTTACAAAAGTTAATAGAAAATTTAATGAAGTATACACAAAATTATTTGACGGAGGGAATGCAAAGATCGAACTGGTAGACTCAGATGATCCTTTAGAAGCTGGTTTGGAAATGTTTGTATCTCCTCCAGGCAAAAGATTGCAATCAATCACACTTTTATCTGGTGGAGAACAAGCTTTAACGGCTTTATCATTAATTTTTGCTGTATTTTTGGTGAACCCTTCGCCAATTTGTGTTTTAGATGAAGTAGATGCCCCTTTAGATGATGCTAATGTCACAAGATTTTGTGCCTTACTTGATGAACTTACTAAAATAACAAAAACAAAGTTTATTATAATTACTCACCATGCTCTAACAATGTCCAGAATGCATAGACTGTACGGTGTAACAATGGCAGAACAGGGTGTTAGTCAGCTAGTCTCTGTTGATTTACAAAAAGCTGAAGAATTAGTTGCATAGATTAAAAAAAAATGACCATTCCCGAAGATTTTAAAACTCGCCTTAAAATTGCAAAATCAAAAATAAAAAAACAAGCAGAATTAGATGGCGAAAAAAGAGGATCATTTATGGGGAGTGCTTTTAAATTGGGCACAGAATTAGTATCTGCTGTTGCGATTGGGACAATTATTGGGTTTATTTTAGATAATTGGTTTGATACTAAACCTTGGTTAATAATAATTTTCTTTTTTTTAGGCACTGCTGCTGGAATTTTGAATGTAATTAGAACTGCCAACAGAATGCAAAAAGAAGAATAGAATTTAAGTATTTTATGGCAAATAATCCAATGCAACAATTCAGCGTTCACAAGATTGGACCTGAAATTAATATTGGTGGTATTGATCTATCTTTCACAAACGCTAGCTTATTCATGGTTATAAGTGCTTCAATAATTTTATTATTTTTATTTATTGGAACTAAAGAAAAAAAAATTGTTCCAGGAAAAATTCAACTAATTGCTGAAATGTTTTACACCTTTGTGGCAAAAATGATTAGTGATACCGCTGGATCAAAAGCTAAACCCTACTTTCCTTTTATCTTTAGTCTATTTATGTTCGTTTTATTTTGTAACATGGTAGGAATGTTACCCTACTCATTTACAGTAACAAGTCATATAATTGTTACTTTAATACTGGCCTTATTTATTTTTATTGCAGTAACAATAATTGGATTTGCTAAACATGGATTTAAATATTTAAGCATATTTGTTCCAAGCGGAGTTCCAGCAGTGCTTTTGCCTTTAATTACAGTAATTGAGATTATTTCATATTTAAGTAGGCCTGTAAGTTTATCTGTAAGATTGTTTGCAAATATGATGGCTGGTCATACAATGTTAAAAGTTTTTGGAGGATTTGTAATAAGTTTAGGATTATTAGGTGGATGGTTACCACTTAGTTTTTCAGTAGCATTAACAGGCTTGGAAATACTTGTAGCTTTTCTGCAAGCTTATGTTTTTGCAATATTAACCTGCATTTATTTAAATGATGCATTAAATTTACACCATTAATTAAAGGAGGAAAAATGGAGTTAGAAGCGGCAAAAATGATTGGAGCAGGTCTTGCTGCAATCGCATTAGCAGGAGCTGGTGTTGGTATCGGAATTATTTTCGGTAACTACTTATCAGGTGCTATGAGAAATCCGTCTGCAGCACAAAAACAATTTCCTAATTTGCTTTTAGGATTTGCATTAGCTGAAGCAACAGGATTATTTGGACTAGTAGTGGCTTTAATTATTTTATTTGCGTTTTAAATAAAATATGAAGCTATACCTAAATTTTTTTATAGCATTTTTTGCTATACAGGGATATTTGTATGCGGCTGAGGCTGGGATGCCTCAGCTGGATCCAAAATATTGGGCGTCACAAGGTTTTTGGTTAATATTAATTTTTACAATTTTGTATTTTTCAATATCAAAATTTTATCTTCCAAAAATTAAAAATAATTTAGATGATAGAGAAAATAGAATTAAAGATGATATTGAAGATGCTAATAAATCTAAAGAGCTATCTGAGAGTAAATTAAAAGAATATCAGAAAATTTTAGAAGATGCGAAGAAAGAAGTCATAAAAATACAACTAGAGTCAAAAGCTAAATCAGATAAAGACATTAATGAGAAAAAAGAAAAAATTGAAAAAGAAATTGAAAAGGAATTAGTTCAAGCTCAAAAAGATATTGCTGAACTCAAGAAAAATTCTATTTCCGATATAAATAATATTTCAAAAGAAATTGTTGCGAACATTATTGAAAATTTATCTGGAGATAAATTAAATGAAAGTAGCATCAAGGCTGCTGTGGAAGAAATTTCAAAAAAAAATGTAGGTAAATATTTATGACAATAGACGCAACTTTTTGGGTTATGATATCTTTTTTTCTATTTATTGGATTGTTAATCTATTTTCAGATACCACAAAAAATTAAAAATACCCTAGAGGAAAATATTTTAAGTATTAAAAATCAAATTAATGAGGCAAATAAACTTAAAGAAGATGCAAAAAATATCTTAATTGAGCACGAGAAAAAAATAAGCAATTCGAAAGCTGAAATTAAATCTATGCTTTCTAAAGCGGCCGAAGAAGCTGAAAAAAATATGATTAAGACAAATGAAAATTTTCATAACCTAATGGAAAATAGAAAGCGAAATGCAGAAGAAAGAATTAAACAACTTAAAAATCAAGCTCTAAAAGATATTAAAAATACCTCAGTTATAATAGCAATCGAAGCAGTAGAGAAATTACTAAAAAATTCTCTAGATAAAAGCAAATTAGACAAATTTTACATGTCTAGTATTGAAGAAACAAAATTAGCACTTAAGAAAAAATCCAGTTAGAATAGGCCATATTCATAATGGCAAAAAAAATAATAGTTATAGGCTCTGGTTTTGGAGGTTTAGCTGCAGCGCTGAGGTTAAAAGCCAAAGGCTATAAAGTCACTTTAGTAGAAAAACATCCAGATCTTGGTGGTCGCGCTAGAGTTTTTAAGAAAGACCAATTTATTTATGATGGAGGACCTACAGTAATAACTGCTCCATATCTATTTGAAGAATTATTTTCACTGTTCAATAAAAATATTTCAAATTATGTAAAAATTGTACCATTAGATTTATGGTATCGCTTTGTATTTAATGATGGAGATACATTTGACTACAATGGGAATGATCAATCTATGGAGGAACAGGTCAAAAAGTTTAATCCCTCTGATTTTGATGGATATAAAAATTTAGTAAATTTTACTGAAAAAATATTTAATAAAGGTTTTACGGAGTTATCTGACAAGCCTTTCAATAATTTGGCATTCATGATGAAACAAATTCCATCTTTATTAAAACTAAAAAGTTATAAGTCAGTGTATAGTTTGGTTTCAAAGTATATATCTAATGAAAAATTAAGAAGAGTATTTAGTATGCACCCTCTTTTAGTTGGTGGAAATCCTTTCAGTACAACTTCGATATATACATTAATTTTATTTTTAGAAAAAAAATGGGGAATTCATTATTCAATGGGAGGAACAGGAAGTGTTGTTAAAGCTTTAGAAAAACTAATGATTGAGGAAAATATCAAAATTATTAAAGATGCTGAAGTTACAGAAATACTTACAGAAAATAAAAAGGTTAAAGCTGTAAAGATTAATAATTCAAAAATAATTAATTGTGACTATGTAGTTTGCAACTCAGATCCCCCAAATGTTTACAACAACTTGATAAAATCAAAAGAAGATTATGATTTTTTATTTAAACAAAAAATGAAAAGAATGGATTATTCAATGGGATTATTTGTTTATTATTTTGGCTCTAAAAAAAAATATAACGATGTTGCGCACCATACTATTTATTTTGGAGAATCTTATAAAACACATCTTGATAAAATCTTTGAAAAGAAAATACTTTCTGATGATATAAGCTATTATTTACATAGGCCCTCTGCAACAGATCCCAATATGGCGCCAGAAGGTCAAGATGCTTTTTATGTATTAGTCCCGGTACCAAATAATTTATCCAAAGTAAATTGGATCAAAGAAGGTGATAAATTCAAAGATTTAGTATTAGATAAAATGGATAAAACTGTTCTGCCTGGTATTAAAGAAAATGTGGTAAGTGATTTTTACTTAACACCTGATTATTTCGAAATTGATCTAGCAACTCTCTATGGATCCGGATTTTCAATTCAGCCCAAATTTTCTCAGTCAGCCTATTTTAGATTTCATAATCAATCTGAAATATATAAAAATTTGTACTTTGTGGGTGCCGGTACACATCCAGGCGCTGGAATGCCTGGGGTTCTATCATCAGCAAAAGTTTTAGATAAATTGTTTTAATGAAAAGTAATTTACTAAAGAAACATGCTAAATCTTTTTACTGGGCGAGTTATTTTCTGCCAAATAACGCTTTGGATAAATGCTCATCTTTATATAATTTCTGTAGAACTTTAGATGATATAGTTGATGATAATAATAATCTAGTTGTAAAGAGAGAAATTTTTTTAAAATTTAAAAAAGATTTTGAGAACAAAAATCTAAACAATCAAATTATAAAAGACATGTGGTCTGTTATTGATAGCGAAAATATTTCGAAACAAATAGTAATAGATTTGTTCGATGGTGTTGAAACAGACTTAAAAGAAAAAGTAGTGATAAACTCAAAAAAAGATTTGCTTGTTTATTCTTATAGAGTTGCTGGTACAGTCGGACTAATGATGTCAAAAATACTGAATGTAAAAAATCGAGAGGCTCTAAAAGGTGCAATAGATCTTGGGATAGCGATGCAGCTTACTAATATAGCTAGGGATGTTTGTGAAGATAAAGCACGTAATAGACAATATGTTGATCACAATTTTTTGGCAATTCGAGAAATTATAGATGAATCTCAATCGTTTTATGAAAATTCATTTAAGTCTATTAGTGATATACCAATTAGGTCAAGATTTTCAGTTATTGTTGCAAGGCGTGTTTATAGAAAAATAGGTGACTACATCCTTAAACAAAAAAATATAGATAATTACAATAAAGCTGGCAAAATCTATGTACCCATGTTTGAAAAAGTAATTCAGACCTTTTTATCTGTTTTTGACTTTATTAAATTATTATTCATCAAAGATTTAAATTACGATAACCAAACAAATCATAATATTTTAAATGAAGAAATTAATTTAAATGAAAGAATTTGATTATATAATTATTGGTGGTGGATGCGCGGGCCTATCTTTAGCTTATGAGCTCGAAATTAATGATAAGTTAAAAGAAAAAACTTTAGCTATTATTGAAACTCGTGAAGAATATAAAAGAGACAAAACGTGGTCTTTTTGGAAAGTTTTTAATCATAACTTTGATGATTGTGTAATTAAAAGTTGGAACAATTTTACTATAAATTCTTCAGATAGTTCGAATGAATTAACTAATAAAAAATTTCCCTATCAAAGCATCGACAGTGGTAAATTTTATAAAAAAATAAATTCTAAGCTATCTACAAATTCTAATATAAGTTTTTTTAAAAACCTAAGTGAAATCAACTCAGAAAATTCCATAATTTTTAATAGTGTTCATGAAAAAGAATTAGATAAATCTAAATTGTGGCAACACTTTCAAGGTATCGAGATAGAAACACCTAAAAATATTTTTGATGAGGAAATAATAAATCTAATGGATTTTAATTGTGATCAGAGAAATGACGTTCACTTTTTTTACACTTTACCATTTAGTAAAAATAAAGCTTTAATTGAAACAACTTGGCTTTCAAATTTAGAGGATCAAAGCTTAATGGATTACGATCTTCAATTGGAAAATTATATAAAAAATAATCTTGGTATAAAAAACTATAAAATAAATTTTACTGAAAAAGGTGCTATACCATTATTCCATCCATTAAATAAAAATAATGAGAAAACTGTTTATATTGGATCTGCTGGCGGAATGACAAGGTTAAGTACAGGGTATACTTTTTTAAATATTCAAGAGCATAGTAAATATATTGTTGAAAATATTGATAAAATTGAAAAAATAAAAATGTACAATATAGGAAAGAAATATCAGTTTTTAGATAAAATATTTTTAAGAGTTTTAAAAAATAACCCAGATAAAATGCCAAAAATATTTTTCGAAATGTTTAAAGCTTCATCAAACTGTGTAATAAAATTTTTATCTAATAAAAGTAATATCTTTGAAGATATTAATATTATAGGAAGAATGCCAAAATTAATTTTTGTGAGAGCTCTATTTCAATAATGGAAAAGATAAATTTTAAACATTCGCTTATATTTTTCAATTTTTGTATTTTAATTAGCCCATTCTACTTTATGGTAAATTATGAGCCGATAATATTTTGTTTAATCTTAATATTAATTTTAGGAATTTCGCATGGAGCATTAGATAATTTAAAAGGAAAAAAACTTTTATATTTATTTGGTTATAGATCTCTTTTTTCTTTTTATTTTATATATATTTTAATCTCTATCTTAATAGTTTTTTTGTGGGTATTTTTTCCTAATACTGTTTTATTGTTATTTCTTGTTGTAGCAGCTTATCACTTTGGTAAGGAGGATACGGTATTCTCATTTAAAGAAAAATTTCTAATATCTGAGTTTTTGTACTTTTTAAAAGGATCAGCAGTAATTTTTGCTCCGTTATTATTTCAGAGAGAGAAAACAAACGAAATATTTGAAATTTTAAACTTTAATGTTTTTGAGTCTCAATTATTTACTAATCAATTCTTAATAATTTTTTTGTGTTTAAGCTTTTTATCATCTCTAATTATCTCTAATAAGAAAAAGGCTGACTTTAAAGCATTGATGATAATGGATTTTTTTTCGTTAATTATATTAAATCTCTTTTTAACTCCTGTTTTGGCTTTCACAATTTATTTTTGTTTTCTTCATTCTATAAGGCATTCAATTACATTAATCTTCGAACTAGATAAGTCTTTTAGATCAGGACTAAAGAAATTTATTAACAAAGCTATTCCATTAACTTTTGTAACTGGTGTGATGTTTTTAATAGCGGTATATTTTCTCAATAGCTCCTATAAGCTCGATGAGGCTATTTATAAAGTAATATTTATTGGTTTGGCGTCTCTTACTTTTCCGCATATATTGCTCGAATACTTGTTAGAAAAGAATGAAAAAAGAACTTAAAATTTATTTAGCTTCACCCAGAGGGTTTTGTGCTGGTGTTAAAAGAGCTATTGAAATTGTCGAAAAGGCAATAAATAAATATGGAGCTCCTATATATGTGAGACATGAAATTGTTCATAATAAACAAGTTGTTGATGAACTAAGAGAAAAAGGGGCAATATTTGTAGACGAGCTTTCTGAAGTAAAAGATAATAGTAGACCTGTAATTTTTTCTGCACATGGAGTTCCTAAATCAGTTCCTAACGAAGCAAAGTTTAAAAATTTATCTTTTGTGGATGCAACTTGCCCTTTGGTTTCAAAGGTTCATAGAGAGTCTGAACAGTTACATAAAAAAGGATACGAAATATTTTTAATTGGGCACAAAAATCATCCTGAGGTTATTGGCACAATGGGTCAGCTACCGTTAGGATCAATTAAATTGATAGAAACTAAAAGTGATGTTGAAAATCTTCAGGCTAATAATTTTAAAAAACCTTTGGCTTATATAACTCAGACAACCCTCTCAGTAGATGATACGGCAGAAATAATTAATGCACTTAAAAACAAATTTCCTAAAATCAAGGGGCCGATCAAGGAAGATATTTGTTACGCTACAACTAATCGTCAATCAGCTGTGAAAGAAATAGCATCTAAGTGTGATTTATTTTTTGTAGTTGGGAGTCGAAATTCATCAAATTCGGTAAGGCTAGTTGAGGTCGCAAAAAAAGCTGGATGTGAAAACTCTCAATTAATGCATTCAGAAAAGGAAATACCTTTTCATGAAATTGAGAATTCTAATACTATTGGAATTTCCTCTGGCGCTTCAGCGCCGGAAAAATTAGTACAAGCGTTGCTGACTAATATAAAAAAAGATAGAAAGGTCTCTGTTGAGGAAGTGATAGTTGCAGAAGAAAAGGTTGTTTTTAAATTGCCGAAAGAACTCAATTAATGGCTGTCTATACAAAGTTAAATCAAAATAAAATTGAAAAAATCTTATCTAATTATAAATTAGGTAAGCTAGACTCATTCAAAGGAATTGAAGAAGGTATAGAAAATACAAACTATTTTTTATCGGTTAATAAAAAAAAATTTATATTAACTATTTACGAAAAAAGAGTTAAGCCTTCAGATCTTCCTTTTTTTTCAGATTTGATGTCATCTTTAAATAAAGCTAACTTTAAATGCCCTGCTCCTATCTCTAATAATAATAATGAAACTATTACAAATTTTGAGGGGAAAAAATTGATGATTGTGTCATTTCTTGAGGGAAAGGCAAAACAAAATTTATCTCCAGCCAACTGTAAATCAATCGGATCTGAAATAGCCAAAATGCATGAGCTAACAAAGAATTTAAAATTAAAACGACAAAATGATCTATCCGTAAATTCATGGAGAAAATTATTTAATTCAGTTAAAGATAAATGTGAAAATATACATAAAGATCTGCCAAGATTAATTGAGGAAAATCTTAATGATGTTGAAAAAAATTGGCCAAAAAATTTACCAAAAGGAATTATTCATGCAGACTTATTTCATGATAATATTTTTTTTATTCAAGATAAATTTAGCGGTGTAATTGACTTTTATTTCTCATGTGAAGATTTTTTTGCTTTTGAATTAGCTATTTGCTTTAACGCTTTGTGTTTTGATGGTCTAAAAAGTAATTTAAGTTTTAACGTTACTAAAGCAAAGAATTTTATAGATGGATATACATCTGTAAGAAAATTGTCCCACGAAGAATTGAATAATATTAAGGTTTTATCTCAAGGCGCTGCTTTGAGATTCTTGCTAACTCGAGTATTTGATGCATTAAATAAAGTAGAAGGAGCAATAGTTAAAATTAAAGATCCAATGGAGTATTTAAAAAGATTAGAATTTCACAAGAGTGCAAAAAATCATGAGGATTATTTCTTTTAATGAAATTAAAAATTTATACTGATGGTGCTTGCTCTGGAAATCCTGGGAAGGGAGGTTGGGCAGCAATCATATTAGACGATTCTAATCAATCGAGTATTTCTGGAAGTGAAAGTAATACAACTAATAATAGGATGGAATTAATGGCTCCAATTATGGCATTAAAAAAAATAAGAAAGAAATCAGAGATTACAATCTTTACCGACTCGAAATATGTAAAAGATGGAATAACTGATTGGATTAAAAAGTGGAAAGTTAATAATTGGAAAAGTTCAAACAAGAAACCGGTTAAAAATAAAGATCTTTGGATTAAATTGGATAATGTTTGCTTAAAACATAAAGTTACTTGGAAATGGGTTAAGGCGCACGCTGGCAACAAATATAATAATCTTGTTGATGAATTGGCAGTTTCGAAAACTAAATAGATTTTAAAAAGCTTTCTGCTGAAGATAATTCACAAGTAGCTGTTTCTTTTTCTTCCTCTACTTTTTTAACTTCACTATTCTCCACTAACATAGTGTAGCGATTAGATCTAATTCCTAATCCTTTTTCGGATTTATCTACCTCTGCTCCAATAGCCTTTGTAAATTTAAGAAAAGGATCACCAGCCATGAAGATTTTGCTACCTACATTTTGATTTTCACCCCAGGCCTTCATTACATTAGGATCATTCACAGCAACACACACAATTTTAGAAATTCCCTTTTTATTAGCTAGTTCGTAATTTTTTATATACCCAGGAAGATGAAGTGCTGAGCAAGTTTTTGTAAAAGCTCCTGGCATACCTAAAATAATAGTCTTGCCTTTACAAAGATCTAAAATATCAATTTTTTTTACATCATTATTTTGATCAAGATAAAATAATTCCGAGGATTGGAGTTTATCTCCTTTTTTAATTTTCATTGTATTTTTCCTAAAATATAATTTTTTACGTCTGTATTTGAATTACCAATAATATCAAATGTTTCCTTTTTATCCATATTCAATTTTAAATGTTCAGGTGAATCTAAGTTTTTTCCTATAGCTTTTTTTATTGTATCGCTGAATTTGTAAGGATGAGCTGTACCAAGAACAACTATATCTCCTAAATTTTTAAAACTTTTTGCTGCTCCTACTCCAGTAGCAGTATGAGGATCAATTATAAATTGATGCTCTTTATAAATTTCATTAATTATAGATACTGTCTCTTCATCTGTAACTTTTACTGCTTCAAAATCCTTTTTAATTTTATCGATTTCTTTTTTTTCTAAATTGAATATACTTTTTGATGATAGATCATTCATTAATGATCCTACCTTACTATCGCTTTCATCTAATATATAATAAAGCAGCCTCTCAAAATTACTGGCAACTTGTATATCCATACTTGGTGTAATGGTTGCTTTCACTTTATCAGGTTTATATTCACCTGTATTAATAACTCTTTGTAAAATATCATTTTTATTAGTAGCGACTATAAGTTTATTAATTGGTAAACCCATTTTTTTTGCAACATATCCGGCATAGATATCTCCAAAATTACCAGTTGGCACTGAAAAGCTTATGTTATTTTTTTTTAATCTGAAGAAAGAATAAAAATAATAAACAATTTGACAAACAATTCTCGCCCAATTGATAGAATTTACGCCTGACATATTTATTTTTGATCTAAAACTATTTTCATTAAAAAGCTCTTTTACAATTTTTTGACAATCATCAAATGAACCCTCAATAGCTATATTATAAATATTAGCTCCACCAATTGTTGTCATTATTTTTCTTTGAATATTTGAAATCTTATTATGCGGATGTAGTACAAAAAGATTTATATTTTTTCTATTACTTAATGCTGCAATAGCTGCTGAACCAGTATCTCCTGATGTAGCTACTACGACATTTACAGTTTTATCTTTAGCGACTTCTAAGTAGTCATACATATTGCCAATTACCTGCATTGCAATATCTTTAAAAGCTAAAGTGGGCCCATGATAAAGTTCGAGAAGATTTATATTTCCAATTTTTTTTATATTTACGACTTCTTTATCTTTAAAACTACTATAAGATTTTTGTATTAGTGAGCTAAGATCTTCCTTTTTAATTTCATCTGAACAAAAATTAAAGATAATTTCTGTAGCAAGTTCATTATAATTGAGTTGACTTAAATTATTAAGTTCTTCTTGACTATACTTATTTATTTCAGCAGGCAAAAATAACCCTCCGCCTGGTGCAAGTCCTCTTAAGAAAATATCTTTAAAACTAAATTCTAAAGATTTATCCCTAGTGCTAAAATAATTCATTTTTTTCTTCTAAAATATAAATAATAAAAAATTATTGAGATTGATATTGCGTACCATGTTATAGCATATTTAAGGTGATTGTTTGGCACATCTATGCTTATCTTTTTAGGCAGAGGTGATTTAGCCTGATTATCTTCTAAAAAAATTACGAATTCATTAAATTGCTCTCCTGTAGCTTCTTTTAAATCTTCTAAATTTAATGAAAACCAAATATTATTTTTAATGTCATTGTCCGGTTTAAATATATTTGGTTTATATATTTCTCTTAAAAGTCCAATTACCTCTTCGTCAGTTTCTGTATCAAAATTTATGCTTGGATTATCTTTTAATTCTTTTTTAATCCAACCTCTATTAATCAAAACATTTTGATTCTTATCGGTTCTAAATGGAGTAACAACATCATATCCGGGTTTTCCACTATCATTCAAGCTATAAAGGTAAATTTGATTATCAAAATTAAACTTTCCTTTTGCGCTTACTCTCTGATAATTTTTATTAATTGAATTAGAGTATTCTATTGGTTTAGAGTCTAATCCAAAAGTTATTTCACTTATAAGCTCTAGCTTCCATTGCAATCTATAAAGCTGCCAAGTTCCTAAGGCGCAAAATATTGTTACAAATAGAATTACGAATAGTTGAAATAAGAATGCTCTTTTCAATTTGAGATTAACTTCCCCAAATATAGATCGCAGCAAATAAGAATAGCCAAACTACGTCGACAAAATGCCAGTACCAGGCTGCTGCTTCAAATCCAAAGTGATGAGTTGGTGTTGAGTGGCCTTTCATTGATCTGAATAAACATACTGCTAAAAATATTGTTCCTATGATTACATGAAAGCCATGAAAACCTGTTGCCATATAAAATGTAGAACCGTAAATTCCACCATCTATAGTAAATGTTGCATGGTGGTATTCGTAGGCTTGAAAACACGAAAATATAAAACCAAGAAACACCGTCGCTATTAAACCATTAACTAATCCTTTTCTATCATTCTCTAACATCGCGTGGTGAGCCCACGTAACGGTTGTTCCTGATAGTAATAAAATTAATGTATTAATTAATGGGATATCCCATGGATCAAAAGTTTTGATATCAGGTGGCGGCCACGTGCCTCCTATTGTTTCTGTTGGAAATAAACTTGCGTTAAAATAAGCCCAAAACCAAGCTACAAAAAACATCACTTCTGATGCAATAAATAATGTCATTCCGTATCGGTGACCTATTTGTACAATTTGGGTGTGATGACCTTGATGTTCAGCTTCTTCTATAACATCTCTCCACCACATAAAAGCTCCGTAAATAACAAGAGCTAACCCGACTAATAATAGCCAAAGAGCTTTAGAGTGAAAATAATAAACGGCACCAATAGCTAAAACTAAAGTTGCAAAAGAAACATATATTGGCCACGGACTTGGATCTACCAAATGAAAATCATGTTTTTTCTTTTCAGCTGACATAACTAAATTTTTCCTTTTTCGTAATATTCTGAGCCAAAAAACGTAAATGAAAGAGTAACATCAGAAATATTCTTAGTTTTATTATCATCAACTACTTTTGGATCCAAGAAAAATGTTAATACGAATTCTTGCTTCTCATTTGGTTTTAAGGTTTGTTTTTCAAAACAAAAACAACCTATCTTATTAACATATTTTCCGAATGTTGATGGAGAAACATTAAAAGATGCTGTTCCTGAAGAAGTTTTATTTCCAGGATTTTCTATATTAAATTTTACGGTGTGTACCTCACCAGGTTTTAAATCTATTGTATTTTTTTCAGGATAAAATCTCCAGTCTGAAGTATTATGAATATTAGTATCAAATCTCATACTGTAATTTTGATCAACAATAATTTTAGGTATTTCTTTATTTGAAGCATCTTGAGAAGTGCCGCCAAAACCAGTTACTCTACAAAACAGGTCGTATAATGGAACGGATGCAAAAGAAAGAGCTAGCATTAAAAAAAATATTGAAACTAAAGCTAATGGAGTAAGTTTCTTTTTATCAGTCATAGTTAAATTTCCCTATTGTAAATACCAATATTATAAAATGTAAGTGCAAATAAAAAAATCATAAAAAGCACCAAAACAATCGCGGTAATTATATTTTTCTTTTTTTTATTCATAATTAAAAACTTTTTGCATTATCAATTAATAAAATTAAATAAATTAAAAATAGATAAAAAATTGAAAAGAGGAAAACTTTTCTTGCAATCTTATTTGATTGTTTTTTTACTTTCTCTTTAAAAAGGCTAAAGCACAAATAGTTGTAATATAATGTCATTAACAAAGTCACTGATAAATAAAACAAGCTTGCAAAATTAAAAATAAAAGGTGCAATAACTATTGGCAACATCAATAAAGAATATATCAAAATATTTATTTTTGTTATTTTTTCTCCTGCGATTACAGGCAACATAGGAATTTTTGCTTTCTTGTAATCCTCAGATTTATATAAACTCAAAGCCCAAAAATGTGATGGGGTCCAAATAAATATTATTAAAAAAAGTATTATTGGCTCGATAGATATTGAACCAGTAGCAATTGTCCAACCTATTACTGGTGGTAACGCGCCTGCTGCGCCTCCAATAACAATATTTTGAGAAGTTTTTCTTTTTAACCAAATTGTATAAATAAAAAAATAAAATGCAATTGTCGAAGCTAACAAGATCGCCGATATTAAATTAGCTGAATAGTAAAGCATTGTTATTGAAACAAATGATAAAACTATTCCAAAATATAGTGCCTGGTTTTTTTTAATCTTTCCTGTTGGAATTGGTCTAAGACAAGTTCTGCTCATCAAAGCATCAAGATCTGACTCATACCACATATTTAAAACTCCAGCAGCTCCCGAACCAATTGCTACGGCTAATAGAGAGATGATTGAAGATTTAAAATCGACCTGAAAAGGGGCGATTAATAATCCAACCATACAAGTAAATAAAACAAGAGACATCACTCTTGGTTTCATTAAATTGAAAAATGAATTTAAACCTAAAGCTAATCCTTGCTTCGAGCTTCTAGTCTTTGAAAGTGTTTGGCTCAATTTATTTTACTTTAGGTAGTTCTTCAAAAGTATGGAACGGTGGCGGTGAAGACACAGTCCATTCCAGTGTAGTTGCTCCCTCTCCCCATGGATTTTGTTGTGCTTTTCTTTTTTTTGCAAATGCATAAAGAAGATTTAATAAAAATACAGCTAAACCAACTACTGAAATGTAAGACCCGATAGATGAAATATAATTCCATCCGGCAAAAGCATCAGGGTAATCAACATATCTTCTTGGCATACCTGCTAATCCTAAAAAATGTTGTGGGAAGAAAATTAAATTTACTCCAATAAATGTTAACCAAAAGTGGAGCTTACCTAAAAATTCTGAATATTCGTATCCACTCATTTTACTAAACCAATAATAGAAGCCAGCAAATATTGCAAAAACTGCACCTAAAGATAATACATAATGGAAGTGCGCTACTACATAATAAGTATCGTGAAGAGCTGTATCAACACCTGCGTTTGCTAAAACAACACCAGTAACACCACCTAATGTAAATAAGAATATAAAGCCTATTGCCCACAACATTGGAGTTTTAAAACTAATTGAACCACCCCACATTGTTGCTATCCAAGAGAATATTTTTATTCCTGTAGGAACCGCGATTATCATTGTTGCTGCTAAGAAATAAGCTTTTGTATCTGTATCTAAACCAACAGTGTACATGTGGTGAGCCCAAACTACAAAACCTACAACTCCAATCGCCACCATTGCATATGCCATTCCTAAATAACCAAATACTGGTTTTTTAGAAAATGTTGAAACAATATGACTTATCATTCCAAAACCTGGAAGAATTAAGATGTAAACTTCTGGGTGTCCAAAAAACCAAAATAGGTGTTGAAACAAAACAGGATCACCTCCAGTTTGTGCTTCGAAAAATGCTGTTCCAAAGTTTCTATCAGTTAAAAGCATAGTAATCGCCCCAGCTAAAACTGGTAATGATAATAAAAGTAAAAAAGCTGTTACTAATATAGACCAAGAGAACAACGGCATTTTATGTAATGTCATACCTGGAGTTCTCATGTTTAAAATTGTGGTTATAAAATTAATAGCTCCTAAAATTGATGAAGCTCCTGCAACGTGTAAACTTAAAATTGCTAAATCCATAGCTGGTCCTGGTTGACCAGTCTTAGAAGATAAAGGCGGATAAATTGTCCAGCCACCTCCAACACCTTGTGCGCCTGGAGGGCCATCCACAAAAATAGATGCAAGTAATAAAATTAAAGCGACTGGTAATAACCAAAAAGAAATATTATTCATTCTTGGAAAAGCCATATCTGGAGCGCCTATCATGATTGGAACAAACCAATTTCCAAATCCTCCAATCATTGCAGGCATAACCATGAAAAAGATCATAATCAATCCATGACCAGTAACTAAAACATTATATAAGTGATGGTCTCCACCTAAGATACCGTCCCCTGGATGCATCAACTCCATTCTCATTATAACAGAAAATGCTGTTCCTATTATTCCAGCAATAATTGCAAAAATCAGATACATGGTTCCTATATCTTTATGATTTGTCGAATAAGCCCATCTCTTCCAGCCAGTTGGGTTATGGTGATGATCGTGTGCGTCTGTAATTGCTGACATTATTTTGTCTCCTTAATTTTCTTAGCTATTTTAATATTGTTTGAAATTTCCTCTTTAGCAAATTCGATTTTGGCTTTCTCTAACCATTTGTTGTAATCGTCTTCTGAGACTACATTAACAGTAATTGGCATAAACGCGTGTTTAATTCCACAAAGTTCTGAACATTGACCGTAAAAAGTTCCAATTCTATCAGCTTTAAACCAAGTCTCGTTTATTCTTCCTGGAACGGCATCTCTTTTAACGCCAAAAGATGGTAATGCCCAAGCATGCAAAACATCGTTAGCTGTAATCATTACTTTTACTACTTTATTCACTGGTACAACAACTTCGTTATCAACCGCCAATAATCTTGGCTGTCCTTTTTTAAGATCTTTTTCTTCGATCATATAAGAGTCAAAAACTATATTTTCATCTGGATATTCATAGCCCCAATACCATTGATAACCTATTGCTTTTATCGTTACTTCAGCTTTTGGAATCTCGTCTTGAGAATATAAAACTTTAAATGATGGAACTGCCATAACTATTAAAATTAAACATGGTACTAAAGTCCAAATTATTTCAATTGTTGTATTGTGACTTGTTGTTGAAGCAACGGGGTTTTTAGATGCTCTAAATCTTATACATGCGTAAGCTAATAAAAAAAGAACGAACACTGTTATCGCTGTTATGATTGGAAGTAACATATAGTCATGAAACCAAACTATATCGCTCATTGATTTAGAAGCTGATCTTTGAAAGCCAAGTTGCCATTTCGCTGGCTCATTGGCCAGAACTGATCCTGGAAATATGAATAATAAGCTTTGCGCGAATTTTTTAAACATAAGTTTTTATACAGCTTTTAAACAATTTCACAATTTCAATTAATGCGACAATTAATGAAAGTTATTGATAAAATTAACCAATGAAATAGCGCTTATTACAGCGGTATCAGACCTTAAGATATTTCTGGATATTGTAAATGGCACGACATTAGTTTTTGCTAGAATAAGTTCTCTTTCTGAAGGTGAAAAGTCGCCTTCTGGACCTATAAGAATAGATAGCGATTTGAATCCATCGAATGCTTCCTTTTTTAAATTATCTTTGGAGTTAACATCAGCAAATAATAATCTTGTGGAGCTATCTAAATTATTTAAAAAATCTTTAAGTTTCATTACATTAGATATTTCCGGAGGGCTTAATTGATTAGATTGCTCAGTTGCTTCAACAACAATTTTTTTTGCTCTTACAAAATTTAATTCTTTTATCTCAGTTCTTTCAGATATGATTGGAATAATTTTAGTAACACCAAGTTCTGTAGCTTTTTGTAAAATGTTTTCCATTGGATTTTTTTTTACTAGGCAGATCGCTAATTCAACAATCGATGAATTTGAAGAATCCTTTACTTTATTTAAAAATTTTACCTCTACTCTATCTTTGTCTAAAAAGATTATCTCACTTTTCCACTCACCATATTTGTTAAAAAAGTTTAAATTAGATCCCCTTTTTAATCTCATTACATTCACAACATAATGAGTCTGTTCTTTTGATAACAAGCTTGTGGTATTTTCTGATATATTTTCTGGGTAGAATAATCTTATATTACTCATTAATATTAATTTAAGTTATGAAAAATATTAAAGCAATAATTTTTGATGCCTATGGCACTCTTTTTGATGTCAATTCAGCTGCAGAAAAATGTAAAGATAAAATCGGTAGTAAGTGGGAGAGTTTTGCTAATTATTGGAGAACCACACAACTTGAATATACTTGGCTTAGAAGTTTAATGAACAGACACAAAGACTTCTGGCAGATTACAGAAGATAGTTTGGATAAATCAATGAAAACTTTCGATATCAATTTCTCTATGAGAAATGAATTACTTAATCTATATAAAGTGCTCTCAACGTTTAAGGAGGTTCCTGAAGTTTTAAAAACTTTAAAAGAAAAGAATTATAAACTTGGTGTTCTTTCAAATGGAACACCTGCCCTTCTCAATGAGTTAATTGAAAGTAACAATTTAAAAAATATTTTTGATGACGTTTTTTCAATCGAAGAAGTTGGAATTTATAAACCAAACTCAAAAGTTTATGACATGCCAATCAAAAAATACAATATACAAAAAGATCAAGTTGCATTTTTAAGTGCAAATACTTGGGATGTATCTGGTGGTGGAAATTATGGTTATAACTCTATTTGGGTGAATAGGAATAATAATATTTTTGATAAACTTGATTATAAGCCCAGCGACGAAATTAAAAATTTAAAACAACTATTAGATATTGTATAAGCAAACTGAAAATTAGAAAGATTAAATGAATAAAGGAAAAAGAGCTGGAGATACTCCGATAGGGATAAATGTCTTAGAAGGTAAATCTTATTACTGGTGCACATGCGGATTAAGCGAGAAACAACCCTTTTGTGATGGATCACATAAAGACACAGCTTTTAAGCCTTTACATTATAAGGCCGATCAATCTAAAAAAGTTTTTTTCTGCACTTGTAAACTAACTAATGATCCACCAATGTGTGATGGATCTCATAACACTAAATAGTTTTTTATGAAGAATATTGAAGTTAAAAAAATTATAAAAGCATTAAACGCATCAGATGGTGCTGGTGTAAAATTAAAAAGAAGTATTGGTACACCTGAAGCAGATTATATTGATCCTTTTTTAATGCTTGATGAGTTTGGATCAGAAAATAAAGAGGATTATATTGCAGGTTTTCCTCCTCACCCGCATAGAGGAATAGAGACGGTTACTTATATGTTAAATGGAGAATTTGAACATCAGGACAGCACTGGCGCTAAAGGAATTATGGCATCTGGTGATGTACAATGGATGAAAACTGGTAGAGGTATTATACACTCGGAGATGCCTGCTATGAAAGAAGGTAAATTGCTAGGATTCCAATTATGGATCAACATGCCAGCAAAACTTAAAAAAAACAAACCTGAATATCTTTATATAAAAGGTAATGAGCTTGGAACTCACAAAGACAATGATAAAATTGTTAAAGTAATAGCTGGTAAATATGAAAGTGCTGAGGGACCTGAAAAAAATCATAATGTGGAACCAATTTATTTCCACATAAACTTAAATGAAGGCAAAGAATTTAGCTGTGAAGCTCCAGATGGACACAATAGTTTTATATATTTACTTAAAGGTCAGTTGAAAATAGGTGAAAAGGATCACGAAAAAACTTCTGACTCAAATTTAATTTTACTTAAGAGAGGTAATAAACTTATTGTCAAAGCATCAAAAAAATCTGAATTTTTATTTATTGCGGGCAAACCCATAGGCGAGCCTATTGCGAGAGGTGGTCCTTTTGTGATGAATACAAAGGCAGAAATACTTGAAGCGATACAAGATTATAATAACGGAACATTTGCTAAATATTAAAAGTTCAAGTACGTTCCCTGAATGCCAAAAGCAATAATTATAAACAATAATGGAGGTCCTGAAGTATTAGAACTTCAAGACGTTAAGGTCGGGACCCCTGGTCCTGATGATATTAAAGTTACCAATTATGCTATTGGTTTAAATTACATTGATACTTATCACAGATCAGGTTTGTACCCTCTTAAGCTTCCAAGTGGAATTGGATTAGAAGCAGCAGGTAAAGTAGAAGAGGTCGGGTCTAATGTTAAAGAATTTAATATAGGTGATAATATAGCATATGCTTCGGTACCTTTGGGCGCCTATTCACAACAAAGAATTATTCCATCTAAGATAGCTGTAAAAGTTCCTGAAGGTATATCTCATAAACAAGCTGCAACCTTAATGACAAAGGGGTTAACTACTAATTATTTACTTTGCAAAACTTATAATCTTAAAGCTGGTGAAACTGTTTTATTTCATGCTGCTGCAGGAGGAGTTGGTCAAATATTTGCTCAGTGGGCTAATAGTATTGGTGCAAAAGTTATAGGAACAGTGGGTTCTGATAATAAGATTAAAATTGCTGAAGAGAATGGTTACGCACACGTTATAAATTATACAAAAGATGATTTTGCAAAAAAAGTAATGGAGATTACTAACAATGAAGGAGTTCCAGCAGTATTTGATGGAGTTGGTAAAAATACTTTTACTGGCTCATTAGCTTGTCTTAAAACAAGGGGTATGATGATAAGCTTTGGAAACGCTTCAGGTCCACTTGATCCAGTTAATGTCCCCAAAGATATCCAGCCTAAAGGTCTTTATTTAACTAGACCTTCTATTGGTCAATATTTTACAAACAGAAAAGAACTCCAAGCTGGCGCCGATGCTGTTTTTGAAAAAGTAAAATTTGGCAAAATTAAAATCAAAATTTCAAAAGAGTATAGCTTAATCGACGCAAAAAAAGCTCATGAGGATTTAGAGGCAAGAAAACTTACTGGGCCAGCAATACTAATTCCTTAATGGAAAAAAAAATTATTTCTCCATGTATTAGTATTTGTAAAACCGATCCTGTTACCGGCTACTGTTATGGTTGTGCAAGAACGAATAATGAGAAAAAACATTGGAAAGATGAAAATTCTACAAATGAGTGGAAGGAAAATAACTTAAAATTGATCGCAACAAGAATGAAGGGGTGGCAACTAGAAACTTTTAAAGAGTCATACAACCATAAAAAAAATAAAGGTATATCGTTATTTAAGAAAAGTTTATTAGAAAATAAATAAAATTATAAATCATTTTTCATTGAATCCATATCACTCAAATGAAATTTAAGTGCTTGATTTGAAAGTCTAATTTCTTGTAAAAACAAAAAAATTGAAACGATCATGCAAACACAACAAGCTGCAAAATTTAATCTGGCTATTTGTAAACTATCTAAATAAAGTAATAAGACTGTAGTCATATTGAATAAAAAACCAAAAGCAGCAAAACCCATAGTATACTTTAAAAGGTTGGTTCTATTGTTAAGCACATGTAATTGATTTTCTAATTGAGGTGGGGCTTTTTTTTCAACTGTCAGCTGATCATGCAGCTTTCTAATTAACCCACTTAAAGTATGAAATCTATTACTATACATAGTCATCATTAACGGAATAGCGGGAAACATTAATGCTGAAACTGTATAATCTATATCCATATCGAATCAAATTGATTATGAGGTTAGTGTTTGATATTTACAAGTAATATTTCATGCACCATTTTAAAATTTTCATTGAGATTACAAGGTTAACGAAACCAATTGGTTTTATGCTTTTATTTTGGCCGTGTTCATGGGGCTTAGCCTATGCATACATTGAAAATTCAAACTTAAGTTTATTCGTGTATTATTTATTTTTATTTTTCTTAGGATCTGTATTAATGCGAAGTGCGGGCTGTATCTTTAATGACATAGTTGATAAAGATTTTGATAAAAAAGTTCAGAGAACTAAATACCGTCCATTAGCTGCAGGCAAGATCACCGTGACGCGTGCATTGGTTTATGTATTGACACTTTGTTCAATTGCTTTTTTGGTTTTAATACAATTTAATTTATTTACAATTTTATTAGGTTTAGGTTCTATGTTTTTAGCTTTTTCTTACCCTTTTATGAAAAGGATAACATACTGGCCTCAACTATTTTTAGGATTTACCTTTAACTGGGGGATTATTATGGCTTGGGTAGCTTTCCATAACAGTATAACTATTGAAATAGTTCTTTTATACATATCAGCCATATTTTGGACATTGGGGTATGACACAATTTATGGAGCTCAAGACATGTCAGACGATCAAATAATTGGATTAAAGTCGACCTCAATTAAGTTTAAAAATAATATTCATATGTTTGTTTCAACCTCTTATGTGATTTCAATAGGTTTTATGCTTTTCTTGTTTAAAAACTTCGTAGGACAAAATACTTTTACCTTTCTTTTTTTAATTTTTATTCTTAGTCTTATTTATCAATTAATCATTTTAAAAAAGAATAACCCCAATCAATATTTAGGATTATTTAAGACTAACAATGTATCTGGTTTATTTCTATTTTTAGGGATTTTTTCAATTAGTTTATAAAATGAAATTTACTGAGCTTAAAATTATTTTAAAAAGATTGTATAAAGAGTATGTAAAAAAACATCTTAAAAGAATATTAATCGCTCTTGTATTGTCCTTAATTGTTGCCGCAAGTACATCTGGAATAGCGTGGCTATTAGATCCCGCGGTTAAAAAAATATTTATTGAGGAAGATAGAGCGTATGCTTGGTCAATCCCAGTATTAATTGTGATTGCCTTCTCAAGCAAAGGACTTTCACTTTATTTAGCAAGAATTAATATAATAAGAGTTGGTGAAGAGGTAGCTGGTGCACTTCAAAAAAAAATTGCTAATAATATTTTAACTTCAGACATTCAAACTTTAGATAATCGACATTCAGGAAAGTATATATCTAACGTAATGTTTGATAGCCACCATGTTCAAAATTTAGTAAGCACCGGAGTTTTAAATTTAATGAAAGATTCATTTTCAGTAATAGCACTAGTATCACTAATGTTTTACCAAAACTGGAAGTTAGCTTTATTTGCAATTTTGATGATGCCCTTAGCAGGAGGTCTTGCGAAATCGTTAGGAAAAAGAATTGGCAAAGCTACCTCAAGAGCAGGTGAGTCATCTGGAAATCTAACTACTTTTTTAACTGAAATTTTTAAAGGTTCGAAGATGATCAGAATTTATCAAAAAGAAAACGAGGAAAATAAAAATGCTAAAGAATTTATAGATGATCTGGTAGAAAAAAATATTAAAATTGGCAGTATAATAATTAGAGCAACTCCAATAATGGAAGCGTTAACTGGATTTATGATTGCTGGTTTTATTATTTTTTCTGGAAAATTAATTTCTTCAGGCGAGCTAGGAATAAATAATTTTTTTTCTTTTTTAGCAGCGATGATGCTTGCCTATCAACCTATAAGATCTTTAGCGACAATTAATATGACCGCGTATCAAGGTGCAGCTGCTTTCAAGCGAATTAGTAGTATTATTGATAAAGAACCTTTAATTAAAGAACTAGAAGGTGCTCCAAAACTAATACTAAAAAACTCTAACATAAAATTTAAAAATGTTGAGTTTGCATACGAAACTACAAGTCAGAGAGCGCTTAAGAAGATTAACTTTGATATAAATGGAAATACAATGACAGCTTTCGTTGGACACAGTGGCGCTGGAAAAAGCACAATAATTAATTTACTTCCAAGATTTTATGATCCACTCAGCGGTACAATTGAAATAGATAACCAAAATATTAAGAATGTCTCTCTAAAGTCTCTAAGAAAAAATTTATCTTTAGTAAGTCAAGACGTAGTTTTATTTGACGATACAATTAAAAATAATATTGCTTATGCTAACCCAGCTGCTACTGACAATGAAATAATTAAAGCATGTAATTTTGCTGCTGCTGATGAATTTATTAATAAATTACCAAAAGGTTATGACACCATGATTGGAGAAAATGGCGTAAGGCTATCGGGTGGTCAAAAACAAAGGATATCAATAGCAAGAGCAATATTAAAAGAGTCCTCGATAATATTACTAGACGAAGCTACTTCTTCTTTAGATGCAGATTCTGAGGACATAGTTCAAAATGCAATAACAAATTTAACTAGGGATAAAACAACTTTAGTAATAGCTCATAGACTGTCAACGATTCACAACGCAAATAAGATTTTCGTTTTAAAAGATGGTAAAATTCTAAATTCAGGAGATCATAAATATTTGATCGATAATTGTGAAGAATATAAGTCTCTTTATAAAAAACAATTAAAATAAAAAAATGATTCAACTGTACAAAATAATAACTACTATTTTGTATCCATTCTTAATATTACTGACCTTTCTTAGAAAGATAATCAAAAAAGAAGATCCAAAGAGATTTAAAGAAAAAATTTTTTCTAAATCTTTTAATGTAAAAGATAAAGAAAATGCAGTACTTGTTTGGTTTCATGCAGCTAGCATTGGAGAATACAAAAGTATTATTCCTATTATTGAAGAATTAAATAAGTTAAAAAAAAATTTGAAATTTCTAGTGACGACTACAACTTTGAGTTCAGGAAAAATTGCAGAAATAGAATTAAGTCAATTTAACAATGTCGAGCATAGATACTTTCCTCTTGATGTTCCATTTCTAATCAAAAAATTTTTAGAACAATGGAAACCGAGTTATATTTTTCTAGTAGACTCAGAAATATGGCCAAACTTAATTTTAAACGCGGATAAATTTAATATTCCTCTAGCAATTATTAATGCGAGGTTAACATTTAAAACTTTTTCAAGATGGATGATTTTTCCAAGTATAGCTAAAAATATATTTGAAAGATTTAACATGTTTATTTGCTCTAATGCTGAGACTAAAAAATTTTTAGAAAAATTAGGTTTAAAAAATGTTTTTTTTAAAGGAAACATTAAATTTATAAGCAAAATAGCTGCAGGTAAAATTTATGATATTAATGAAAACTATTTACATAAAAAAAAAATTTGGTTTGCCGCCAGCATACATGAAAACGAAGATAAATTTTGTTTAAAAACTCACTTAGAAATAAAAAAAAAAATTAATGAAGTTGTAACAATTATTGCTCCTAGACATATCGAAAGATCCAATAAAATTAGTCACTTAGCAAAGAAATTAAATCTCAAAGTTCAAATTCTTAATAAGAATGAAAAAATAAATGAAGAAAATGAAATTATAATAATAAATTATTTTGGAGCATTACAAAATTATTTCAAATTCTCTAAGAGCGTATTTATTGGGAAGTCAATTGATAAGAAGTTTGAACAGGATGGTGGGCAAAATCCGATCGAAGCTGCAAAATTAAATTGTAGAGTTTATCATGGGCAATATGTCAATAATTTTTTAGATATTTACAAATTATTAGAAAAGAACAATATCTCAAAAAAAATTGATAATTTTCATGATCTATCAAAAAGTATAGTTCAAGACTTGAGTGAAACTAATAAAAAAGGATATGAACCACCAAGTGTAATTAATCATTTAGAACAAAAGACCTTAGATGATACAATGGAATTAGTTAAAAATTTCTTATTCTATGGAAATAAATAAACCAAAATTTTGGGATAACAAAATTGGCTTAAAATCAATTATATTACTTCCAATTTCTCTCATTTATAATTTTTTAATATTATTAAAAAAAAAAATCACAATTACAAAAAAAATAGATTTGCCTATTATTTGTGTAGGAAATATTTATATCGGTGGAACAGGAAAGACGCCAACTTCCTTACTTTTATCTAATGAACTTGAGAAACTTGGTAGAAGTCCTGCAATTATTAGAAAATTATATAAGAACCATTCTGATGAATACAATTTGATCAGAAATTATACTGAAAAATTAATCATAAAAAAAACAAGAGTTGAGGGTGTATTAGAAGCTAAAAGACTGAATTATGATCTTGCTATTCTAGATGACGGTTTTCAAGATTATAGTATTAAGAAAGACTTAAGTATTATCTGTTTCAACAGTCAGCAATTGATTGGGAATGGATTAGTCTTACCGTCGGGTCCACTAAGGGAAAATTTATCGTCTTTAAAAAAAGCCAATATAATTATAATAAATGGTTCAAAAAATAAAAATTTTGAAGAGAAACTTCTCAACATAAATAAAAATTTAAAAATCTTTTATTCGTTTTATAAACCTTTAAATTTGGAGCAATTTAAAAATAAAAACCTTCTTGCTATAGCTGGTATTGGAAATCCAAATAATTTTTTTAAATTAATAGAGGAAAATAATTTAAAAATTGGTAAAAAAATAATTTATCCCGATCATTACTCATTTTCAAGATCTGAAATTCAAAGTTTCGTAAATAAAGCCGAGGAGAATAATTATCAAATTATTATGACTGAAAAAGATTATTATAAAATATCACACCTAGGTTTTAGAGAAATTAATTACTTAAGAGTAGCACTTATAGTTGACAATATTGATAAACTTGCTGATGAATTAAACAAAGTATGATTAAAAAATTTATTAAAATAATTAATTATTTCTTTCAATCAATTTTAATTTATATTTTTTTTCTAATAGGACGCTTATTAGGAATTAAATTAAGTAGAAAAGTATTTTCATATCTATTTCTTTTAGTTGGCCCTTTTTTTAAATCAACAAAAATTATAAAAAAAAATCTTAAAATTTTTTCATCGAATAATGTACATTTTGACGAAAATGAAATCATAAATTATTTGTGGAAAAGTTATGGAATGACTTTTATAGAGTATATTTTCTTAGACTATTTAAATAAGGGTACTAAACATGTTAAAATAGAAGATGAAGCTAATTTAGATTTAATAATTAATGAAAAAAAACCTGTGATATTTGTTTCAGGCCATTTTTCCAATTTTGAATTAATGTCCATGGAAATTACCAAAAAAAATATTCCTTTAGCTACTATTTACAGACCTCTTAATAACTTATTTTTAAATCCTTTTATGGAATATTTAAGAAAAAAATATATTTGTAAGAATCAGATACAAAAAGGCATTAAAGGAGTAAAAGATACGATCGAGTTCATAAATAATAACACGTCAATTGCGCTTATGATTGATCAAAGAGTTAGTGAGGGTGAAAAAATAAATTTTTTTAATAAACCTGCTTTTACCACTACTTTACCTGCACAACTTTCAAAAAAATTTAATATGGATGTAATACCGGTATATATTGAGCGAAACTCAGACAATAGCTTTAAAATCGAATTTCAAAAAAGAATAAAGCCTGAAGAGTTTCAAAACAAGTTTGCTCTTACAGAAAAAATGAATCAAATTTTAGAGGAGATGATTAAAAGAAATCCAAAACAATGGATTTGGACACATGATAGATGGAAGTAAACATTACTCTTTTAATGTGCTAAATCGTTCATTGACTTCAATGGGTGAGTAATAAGCTTCTTGTAATTGTACATTCCAATAATTCAAATTTTGTAACGCTATTTCCTTTCCAGATACAGCACATAACACATGATCTCCTTCCTCTACGATCTCGAAAAAATTGTGTTTAAATATAAGTTTAGCTTTTTTTTTACCCATCTATAAATTATACAATATATATCTCGACATGAATATTGGTTTAATCGGTAGTGGTGGCAGGGAACATGCTTTGTGTAAAAAGCTACACGAATCCCGTTTGGTAGATAAAATTTTTTGTTTTCCAGGAA
Organism: Pelagibacteraceae bacterium AG-313-A04; assembly: GCA_003284275.1. Taxonomy (GTDB): domain Bacteria; phylum Pseudomonadota; class Alphaproteobacteria; order Pelagibacterales; family Pelagibacteraceae; genus Pelagilacustribacter. The sequence goes on along the minus strand of QBVU01000003.1, from coordinate 30,327 downwards.
ATGCAGGCACATCTTTATTAGCAACTAATATAGATGTAGATATTCTAAATTTTGAAGAAATATTAAGATTAATTAAATTTAATAAAATTGACTTAGTAATAGTAGGGCCAGAAGAGCCATTGGTCAAAGGTATAGTTGACTTTTTAAAGAAAAATAAAATAAAAGTCTTTGGTCCTAATAAATACGCATCAAAGCTAGAAGGGTCCAAATCTTTTATGAAAATGATTTGTTCTCAAAATAATATACCAACTGCAAAATTTAAAATTTGTTATAAAAAACAACAAGTCAATGATTTTTTGGATAGATGTAAACTACCTATTGTGGTTAAGGCAGATGGTTTAGCGGCCGGTAAAGGTGTTACAATTTGTAAGACTAAAAAACAAGTAATTGAAAATTCCTCTGAAATTTTCATGGGAAAATTTAAATCTTCAAAAAAAGTAGTCCTGGAGGAATTTTTAGAAGGTGAAGAAGTTAGCTATTTTGTAATCGTAGATAACAGTAATTTTAAATTTTTTGGCACCGCCCAGGATCATAAACGTGTTTATGAAAATGACAAAGGCCCTAATACTGGCGGCATGGGAGCTATTTCTCCTGCACCAATAGTTACAAAATCTTTAGAGAAAAAAATAAAATCTAGAATTATTAAACCAACCTTAAATGCATTAAAAAAGAAAAAAAATTCTTATAATGGCTTTTTATACGTGGGATTAATGATAAAGAAAAATGAACCTTATTTAATTGAATATAACATTAGAATGGGAGACCCTGAGTGCCAAGTAATTTTACCAAGGTTAAAAACTGATATAGTTAAGATTTTTAAAAATTCTATTGCAAATAATTTGAAAAATTTGAAAATTGAATGGATTAAAAAAAAGAGTATGACTATTGTTTTATGTTCAAAAGGATACCCTGGTAATTATAAAAAAAAATTAGAGATCGATAATTTAGATAAGATTAAACTTTCTAATTTTGATCATATATTTCATGCAGGCACAAAAGTCATTGGAGACAAAATAATTTCAATTGGTGGCAGAATATTAAATTTTACTTCTTTGGGAAATAATTTCTTAAAAATTAGAAAAAAAATTATTTTCAATATAAGGAAATTAAAATTGAAAAATAGTTTCTATCGTAAAGATATCGGTTGGAAAGTAATTAAAAATGAGAATAATTAGCGGTTTTCTAAAAGGTAAAATCATCAATTATCTAAAAAATTCCAATACAAGACCTTTAAGAGACTCTGTAAGAGAAAATATTTTTAATATATTGAAACATTCAAAATTAATCTCAACTAAAGTTGTAAATTCAAATATTCTTGATTTATATTCCGGTATAGGATCATTTGGAATTGAATGTCTCTCTCGTAATGCCAGAAAAGTTACTTTTATTGAAAAAGAGTTTGATGCCGTGAATTTATTAAAAGATAATTTAATTAAATTGTCTCTAATAGATAAATCAAAGGTCTTCTCGGATCAGATAGAGCATTATTTAAACAAAAAGCTAAGGGAAAAATATAGTATTTTCTTTTTAGACCCTCCCTTCAAAGATATGGGTTACATTAAAAATCTTAAGCTTATTAAAAAAAATAAAATTTTTACAAAAGAAAACATTGTAATAATTCATAGAGATAGAAAATCAAAAGATAACTTTGATGGTATTTTAGATATTATTTTGATTAAACAATATGGTAGATCAAAAATAATATTTGGAAATTTTAACTAAGTAATTTTTTGGTAGAGATTTTTACTTGCTCAACTGCTGGCTGGTCAAACGGATTTATATTTAACATTTTTCCAACAATCACGGTTTCAATAATAAAATATGAAAATAACTGCCCTAAGGTTTCTTCATCAAATTTATGCAATTTAAAAACTCTAAAAGGAATTTTCTTTACTTTAAAGCATTTAATTAATGCCATTTGTTGTGCGTTTTTCACTGTGCTTATTTTTTTTTTATTTAAAAGAGATTTAATTTTAAGACTTTTATCAAAGTTTATTATTCCTTTAGATTTTTGATTAATACTAAAAAAATGAAATAGTTTGTCTTTAGGGCCGTCTAAATAAAGTTGCAATAAACTATGATGATCTTTAGGTGAGTTAGAAATCATTGGCAAAAAACCTTTGCCTCTTTTTCCTAAACTTTCAGCAATCAATTGTTGGCACCAATATAAAAATTTTTCCAATCTTGGAGCGTAGTTTAAAAAAATTAAATTGTTATATTTTTTTGAGTTAATTAATGAAACTAATTTTATGCAGCTTTCTTTTAAAAATTTTGTATTTTTTTTCTTCAAACATTCCAATATTTTAGAGCGTAGTTTGTTTATATTTATTCCCATTAAAAATGCTGGCAAAATCCCTACTTCAGAAAATATTGAATACCTGCCACCAACGTAAGGCTTATGTTCTACATAAAATAAATTTTGTTTTTTTGACAATGAAAATAGTAAATTATTTTTTTTCTCTGTAATTAGAATTATATTTTTTGATTTTTTTTTTATAATTCGCAAAGAAAAAAGATTAGACAGTGTTTCTAAGGTATTTCCAGATTTTGATATGATAATAAAAAGAATTTTTGATAAATCTTCTTTTTTTTTCAAATTAGTAATTTTAGTCTCATTTAAGTCATTAAAAAAATAAACCTTCTTTTTTATTTTTTCTTGAAAAAAATCATATAATGCCTCTGCGCCTAGAATAGAGCCACCCATGCCAACTATTGAAATAGTTTTAAATCTTTTAAATTTATTTAAATCTTTCGTTTTGAAGTTAAGTCTTACTTTTTTATCTAATATACTTAAAGTTTTATTTTTATCTTTTATTTCCTTTTGAACTTCTTGGAATTTTTTATCAAATCTTTTTGACAATACATTTAATGATCTGCTTTTAAAGATTTTCTTACTTATATTGTTTTTTAAGAATATATTTCTATTTTTCACTTACGGATTGATTTAAGTAATGACTCTTCTATCGATGAAGAATTTTTATCAGAAGTTTGTTCGCGCTCTGGCGCCTTAAGTATTTTTTTAATTCTCTCTTTCTCTGTGATTTGTTTTTTGTCTTTTGTGCCTGGAATAGGCATCTTTTCATAATCTGGAGGGAAAACAAGTGGGTCTCTTTTTTCGACCAAAAACTCATCTGTAGTTTTTATCTTCTCATTTCTTAAAACTTTAGATGCCTCTTTTAAGCTTCCGCAGGAAACCAAAAGAAAAAGTAATAATAATAAATAATTAAATTTCTTCATTTCAAATCTTTAGCAAAAAACCCATTAACAATAAAAGCTAATATTCCTACTGATATAAATATATCTGCTACATTAAAAGTAAACCAGTGAAAATTATTATAATGTAAATCAATAAAATCTGGCACCGCTTTATATGTAATTCTATCATAAAAGTTTCCTAAAGCACCCCCAATTATAATTGAGTAAATAAATTTATCTAAATTATTGGAGATTAAAGATAGATAAAATAAAATTAATATCACTACAGCGATAATAATAGTAATGGAATTATATATTATTGATGAACTTGAGCTAAGAAAGCCAAATCCTATTCCTATATTCCAGATAAGATCGAAATTTAAATAGTCATTCACATAATAAGGAGATTCATTATAATTATTAATTATCTTCAACTTTGTTAGTCTATCTAGTAAAAAAGTAATTATTACCAATGTAAAGAAAATTACGTTGGCTTTTTTAAAAAGATTACTTTTAAATTCTTTAAAGTTTATTAAAAAATTCATTCTAAATTAGTTTGGAACATCGAACACAATTTTGCTCTAAAATTTTCCAACATCGAGGACATTTATTACCTTTCGCTTTATTTACCTCGATTTTCATTTCATCATCTTGGGTGAGAACTTTTTCTGCTTTAGATGTAATGAGATATTCAGCTAAATCTAAATTATTTAACAAATCAAATTTATTTTTATTAACGCTTAGCTTTACTTCAGCCTCTAGACTTGATCCAATTTCTTTTGATGTCCTTTTAGCTTCTATTGCAATATTAGCTTCCTGTTTAATCTTAAATAATTGATCCCACTTTTCACTTAATTTTTTATTTTCCCATTTTTTTGGTACATTTACAAAAAAATGTTCATGTATATTTTTTTCATCTGTGTTTATTAAACTGTATATTTCATCTGTTGTAAAAACTAAAATTGGAGCAAACCACTTAAGTAGGCTTTCTAAAATTATATTTAAAATTTTTACACAATTAATTCTTTTTTTTGAGTCTAAGCTATCGCAATAAAGCACATCTTTTCTAATATCAAAATAAAATGATGAAAGGTCTAATGTGCAAAAATTTAATAATTCTTTGTATAATTTGTGAAAATTATAATTTTTTAGGTTTATTTCTACAGACTTACTTATATTAAAAATTTTATGTAATATATATTGCTCTAATTCATCGAGTTCTTTTAAATCTACTTTATCAAAATCTTGATTTTCGTACTTATCCTTTAAATTTCCTAGCATAAATCTAAAAGTGTTTCTTATTTTTCTGTAAGACTCAGCATGCTGGGCTAATATACTTTTATCAATTCTTAAATCTTCTGAATAATCAGAAGAAGCAACCCAAACCCTAAGAATATCTGCACCATAATTTTTTAAAATTTCCTCAGGTGAAATAACATTACCCATTGATTTCGACATTTTCATCCCTTTACCATCTACAACAAAACCGTGCGAAAGAATGCTTTCAAATGGAGCTTTTCCTCTTGTTCCGCAAGACTCCAGTAAAGATGAGTGAAACCAACCTCTATGTTGATCTGAACCCTCTAGATACATATCTGCTGGCCATTTTAGATCTTTTCTTTTCTCTAAAACAAAACTATGAGTTGATCCGCTATCAAACCATACTTCGACAATGTCGTTAAGTTTTTCATAATCGTTAGAGTTATATTTACTGCCTAAAAAAACCTTTGGGTCATCTGTGAACCAGCAATCAGATCCTTGTTTCTCATAAATTGAGGCTATTCTATCTATTACATTTTCATCTCGTAATGGTTCTCTAGTTTTTTTGTTAATAAATATTGGTAAAGGAACTCCCCACACTCTTTGGCGAGAAACACACCAGTCTGGTCGGCCTTCAACCATTGATAGTAGTCTCTCTTTACCTTTATTTGGATAAAAAACGGTGTTATTTATAGCTTTGATAGCTTTATTCCTAAGGTCATTTTTTTGCATAGAAATAAACCATTGAGGAGTTGCTCTGTAAATTAGTGGTGCTTTAGAGCGCCACGAATGAGGATAGCTATGATTTAGTTTATCATTTTTAAGTATTTTTTTTTGTTCTTTTAATTTCTCTATAATAATTGGGTCTGCTTTAAATATATGGGTGTTTGAAAAGTAAGGTATTTCTTTCGTATAAAGACCTGAGTTATCTACGGTATATTGAGATGGAATATTATTTTTTAAGCATAAATTAAAATCATCTGGGCCGTGACTTGGAGCACAATGAACAATTCCAGTACCTTGGTCTAAATTTACAAATTGGGCATCTAACATGGGAACATCATAGTTATAATTCAATTTGATAAATGGATGATTACAAATAGTTCCTTTAAATTCAGATCCTTTAAATGTTTTTAATTCTTTGTAGTTCTTTATGTCACATTCTTTAACAATGGAGCTTATTAGATTTTTTGCTACTACAATCCTCTTCTCCTTAAAAAATTCGAGATCTTCAATTTCTAAAACTGAATATTCAATATTACTATTATAAGCTAATGCTCTGTTAGCCGGAATAGTCCAGGGTGTTGTTGTCCAAATGATAACACTTGCATCTTTAAGAAAATCTTTACTTGTATCTTTAATTTCAAAAGGAACATAAATTGTATTGGAAGTATGATCTAAATATTCAACTTCTGCATCAGCCAATGCTGTCTTTTCTACTGTTGACCATAAAACTGGCTTGAAACCTTGATATAAGCTTCCATCTAAAAGAAATTTCCCTAATTCTCTTACTATTTGAGCTTCAGCCTCATAGCTCATTGTAGAGTAATAGTTTTCAAAATCTCCCACTACACCTAATCGTTTGAACTCTTTAATATGTACTTCAATCCAACTTTTTGCAAATTCTCTACATTCTTGCCTAAAATCTTTTATTGGAACTTCATCCTTATTTTTTTTTTTCTTCTTGTATTGCTCCTCTATCTTCCATTCTATTGGTAATCCATGACAATCCCAACCTGGGACATATACAGAGTCTTTTCCATTCATTTGATGAAAACGAGTAATTATGTCTTTCAAAATTTTATTAAGAGCCGTTCCCATATGAATATGTCCATTTGCGTAAGGGGGGCCATCATGTAAAATAAACTTTTCTCTACCTTTAGAATTCTTTCTCAATTTTTCAAAAATTTTATTTTTTTCCCATTTTCTTAAAATTTCTGGTTCTTTGTTTGGCAAGCTAGCTTTCATTGAAAAAGCTGTTTTGGGTAATTGCAAGGTATCTTTTGACATTTTTATTTTTTTGCTTGTTTTATATCAAGTTTTATTTGTTTTTTTAAATATTCAAAACTCTTAAATTTTCTTTCTGGTCTTATAAATTTTTTAAAACTTACACTAATTACTTTATTATATAAATTTTTATTAATTCCAAAGATATTTGTTTCTAACAATAGACTTTGTCCATTGAAAGTCGGTCTATAACCTATATTGGCAATACCCTTTTTCCTAAGATTTCTATAATTAACTTTTACCGCATATACTCCCAGCTTAGGAATTGTGTAATCATTAAGACTCATATTACATGTGGGAAAACCTATTTTACGCCCTCTTTTTTTTCCCTTAATAACTTTACCTTCGACACACCAATAACGATTTAATAATTTATTAATTTCCTCAATTTTACCTGCTCTAATTTTTTTTCTAATAAATGAGGATGAGATTGTTTTTTTGTCTTTTTTATAAGGAGTGGTAATTATATTTTTATAATTAAATCTTTTTTCAAATTTTTTCAAAGTTTGAATATTTCCTCGACGTTTAAAACCAAATTTAAAATTTTTACTAACATACAAATATTTGCATTTTGTTTTTTTGTAAATAATTTTACTAATAAACTGTTCCGGTGATAAAGAAGAGAATTTTTTATTAAATTTAATTATTATTAAAAAATCTAAATTAAAATTTTTTAGTTGAGTCTTTTTTTGCTGCAAAGAATTAATTCTATGATCTTTACTTTTTTTGCTAAAAAACATTACTGGTACTGGCTCGAAAGTAATAACGCCTATAGGTAATTTAAATTTTTTTGCTTTTTGTCTTGCTTCACTAATAACTTTTTGATGACCAAGATGTAATCCGTCAAAGTTACCTATAGCTATTACCCCGTTTTGGTGTTTCTTATTTAAATTTGCATTATTATAAATTTTCATTACCATTTAAATTCTTTCTGAAAAAAATTTGCATTAACTTTATACTTTTCTAAAAGAGATTCTAGTTCTGAAGTATCTTTATATTCATCTCGATGAACTCCTTCTGATATAAATAAACAATCTATATTTAAATTGTTTGCCCCTTTAATATCTGTTCTTAAGTTGTCACCAATTGCTAAAACTTTTTCATTTGATTTAAAACACATTTCGTAAACTTCTTTATGTGGTTTTCCAAAATAAACTACTTCTCCCCCTAACTCTTCAAATACTTTTGCTAAAGATCCAGCGCATAGCTCTTCTACATTTCCTCGATGCACAGTTAAATCAGGATTAGTGCAAACTAATTTTTTTGAAACATATTTTTTTAAGAAATTTCTATAATACCCTAGGTCATTTTCTTGATTATCAAATAAACCTGTACATAGGATAAAGTCACATTTTTCGAGATCAGTTTTATTGCCTTTTACTTTTTCAAAAATTGAAGTATCTCTGGGTGGCCCTAAATGATAAAAAGTTTTTCCAAACCGATTTTTATTTATAGCGAACATAGCTGCCTCACCTGAAGTCATTACATTAGAAAGAAATTTTCTATCCATATTCATTTTCAATAAGAAATTTATAACTTTTGAACTTGGTCTTGGAGCGTTAGATAAAAAAACAATTTTTTTTGAGTTTTTTTTTAATTGCTCAATAGCCTCTATTGCTTTTGGATTTAGTTTTACTCCGTTATGTATAACGCCCCATAAATCTATTACAAAAGTGTCGTAGTTTTTGTATATATCTGATAAGTGACTTAATTCTTTCAATTTGATATTTCTCTCCTATAAGCTCATAAAGTATAGTATTTATAAGTCTTTTTAATGATATTTGCCTCTTGAAATCTTATTAAAACTTACCATATCAACACTACATAAAAATTTATAGGAGAAAATACATATGAAATTTAGACCTCTGCACGACCGAGTGCTTATTAAAGTTCTAGACAGCGAAGAAAAAACTGCTGGTGGAATTATTATCCCAGACACAGCAAAAGAAAAACCTCAGGAAGGTGAGGTAGTGGCTGTTGGACCTGGTGCTAAAAACGAAGACGGAAAAGTTGCTCCAATGGATGTTAAAATAGGCGATATAGTTTTATTTGGAAAATGGTCAGGAACTGAAGTCAAAATTGACGGAAAAGAATATAGCATTATGAAAGAGTCAGACATAATGGGAATTTCAAAAAGTAAAAAATAACCTTAGAGGAGAATAGAATGGCAAAAATAATTAAATTTGATACAGAAGCAAGATCAAAAATGCTTACTGGTGTTAATACTTTAGCTAACGCTGTTAAAGTTACATTGGGACCAAAAGGACGTAATGTAGTTATGGACAAATCTTATGGTGCACCAAGAACTACTAAGGATGGAGTTTCAGTTGCTAAAGAAATTGAACTTGAAGACAAATTTGAAAACATGGGTGCCCAGATGGTAAAAGAAGTTGCAAGCAAAACTAATGATAACGCTGGTGATGGCACAACAACAGCAACAATATTGACTCAAGCAATAGTTAATGAAGGATTAAAATATGTAACAGCGGGTATGAACCCAATGGACATCAAAAGAGGTATAGATAAAGCTGTTGAACAAGTAATTGATAAGTTAAAAACTTCATCTAAGAAAGTTAAGGCTAATGAAGAAGTCGCTCAAGTTGGAACAATTTCGGCTAATGGCGAAAAATCTATTGGTGATATGATTTCAAAAGCAATGCAGAAAGTTGGAAATGAAGGAGTTATTACAGTTGAGGAAGCTAAAGGAGTTGAAACAGAATTGGATGTTGTTGAAGGTATGCAATTTGATAGAGGATATCTTTCTCCTTACTTTGTAACTAATACTGAGAAAATGACAACTGAACTTGAAAGTCCTTTAGTACTTTTAGTTGAGAAAAAATTAACTAACTTGCAACCAATGGTTCCATTACTAGAGTCGGTAGTGCAAGCTAACAGACCATTAATGATTATTTCTGAAGATGTTGAAGGTGAAGCTTTAGCAACTTTAGTTGTAAACAAATTAAGAGGTGGACTTAAAGTTGTTGCTGTTAAAGCGCCTGGTTTTGGTGATAGAAGAAAAGCAATGTTAGAAGATATTGCTATTCTAACTGGTGGCCAGGTCATCTCGGAAGATCTTGGAATTAAATTAGAGAACGTTAAAATAGGAGATCTTGGTTCTTGTAAAAAAGTAAAAATTGATAAAGAGAACAGCACAATAGTAGCTGGTGAAGGTAAAAAATCTGATATTGAAGCTAGATGTAATCAAATTAGATCTGAGATAAATGAAACTACGTCTGACTATGATAAAGAAAAACTTCAAGAGAGATTAGCCAAGCTTGCTGGTGGTGTTGCTGTAATTAAAGTTGGTGGTGCTACAGAAGTAGAAGTTAAAGAGAGAAAAGATAGAGTTGAAGATGCACTTAATGCAACTAGAGCTGCTGTTGAAGAGGGAGTGGTAATCGGTGGAGGTTGCGCCCTACTTTATGCTGCACAAGATTTAGATGGTGTTAAAGTAAAAGGTGATGACCAGAAAGCTGGTGTTGAAATAGTTAAAAAAGCTCTCCAAGCTCCGATCAGACAAATTACTGCTAACGCAGGTGTCGATGGTTCTGTAGTTGTAGGAAAACTTTTAGAGGGTAAAAAAGCCTCTCAAGGTTATGATGCACAGAACGAAGATTATGTAGATATGTTTGCTAAAGGAATTATTGATCCAACTAAAGTTGTAAGATCAGCATTACAAGATGCTGCCTCAATAGCTGGACTATTAATTACCACTGAAGCAATGATCGCAGACAAACCTGAAGAGAAAGATGCTGGTCCTGCAATGCCTCCAATGGGTGGTGGCATGGGTGGCATGGGTGGAATGGGTGGAATGGGAATGTAATTTCACTTGCCCAATGATTTTAAAAAAGGCTGCAATTTTGCAGCCTTTTTTTTTGCGATAAACAAACATGCTCTAGAGCTAAGTATCAATCCGTCTTTAAGAACTCGTAGATTATTATCAGCCAAAGTTTTTCCAGTAGAGGTGATATCAGTAATTATTTCTGAAGAACCAATAAAAGGATATGTTTCTGTAGCACCGAGACTAAGTATCAATTTGTATTGGGTAACTCCTTTTGAAATCAAAAAATCGTTGGTTAAATTTGGATACTTAGTAGCTACCCTCAATCTGGTATTTCTTTTTGATCTTATATCAAATGATATTTCTTCAAGATCAGCTATTGTCTGCACATCTATCCAATCATCTGGCACAGCAATCACTAAGTTCGCATTTCCATAATCAAGTTTTTTTTGAATATTTATTTTACTTTGTAAGTTTAAGTCTGACTCTTTCAAAAGATCAAGACCAGATACACCAATATCTAGTGTTCCGTCTCCTAGTCTTTGAATTATTTCTTTAGCGTGTAGAAATATAATTTTAAAGTTCGGTTTATTTTCGATAGTACCAAAATAATTTCTCTCTTTTTCACTTTGTATAATTTTTAACCCTCTTTCATTAAAAAATGATATTGATTTTTCTTTTAATCGCCCTTTACTAGGCAGGCCTATAGTAATTAAATCTTTCATATATTTTTTAAGTTTATTGCTGCTCCAACAGCAGGAATGCTCTTTTTGGCTCCTAAACTTTTTAATAAATCATCATAACGACCACCTGAAGCAATTTCTTTTGTGCCCGAAAGTACTTCAAACACAATTCCTGTATAATACTCAACGTCTCTGCCAAAATTAGTAACAAAATTTATATCTTGATTAAGTTTTTTTAAATTTTGAATAGATTTAAAATTTTTAAATATATTTATTTTAAGGTTATTTTTTTTCGCAAAATTTAGCAACTCATCATCTAGTTTTGAAAGTTTGCAATTAATTTTTAAAAAAGCTTTAATAATTTTTACAATTTTTTTTCCTTCCGCAAATGATCTTGGATCTTTAATTTTTTTATCAAATCTTTTTAAAATTTCTGAGATTGACCTGCCAGCAATTGCTTTATTTTGATCAAATTTTTTCATTTCATAAAATCTTTTCTTATCTGCATCAAAAGTTACAGCATCAATATCTGTATTTTTTTCTAGCCTCTTCAAAAGTTCTTCAAAGTAATCTGGTCTCCAAAAGTGTCTTATTAATCTTAGTTTCCATCTCTCAGGCATTTCAAGAGCATTGATCAAACTTTTAAATAAACCAACATCGCCTACTTTAATTTTAATTTTTTTCATTTTAATTTTCTTTGCTGAATTTAAGATTGTGCTTATCACTTTAAAATCATCTTTAATAAGATTTTTTGAACCTAGAATTTCGATACCTAATTGATCATTAATAAAATTTGCACCTTTACCTCCTGATCTTCTATAAGCTTGACCAGAGTAATAAATTTTTGAGGAAGTTTTTTTTTGTAAGAAGCTTATACATGATGCAACTGTTAAGTCTGGTCTAAGGCACATCGTTTTGCCATCTTCTCTATCAAAAGTTAGCATTGAACTTCTAAATTTTTCACCTGACCTTTCAATGATATAGTCTGAGTCTAAAAGAACATCAGGTTCTGATAAAACAAAACCATTACTCTTAAAGGTTTTAATTATTACTTCAGATAATTTTTTTGATTTCATTAACTAATTCTTTTATTTCAATTGATTTTTCTTCACCAGAACTTAAATTCCTCAAAGTTAGCTTCCCTGATTTAATTTCATTCTCGCCATATAAGATAACTGCTGGAGATTTTATTTTATTTGCATACTCCATTTGTTTTTTTAATTTACTTTCTCCAGGATAAATTTCAGTGCTGACACCAGCTTCTCTTAATATTGTTTGAACATTTATGTAATCTTTCATAGAATTTTTATCGAAAACACAAATTACAACTGGTTTAGATTGTTTTACTTTAAATTCTTTTTTTTGCATCAAGGCGTAAACTAAACGATCTAAACCAATTGATATCCCTGTAGCAGGTGCATCGTAGTTGCCAAAGTTATTTACCAGATTATCATATCTTCCCCCGCCACCTATGGAGCCAAATTGAATGACTTTCCCTTTATTATTTGTTACATCAAATTTTAAATTCACTTCAAAAATTGCTCCTGTGTAGTATTCTAGTCCCCGTATAACTGATGGATCAAATTCAAAATTATTAAAATTGTAATCCTTAAAAATTTTTAATATCTCAATTAAATCTTCTGTTTCAGGTGAATTTTTCTTAAGTGTTTCTTCTATTATTTTAATATCCTGAGGATTTAAATTTGCCCCTTTTGTAAAATCTCCAGATTTATCTTTTCTTCCCTCACCTAATAGTTCTTTTACTCCACTCCAGCCAAGTCTATCTATTTTATCTAGAGCTCTAAGTGCGGTAAGTCTTTGTTGATTATCCTTAATATTTATCTTTTTAAATAATTCTTCAGTGATTTTTCTCGATGAAATTTTGATTATATATTCTGATTTTGCAAGGCCACATTTTTCTAGAATTTCTGAAATCATAACACATAATTCTGCATCTGCCTGTAAACTTTTTGTTCCAACATAATCTGCATCAAATTGTAAAAACTCTCTAAACCTGCCAGGTCCTGGCTTTTCATTTCTCCATACAGTTCCTAATTGATATCTTTTAAATGGTTTAGAAATTTCTAAATAATTTTTTGCTACATATCTTGCTAATGGTGCTGTAAGATCGTATCTCAAAGATAACCACTTATTTTCATCTTTAAATGAAAATACACCTTCATCAGGTCTATCTTTATCTGGTAAAAATTTTCCAATACTATCCGAATACTCAAAACTTGGGGTTTCAAGATATTGAAAACCGTATTTGATCATAACTTCTTTTATATTAGAAATTATAAAATCACGTACGAGTAGTTCTTTTTCTTGTCTGTCTACAAACCCTAATGGAAGTTCTTTAGAAGGTTTGTTTTTTTTTTCTTTTGTCATTGTTTGGTACAGCAGGGTGGACTCGAACCACCGACCCCTAGTTCCACAAACTAGTGCTCTAACCAACTGAGCTACTGCTGCATCCTAGTTATATTTATCCTAATTTTTGTTAAATTTATATATTTTTGATTATAAGCTAAGCAATAGCCTAGCGTGCATTCTTTGAGAATGTGTTCTAAGTGTAGATAATTTTTTTTCAATAATCATTAGAAACTATTTAAGAAATAAATGTGTCTTTTTCAAGAGGGAATTAGCGGGACAATAAAAAAGCTAAGCTTATCTTAATGTCCCGTTAACCAGTGATTTTTGGAAATTTAGATTAAGATGTTTTCTGCAGTTTTACTGCTGAAGGACCTTTTTCCGTGCTCTCCACTTCAAACGTTAACTCATCACCTTCGTTTAAATATTTTAAACCTGCTTCTCTAACAGCTGAAGAATGGACGAACACGTCTTTTTCTTTGTCTTCTCTTTCAATGAAACCATATCCTTTAGTGCCATTGAACCACTTTACTTTACCTTTTAGTGTACTCATAGTTTTAGTTTTTCCTTATTATTATTAACTTTAACCAATCAAAGATTAGTTATTTGCACCTTAAATAGATTTGAGTGATAAAAGTCAATAGGAGAAAATATTATTTAAATGAATTGTTTTTATGCAACAATCACTAAAATAAAAGAGTAATTAAGCTTACCGCTGCTAAAAGCCCTAAACCACTGTAAACTAGTTTATTTTTAACCAAATGAGTGGTGATTTTTTGCAAATTTGACTCTTTATAGCTTAACCCTCGACCTTCTATATTTGTCGACTTGCTAAAACCTTGATCTCTTCCTATTTGGAGAAATTTTGCCTTCCTATGTTCATAAATTTGATCTTTGCTAAAATTTTCAAAACTTTTTAAATTTTTAAGTATTGAATGTTTAATATCTCCAGCAATTATCTCAGGATCTCTATGTGCGCCGCCCAATGGTTCTGATATTATCTCGTCAATAACTCCTAAGTTTAATAGATCTTTTGCTGTTAATTTCATAGCTTCAGCAGCTTGTAATGATTTGCTAGGGTCTCTCCAAAGTATCGATGCACATCCTTCAGGAGAAATAACTGAATAAATGGAATTTTCTAACATGATAACTTTGTTAGATGAAGCTAAAGCAATTGCTCCACCAGATCCACCTTCGCCAATTATAATTGAAATATTTGGAACCGTTAATGACATGCAGCATTCAATCGAATTTGCGATGGCTGAGGCTTGTCCTCTTTGTTCCGCGCCAAGTCCTGGATAAGCTCCAGGTGTATCTATAAAGCTAACTACAGGTATTTGAAAACGATCTGCCAACTTCATTAACCTAATACATTTTCTATAACCTTCTGGTCTCATCATCCCAAAGTTTCTTTCAATTCTGCTATTTAAGTCCTCGCCCTTCTCCTGACCAAGTACCAGCACAGATTTATTATCAATCAGTCCAAATCCAGCAATTACAGATTTATCATCTCCAAAATAACGGTCACCAGATAACAATGTAAATTGAGAAAATATTTTTTTGATATAAAAATTAGCTTTAGGTCTATCTTCATGTCTGGCTACTTGGGTTCTTTGCCAGCTATTTAGATTTTTGTAAGTTTCTTTAAGTTTTTCATTTATCTCATTTTGAGTTTTTTTGATTTTTTGTGTGTCAACTTCAGAAATACCCTCTGAGCCAAATGGGCTTTTTAAGCTGTCAACCTCTTGTTCGAGCGCTTTAATTTCTTTTTCAAATTCTAAATAATTTTTCATACTGAGTTAATAATGCTAGTATTAATATATTATATTTAAATGTAAAGGTCGGTTCAGCATGAGTATTACTGAAAAATATGGGCTAAAAATAAATACAAAATTATTAGATTTTGTTAATAACGAAATAATCCCAGGCACAAATATCGAATCTGCGGAATTTTGGACTAGTTTCGAAAAAGTTGTTCATGAGCTCGCGCCTATAAATAAAAAATTGATACAAAAAAGGGAAGATATTCAAAAAAAAATAGATGAATGGCATATAAAAAATAAAGGAAAAGAATATAATAAAAAAGAATATTTAGAATTTTTAAAATCTATTTCTTATATTGTTGAAGAAAAAGATAACTTCAATATTGAAACTGCGAATGTAGATGATGAAATAGCAAAAATAGCTGGTCCTCAACTTGTTGTGCCAGTTGATAACGCAAGGTATGCTTTAAATGCAGCGAACGCTAGGTGGGGAAGCTTATATGATGCTTTGTATGGAACCGATGTAATCCCTGGCAAGAGAGGTAAGGATTTTGATGAACAAAGAGCTCATACAGTTATAGCTTATGTTAGAAAATTTTTAGATGAAAGTATTCCTCTTGAAAATGGAAGTTGGAATGAAATTTCTGGGATAAAAATTAAAAATAATGACATAATTTTTCTTTTAGAAAAAAAAGAATTATATTTAAAAAATAAAGATCAATTTATTGGATACAATGGTGAAAAAGAAAAACCAACTTCAATATTATTAAAAAATAATAATTTACATATTGATATTATAATTGATCCAAATCATTATATTGGAAAAATTGATAAAGCCTCAATATCAGATTTTGTTGTTGAGTCGGCTCTTTCAACCATAATTGATAATGAAGACTCAGTAGCAGCAGTGGATGCTGAAGATAAAGTAAAATGCTATCGTAACTGGCTAGGTTTAATGAAAGGTGATTTGACTGCAAATATAGAAAAAAATGGAAAAAAATTTATTAGAAAATTGAATCCAGATAGAACTTATATTTCAAAAGATGGAGATAAGATTAATCTTCATGGCAGAGCTTTATTATTAAATAGAAATGTAGGTCATTTAATGACCAACCCTGCAATTGTACTTAAAGACGGAACAGAAATTCCAGAGGGAATAATGGATACATTCATAGCTACGCTATGTGCTCTTCATGATTTTAAAAACAAAAAAAATTCAAGAACTGGATCAGTTTATATTGTTAAGCCAAAAATGCATGGTCCGGAAGAAGTTGCTTTTACTAATACATTGTTTGAAAAAGTTGAAGAATCGTTAGGAATTGAAAAATACTCAATTAAAGTTGGAATTATGGATGAAGAAAGAAGAACAACAGTTAATTTAAAGGAATGTATCAGACGAGTTAAGAATAGAATAGTTTTCATTAATACGGGTTTCTTAGATAGAACTGGAGATGAAATGCACACTTCTTTCGAAGCTGGGCCAATGCTCTTCAAAGGAGACATGAAAAAATCTACATGGCTTAACACTTATGAAAACTGGAATGTCGATGTTGGATTAAGTTGTGGTTTTTCAGGTAAAGCTCAAATTGGAAAAGGAATGTGGGCTATGCCAGATCAGATGGCAAATATGATGGATCAAAAAATAAGTCACCCAAAATCTGGGGCTAATTGTGCATGGGTTCCCTCACCTACAGCAGCTACTTTGCATTCATTGCATTATCATAAAATTAATGTTTTTGAGGAGCAGAATAAAATCAAATCTAGATCTAAAGCTAAACTTGATGGTATTTTGGAAATACCTAAAGCAGATAGACCTAACTGGGCTGTAAGTGACATTAACCGTGAGTTAGAAAATAACGCACAAGGAATTTTAGGTTACGTTGTAAGATGGATCAATCAAGGTGTAGGTTGTTCAAAAGTCCCAGATATAAATAACGTTGGTCTTATGGAAGATAGAGCGACACTTAGAATTTCATCTCAACATATTGCAAATTGGTTACATCATGGGATTTGTAAAAAAGATCAAGTAATGGAAGTAATGAAGAAAATGGCTAAAATTGTTGATAGACAAAATGAAGATGATCCTGCTTATCAAAGAATGTCGGATAATTTTGAAAAATCTGTAGCTTTCGCCGCTGCTTGTGATCTCGTATTTAAAGGTCGTGAGCAACCATCAGGTTATACAGAGCCTTTACTTCATCAAAAAAGATTGGAAAAAAAAGATATTAATTAGCTGCCAGTAACTGGAACTCTATTTTTAAAAGCTGAAAATAAAGTTCCATCATCAAGTTGTTCTATTTCTCCGCCAACAGGCAAACCTTGCGCTAACTTAGTAATTTTAAGATTATCATTTTTAATTGTATCCTCTATATAATGCGCTGTAGTTTGACCTTCAACTGTTGCACTTGTTGCAATAATCACTTCTTTCAAGTTATTTTTCTTAATTCTTTTTACAAGAGACTCTATTAGAAGATTTTTTTGTTCATAGTTTTCGTTAGAATTTAAAGTTCCTCCTAAAATATGATAATGACCCTTATAAATATTAGCAGAGTCAATAACCCACATGTCGGCTAAATTTTCTACTACACATATTTTGTCATAGGAGTTATCAGACGAGCAAATGCATACTTTATCAATAATTTTTAAATTTCCACAATCTGCACACCTAACTACTTTTTTATAAACTTCTGCTAAAGATTTAGCCAAAGGTTTGACCATATTATCTTTATTATTAATCAATTTAAGTATAATTCTTTTTGCTGATTTTGGACCTAAGCCTGGCAATTTAGAAAATTGCTGAATTAATTCATTTATTTCTGGAATTTCGTTATCCATTAGAAAGGTAGTTTAAAGTCTAAAGGCAAGTTTAGTCCGCCCGTTACCTTTGATAGCTCTTCTGCAGATTTTTTTTTTAAGTTCTCTTTTGCATTATTGTAAGCGGCAATGATTAAATCATTGATAATTTCTTGGCTTTCTTTTTTTGCTGCATCACTAATTGTAATTGATTTTAATTCATAATCACCTGACAGTATAACTTTAACAAGATTTCCTCCAGCTTCTCCCTCCACTTCAATTTTTTTAATTTGATCTTGAGCCTCTTTCATTTTCTCTTGCATGTCTTTTGCTTTTGAGAGCATATCAGAAAAATTTTTCATTTACTCCTCTTCTATTAAATCTATTAATTTAGCATCTGGAAAAGCTTTTTGGATATCCAGTGCTTCTTTGCTTTTTTCAAATTCTTCAATCATATTACTTTTATTTTCTAAACTTTTTTCATAAATACTTTTTGCATTTACATTTTTACTTAAAGTTATAATCCATCGATCTCCTGTCCATGACAGTAATTTCTCTGAAAGATTTTTTATAAAATTTTTGTTAAGTTTTTCATTAAAGCTGATATCAATTTTTCCTTTGTTAAAGCTTACCAATTTTACGTTTCTTTCAAGATCATACTTAAGTTCTATTTCTTTTTCTTTATTTGCTAAATCAATCAAATCTTGAAAGTTTGTAATTTCAATTTTTGTGCCCTGATTCTTTTTTAATAAATCTTTTACTGGATTTGTTTTTATTTGATTAACGTTCTTTAATTGATTTTTGATTTTATTAGGAACATTATCAATTAATTTATCATCAATTTTTTTTCCAATTAACGCATCTCTCGATATTTGGTTGTTTTCACTTTCTAAATTTAAAATTTCAGCTCTATTTTCTATATTTTTAAGATGTGTTAATTGCATTAAGTACATTTCTAATGTCAGATTTTCATTTCCAATAATTCTTAAATCATCAATAGTTTTAATTGTTAATTGCCAAAAAATACCTATATCTTGCATATCAATATTTTTTGAATATTGCTCAATCATTTGCACATCGGACTCAGAGATCGAAGTATCTTTTTCAATCGGCCCCAAACTTATTCTTCTGCTAAAAAGATATAGAACTTCTAAGATATCATTGAGAAAGTTTTTAGCATCCAGTCCATCATTTATTAATTCTTTTAATATATTTAATGCGCTTTTTTCATTTCCACTCAAAACTTCTTTAAACAATGAAATAACTTTACTTTTATCTGCTAATCCTAACATTAGCCTTATATCCGCTTCCTCAATTTTTTTATTTTCATTTATTGATTGGGGTATCAGAGCTCTGTCCAGCAGTGATATTGAGTCTCGAACTGAACCTTCTGAGGTACTCGCTATTAACTTTATTGCCTCTTCAGATATTTTCCCTTTTTCTATCTCTGCAATTTTTTTTAGGTGCTCGCTAATTTGATCTACGCTTACTCTTTTTAAATCGAATCTTTGACATCTTGAAATAATTGTAACAGGTATTTTTCTTACCTCAGTTGTTGCCAATATAAATTTTAAACTTGGTGGTGGCTCCTCCAAAGTTTTTAATAAGCCATTAAATGCTTGTTTCGATAGCATATGCACTTCATCAATAATAAAAATTTTAAACTTTGCGCTTGTTGGGCTATATTTTGAATTTTCAATTAATTCTCTAACATCATCTATTCCTGTTTTAGATGCTGCATCCATTTCTAAAATGTCTATGTGATTTGAATTTATGATTTCTTGACAAGTTGGGCAGAATTTTTCGCTTGAACAATTAATTTTTGAATTTTCATTTTTTTGACAGTTTAAAGCTTTTGCAATTAAACGAGCCGTAGTAGTTTTACCTACACCCCTTATTCCTGTTAACAAGTATGCGTTAGGAGTTTTTTCAAGTTTTATTGCGTTCATGATTGTTTGAGCCATAACTTCTTGGCCAATCAAATCCTTAAATTCTTGTGGTCTATACTTTAGTGCTAGAATTTTGTTTGTCATTTTTTTTAAGAGGCAGGCAACAACCTGAAAAATTTTCACTACGGCTGCTTCTTTTCAGACCTGACCGGGTTTATGAAACATCCACCTGATGCCAACCTCAATATGAGTATATCAAGATCAATTTAAATACTACAAGACTAGATTTAAATTTTGTGGACTATTTTTGCCTAAAAGTTGAAGATTCGTACACTCCAAGTATATCTAAAGTCTCAGTATGGAAACCTAGTTCTTCTAAGGCCTTTTTTATTTTAGGTTGCTCTAAATGACCCTCAATATCTAAATAGAAATTAGCTTGGTCAAATGTATTTTTAACTGAGAAACTCTCAAGTTTTGTTAAGTTGACCTGATTAGTTGCAAATCCACCAAGACATTTGTAAAGCGCTGAAGGTTCACTTTTCACTCTAAAAATGCAACTTGTTAAAAATTTTTTGTCACTATTATATTCTGGTTGCTCAATATTTTTTCCCATTATCAAAAATCTCGTAACATTACCTTTATCATCCTCAATATTTTTTTTTAAAATCTTTAGATTATACATTTTAGCAGAAAGCTCAGATGCTATTGCTGCTATAGATTTATCTTCTCCTTTAGCTAAATCTTTTGCAGAACCTGCTGTATCTACAGAAATGATACATTTAAAATTTTTTTCATTGATAATTTTTTGACATTGGCTAATTGCTTGAGCATGGCTTCTAACAAACTTAATATCGTTTATTGAAGCGTTAGATTTCCCCAATAAATTATGCTCAACTGGAAGAAAATACTCACCGTGGATTTGTAATTTATATTTAGGAAGCAAATAATGAATATCGGCAACTCTACCAGCCAAAGAGTTTTCGATCGGAATTACGATCTTATAATTTGGATCATTATAAGCTAATTTAAAAGTGTCCTCAAAAGTTGAGCAGGTTTTGATATCTGCATCCTTGTAAAGGTTTTCTACGGCTATATGAGAATAGGCTCCCAACTCACCTTGAATTCCTATTTTCATTTTAATTACTTTTCTCCATAATTTTTCTAACTTCCATTAAATCTTTTTTAGTATCAACACTTAATGGTGATGAGTTAATATATCCAACGTGAATTGACATTGCGTTTTCAAGGGCTCTTAATTGTTCTAATTTTCTTTCCAATTCAAGCTTAGATCTTTTTAAACTTACATACCTTACTAATGCTTTATTAGTAAAGGCATAAATACCTACATGGTGATGATAATTTTCATATTTTTTTTTGTCTACTCTGAAGAAATCTATCGCTTCACTAAACTTGCCATCAATTAATCGTTCTTTGACAGCTACTTTAACATTGTTCTCATCTGCAAGTTCATCATCAGAGCTAAATGAACTGGCCAAAGTACCGATATCGCAATTTCCTTCTTGCATATAATTTATTAAGTTTGATATGGCCTTAGGTTCTATATTTGGCATATCGCCCTGCAAATTAACAATTAGATTAGGTTCGCTATTCAAATAATCTCTAAAAACTTCATAAATTCGATCTGTGCCAGTTTGGTGATCAATTAATGTATTAACTGCTTTTCCTTTATTTTGATTAACAACATCAATAATTTCTTTATCTGGGGTTGCTACATACACTTCTGAATTAGTTTTTTTTGCAGCCTCATAAACATGAAGAATCATTTCTTTATTGTTTATGAGTTCCAATGGCTTATTGGGCAATCTTTCAGCATCTAACCGTGAAGGTATTATTATTACAGTTTTGTTCATAATTATGCGTCCCAAAGACGCAAAAAAAAATTAAGTAATTTAAGTTTTTTTTCTAAAGTCGTGTTATACGTCAAATAAGTTTTATCAAAATTATGGACAGTTTTGAAATAAATAAAATTATAGCTGCAATTCTTCTTACTGCGCTAATAATTATAGGTATTGGAAAATTTACAGATATACTATTCCATGTTGAAAAACCAAAAGAGTCAGCTTATAAAATTGAGGGTTTAGAAGTTGCTACAGCTAATACCTCAGCTGACAGTGCTGGAGCGAAAGTTGTAGAAGCAGTAGATATAAAAGCTCTTTTAGCCATGGGTGATCTAGCGCACGGGGAAAAAGTTTTTAAAAAATGCACTGCCTGCCATCAAATTGCAGCTGGTGGAAAAAATATGATTGGACCAAACCTATGGGGGGTTATTGGTAGAACTTCAGGATCAATTAGTGATTATAAATATTCTAAAGCAATGATAGCTCATGGAAAAGAATGGTCTTTCGAAGAAATGAATAGCTACTTGATAAAACCTCAAGCTCATATAAAAGGAACGAAAATGGCTTTTGCTGGATTACGAAAAGAAAAAGATAGAGCGTCTGTAATTTTATACATGAACTCTAAAAGCAAAAGTCCAAAACCTTTACCTTAATCAAGACACCACTTTATTATACTTTTTTGAGCATGCACTCTATTTAAAGCTTGTCTCCAAACAACGGATTGTTTTCCGTCAATCACTTCATCCGAAACCTCTTCTCCTCTTCCAACAGGGAGACAATGCATAAAAATTGCATCTGAATTTGCTTTACTCATTAATTTTTTATTTACTTGAAATGGCTTTAATATTTTTTTCTTAGCTTTTTTATTAACTTTATCATTCATTGAAACCCATTTATCAGTCATTACACAATCTGAATTTTTCACAGCCTCTTCAGGTTTTGTTGTCACAATTAGATTTGCCTTATTTTTCTTTGCCCAACTAAGTATCTTTTTATTTGGAGAATATTTTTTGGGGCAAGCAATTTTTAAATGAAAATCAAATTTGCCTGCAGCTTCTATTAAAGAATTAGACATATTATTATTTCCGTCTCCTAACCAGGCTATTGTTTTACCTGCTATACTCCCATTGCTTTCTTCATAAGTAAGAATATCTGACATTATTTGACAAGGATGCCCTATATCTGACAAACCATTTATAATTGGAATATCTAAATATTTTCCAAACTCTTCGAGATTTTTATGAGAAGATGTTCTTAGCATTACAATATCAACATATTCAGTTAAAACTTTTGCAGTATCTTTTAATGTTTCATCACCTTTACCATAATGTATTCCATCCGGATTTAAAATAATCGATGAGCCTCCTAATTGTTTAATAGCTATATCAAAAGACATTCTAGTTCTTGTTGATGGCTTTTCAAAAATCATTGCCATAGATTTTCCTTCGAAAGGTTTATCTTCATCCGGTGCAGATTTATTTAAATTTTTTCTGTTAAGCTTTCTAGCTTTTGCCTCATCGATAATAGCTCTTAGATCATTGGATGAATGGTCAGATATATTTATAAAATTTTTCATCTATAGTCTTTGCAAACCTTATCTAATATTTTTAAACCTAAATTTATTTCTTGTTTTGTGACATTTAAAGGAGGCAAAAGTCTGACTACATTTTCAGCAGCTCTTACCGTTAAAAGCTTATTGTCCATTAACTTTTGAATAAATTTAGTTTGATCTTTGTGTAAACAAAGTCCAATTAATAATCCTTTTCCTCTGACTTCTTTTATAACTTTTGGGTATTTTTCTTTAAGCTTATAAAGACCTTGTAAAAAATAATTTCCATTTTTAGTTACACTGCTCAGAAAACCTTTTTTAAACAATACATCCATCACAGCATTGCCTGCACTCATTGCCAAAGGGTTTCCTCCAAAAGTAGATCCATGTGTTCCTGGTTTCATGCCCGAAGCTACTTTTTTGTTTACTAGTACGGCTCCAATTGGAAAGCCTCCCCCTATTCCTTTTGCTATTGGCACAATATCAGGTTTTATTTTTGCATATTCGAACGCAAAGAATTTTCCACTTCTTCCTATGCCACACTGAACTTCATCTAAAATTAATAAGATTTTCTTTTTATTACATAATTTTCTTAATCCCACTAAACAATAATCTGGTATTACCTTAATTCCACCTTCTCCCATTATAGTCTCAACCATAATTGCAGCAGTTCTGCTTGTAATTGATTTTTCCAAGTTTTTATGATCGCCAAAATTAAAATGATCAAATCCATCAACTTTTGGTCCAAAACCTTCTATAGCTTTTTTACTATTACTCGCAAAAATAGTAGCAAGGGTTCTTCCATGAAAACTATTGTTAATGCACAAAATTCTATTTTTTTTTGGTTGACCCTTTGAATAAAAATATCTTCTTGCAAATTTTATTGCCGCCTCTGTGGCTTCAGCTCCTGAATTTTGAAAAAAAACATAATCAGCAAATGTTTTTTGCTTCAATCTTTTAGCCAATCTTTCTTGTTCAGGAATAATAAAAGCATTAGAAACATGCCATAATTTTTTAGATTGTTTAGAAATTGAATTAATTAAATAATTATTGGCATGGCCCAAACAATTTACGGCTATTCCTTGAACAAAGTCCAAATATTTTTTTCCATTTGTCCCATAAAGGAAAGAGCCTTTACCTTTATTAAAAGCGACTCTTTTTCTATTATATGTATTTAAAATTGCACTCATTTTTAAGATTTAATTTTATATCCTTTTTTATACAATAAGTAAGTAACAAACCAGCTAACGAAGCTTAACACGGACAAATATATCAATCCTATAAAAATTGATCCATCTGCTTTGCCAATAAAACTGTATCTAAAACCATCTATCATATAGAAAAATGGATTCGCTTTACTAATCATTTGCAGAACTTCTGGTAATCTTTCGATTGAATAAAAAGTGCCCGATAAGAAAGATAAAGGAACAATCACAAAATTAGTTACCGTTGCCATATGGTCAAATTTTTCAGCCCATAAACCCGCTATTATTCCTATGTTTCCAAGAATGAAAGAGGAAAGTAAAGTAAATACTATAAGTAATAAATAATTTTTGATCTCAATATCTATAATGAGTTTAAATACAATAATAGAAACTATTGCTATCATCACACTCCTTGTAACTGCTGCAAGTGCAACCGAAAGAGTAACCTCTGATGCTGATAGCGGAGCGTAAAGTAAATCAACGATATTACCTTGTATTTTACCAATCATAAAAGATGAAGATGAATGGGAAAAAGATTGTTGAATGACTTGCATTGAAATCAACCCTGGCGCTAAAAAAGTTATAAAAGGTACACCCAGCACATCTCCTCTATCTGCTCCAATTGCTAGAGATAAAACTAGTAAAAAGAGTAAAGATGAAATAAGCGGAGAAAAAATAGTTTGTATCCAAACTATTAAAAATCTTAAGACTTCTTTTTTATATAAAGTCCAAGCTCCAACCCAATTTATTAATCCAAATCTTCTTGATCCAATTTTATATTTTTTTGTAATTTCAACCATTGATAGTCTTATAACCTCTTATTAAAAAAACTGTGCACAACTAAAACTACTCACAGCTTTAAGGTCTTTTAATGTTTTAAACCCCAATATTATGTCCTAAGTTTTTCATAATTACTAAATATTGTAATTATATACTATGAGTTGGACAGAAGAAAAAGTCGCTAAATTAAAAGAACTCTGGACTAAAGGCCATACTGCAAGTCAGATAGCTGAAGCTCTAGGTGACACCACACGAAACGCGGTTATTGGTAAAGCTCACAGATTAAACTTAGAAGCGAGAGCTCCTTCTAAACAATCAAGTCAATCATCAACATCGGTTAATAGACCTGTAAGAAGAGGATCTGCCCCCATTTCAAGGAAAGCTAAATTTCAATCAATTTTACTCGATAAAAATTTTGAACCAGAAAACCCTAAGTCTTTAGAGGAGTTAACTGATCAAACCTGTAAATGGCCTATAGGACACCCTAATGAAGAAAAGTTTTATTTCTGCGGGAGAAAACCTGAAGGAGAATTCCCTTATTGTAAATTGCACGTTTTATATGCATTTCAACCTAAAGGCACAAAAGAAGAGGTTCTTGATAAAGAAGATGACATTCCAGAATTTATTGAGAAAAAAGTTAAGGCCTCAGGTTAATTCAAACTCAAATGGAATTTATTAAAAAATACCTTAAGTGGTTAAGTACTTTTTTAGTACTAATAGGAATACTGCTTACCAATCTTAATATGTACCCTATTAATATTATGTTTCATGGTGCAGGAGTTGTAGGTTGGACGATTGCTGGTTTTCTCTCAAAAGATAAAGCTATTCTTACAAACTTCGGATTACAAATTCCTTTATTCTTAATAGGTTTTTATCAAATTATTTTTAATTAAAAAACCCCGTGAAATGATTGCGTGAAATATCAAAATACAAGTTATTTGTTTAAAAAAAATTAAAATTTGATTTTTATCTTAAAATTTTTATAAGCGATCCAAGGCCTTTTCAAAAAAAAAAATTAATAAATTCTTTACTAGATTAACTTTTAACATCCTTTAAAAGTTCTATTAAGTATGACGATTCGGATGTCAAGAATAACAATAAAAAAATGACAAAAAGGAAATAATATGGAACTTACGTTAATATACACGATTATAGGGTTCGGATTAGCAGGTTATAGTGTAATCGCTAACGACTCTATACAAACACTCGGAACTTTTATTGCCTCAAAACAAAAATGGTTTAAATGGTACACGCTCGCAAGTGCTGCATCACTAGTAATGATTTTTGCAATAACATGGGGTTGGTACAGTAATGATGGAGACATTTCTTATGGAAGATTAACAAGAATACCTTTCCAAGAAATTCAGTGGTACCATGCAGTTGCGCCTGGAATTCTATTGCTACTAACAAGAATAGGTATTCCAGTATCTACAACTTTTTTAGTTTTATCTGCCTTTGCCTCAACAGTTGTTTTAGAAAAAATGCTCGTAAAAAGTATTGTGGGATATGGTATAGCGGCAACAGTTGCTTACTTCTGTTGGATTGCAGTTTCTAAATTTATTAATGAGAAACTTGATGAAGTTAAAGGAGATAAATGGATTGCTTTTTGGCGAAATTCAGTTTGGGTATCTTCAGGCTGGTTATGGTGGGTTTGGTTATCACATGATGTTGCAAACATTGCTGTGTACTTACCTAGACAATTAGATTTTTCATTACTTTTAATTGTAATAACATACTTTACCGCTTTACTTTTTTATATCTTCTATATTAAAGGCGGCTCGATACAACAGGTTGTATTAGAAAAAACTGGAACGAGATATGCTCGATCAGCAACGATCATCAACGTGATTTATGCTGCAGTTCTTTTCTACTTCAAAGAGTTGAATGATTTACCAATGTCAACGACATGGGTGTTCGTAGGCTTATTGTGTGGAAGAGAGTTGGCAATTTCAACTATGAACAAGGATTATAAATTCAAATATGTGTTTCCATTGATTGGAAAAGACTTTGTTAAAATGATATTTGGATTAAGTGTCTCGGTAGCAATCGTGCTTGCGATACATTACTTTATAATTCCTAAAGGATTATTTTAATAATCAAGACTATTTTTTCTTCTGAAGATCTTCATAAATTTTTTTAAGGTCTTCAGGAGATAGGTTTTTTTCTTTTAATTTATCTAAAATTTCTTCGTCTTCTTGGCTAACATTTTCACTCGTCTTTTGGTCTTTGACTTCACTTCTTGCTTCAAATCCAGCTTTAATATGCTTTGCAGATACTAAAATTACAACAATAGCGATAATAGCTGCTAGTGATAAAAACAACAAAGTCATCTTTAGATTATAGCTGATATTTGGCTAAGTGTTAAATGAGTTTAGTAAGTATGTAAATTTGTAGCAAAAGGATTAAAAAAGGCAGAATAGTCCTGATAAGTTCCATTGTATGATTGTATTCATCCAATTTTCTTTCTAACCAATTTCTCTGATATTTTTTTTTTGCCATGCGTGTATTTATATCAAGAAAGTAAAAAAATCAAGTTTTAGAATTAAAACCAAGAAATATTTTTTGCTTTACAAATTTCTTGAACTTTTTTTGGATAGTCAGTTATAATTCCGTCTACACCGTACTCAATCATTCGAACGATATCTTGTTCTCTATTCACTGTCCAAACACAAGTGGCTAGACCATGTTTATGTGCTAATTCTACATTTTGTTTTGTAATATCTCGGTAGAAAGCACTCCACACATGCCCTTCTAATGATTTAATTATATTAGGAAGCAAAAATAATTCTTCCATTGGATAATTTTTAACCATCCACGGAGAGTTTTCATAAATATTCTTTTTAGTGATTGAAAGACCTTGTTGCAGGGTAATAAATCCTCTTAAAATATTTGGATTTTGTTTTTTAAGAGCGTAAAGAATTCTAAAATCATAAGAAGTGATTAAAGTTCTGTCCTCGAGTTTAAAATCTTTTATATCATTGAGAATTAAGGAAACCATTTTTTCAGGATCAGGTGTTACATTTTCTTGTGTAGGAGTTGATTTAATCTCTAGATTTAAAAATACGTCTTTATACTTTTCTTCGGTAACTAATTTAAAAAAATCTGTTAATTTAGGTATTCTCTCACCCTTAGCAGATTTTTGATTTTTAAATCTGTTTGCGTACTTTGTTTCAGGCTTTATACTTTCAATATTAT
Organism: Pelagibacteraceae bacterium AG-313-A04; assembly: GCA_003284275.1. Taxonomy (GTDB): domain Bacteria; phylum Pseudomonadota; class Alphaproteobacteria; order Pelagibacterales; family Pelagibacteraceae; genus Pelagilacustribacter. The sequence goes on along the minus strand of QBVU01000003.1, from coordinate 2,001 downwards.
ACTTACTTATTTCATCATAAGTTAAGTCTACCAATTTCATAGTTTTGTCTGTGATCCAGTTTCCTGAAGCATCTTTAACTAAATCAGGGTTTAACCGGTAATCATGAAATAATACAGGTATGTCATCTTTTGAAATTACAACATCAAATTCAACTGCTTTGATACCAAGATCAAAAGTATATTTAAAACCAGAGATTGAGTTTTCAACAATATCACCTCTTGCTCCCCTGTGGCCGTATATTCTGATGTAATTAGGTTTCGTTAAAAATGGATTGATCAATTAATCCTCAAATCAGTATTAGTATCAAACAGGTGTAGTTTGTCATTTTGAATGGAAAGATTTATGTTTTTTCCAATAGTATCTTCTTTAACAACACCTGAGATACTTGCAACTAAAATTTCATCACTGTTTTCAAGTTTACCATGAATAAGTGTATTCGCTCCAATCAACTCTACAAGCTCAACTTTTAACTTTATTGGACCATTTGGATCTAATTGAAAATCTTCAGGTCGCATACCTACATTAACTGGTCCGCTAAATTTTGAATTAATTGAGATTGAAGCTTTGTTTGCAAAACTCACTTTATTATTTTGACAGTTACCTTTTAATATATTCATTGCTGGACTTCCGATAAATTGAGCCGTGAATAAAGTTCTAGGCTTAGTGTAAACTTCTAAAGGTGTCCCAATATGCTCTACATTACCTTCATTCATTACAATCATTCGATCTGCTAGTGTCATCGCTTCGACTTGATCATGCGTTACATAAAGAGAAGTAGTTTTTAATTGAGTTTGAAGTTTTTTAATCTCTAATCTCATTTGAACTCTTAGTTTTGCATCAAGATTTGATAAAGGCTCATCAAATAAAAAGGCTACAGGATTTCTTACAATTGCTCTTCCCATAGCAACTCTTTGTCTTTGTCCACCAGATAGTTGATTTGGTTTTCTCTCTAATAATTCTCCAAGCTCTAAAATTTCAGCTGCTTTTTGAACTCTAGATTCAATTTCTTCTTTTGGCACTTTTGCGATTTTTAAACCATAAGCCATATTACCAAATACAGTCATGTGAGGATAAAGAGCGTAATTTTGGAATACCATAGCAATGTTTCGCTCCATAGGTTCAAGCTCGTTTACTTTTTTATTATCAATTAAAATATTTCCTTCATTAGCATCCTCTAACCCCGCAACCATTCTCAATAATGTTGATTTACCACAACCTGATGGCCCAACTATTACAATCAGTTCACCATCTTTTACATCAATACTCAGATCATGAATAACCTGAGTTTTTCCAAAAGATTTTTTTAAATTTTGTAAACTAATTTGAGACATTATTTATCGCTTTCTAATAAACCTTTAACAAAAAACTTTTGCATACTTATTACTACTATGACTGGTGGAACCATAGCTAACATTGCTGTTGCCATAACCGTTGGCCAGTGTGCATAGTCATCGCCTGTAGGTATCATTGAGTCAATAGCCATTACAATAGTTCTCATGTCAGGATCGGTCGTCATTAATAATGGCCATAAATATTGGTTCCAACCAAAAATAAATAAAATAACAAATAGAGCTGCAATATTAGTTTTGCTTATTGGAACTAGTATATCAAAAAAGAAACGCATTGGACTACAGCCATCCATTCTAGCTGCTTCAACCATTTCATCAGGTATGGTCATAAAAAATTGTCTAAATAAAAAAGTTGCTGTTGCGGATGCAATTAATGGGAAGATTAATCCGGTGTAAGAGTTTAATAGATTTAAGTTTGCAACAACTTCGTAAGTTGGAACTATTCTTACTTCAACTGGAAGCATTAGAGTAATAAAGATTAACCAAAAACATAAATTCCTGAATGGAAATCTAAAATAAACAAATGCAAAAGCTGATAATAATGAAATAATTATTTTTCCAACTGTAATTCCAATTGCCATGATTGCAGAATTCATCATCATTTTTATCACAGGAACTTTAGCTCCGTATCCCTCTGGCGAACCCCTAAAT